>JAVVFD010000080.1:0-11831 GCA_032250935.1 bacterium
CCAGAATCTCAGGAATTTCACCAGCCCCTGCAATAAGTGCAAAACGTTCAGCCATAAATCACTGACTTTTCTATGCTTCCTGTTTTATCTGATCAAGAACCCTTAGGGCTATCTTCAATGATCTAAGTTCATTCTCGGCAGAAATCTGTCTCTTGGCGCCTCTCATTGCACAGTCAAGAAAATGCTCTATCTCCAATTTCAGCGGGTTCCCCTTATGCACGAATATCCGCTCTATCATGGACTCCTGCCTGTACGTCAGTTCCTCTTTAGTCATGAAATATTTTGACGATGCCTGACGGTGTATCTGTATATCCTGCTCATTGAAATCAAGGAATACGTAAGCGTCCTTCTGTGAAAGAGACATGGTCCTTATCTTCTCCTGAGTAGCCCTTGAAGATATAAAATTGGCAAGGCAGCCGTTCTCAAAAAGAAGCTGGCAGCTTGCATAATCTTCCATATCGGTAAATGCCGACCCGGCAACCGCCTTTAAACTCTTGACCTTTGAATCTATGAGATTCAACGCTATATCAATATCGTGAATCATAATGTCCATAACAACGCCGGCATCGGTTATCCTGCCGGTAAAAGGTCCGACCCTGCGGAATTCAAGCATTAGAGGGTCCTTTATAACCTTCTTAATCTCCTGAACAGCTCCGTTGAAGCGCTCAACATGACCGACCTGAAGATGGGCATTATTCTTCTCTGCAATCTGGAAAAGCTCCGTCGCCTCTTCAAGGGTTTTGGCAACGGGCTTTTCGAGAAGGACATGGACGCCTCGCTCCAGAAAAGGCTTTGCAACCTCATAATGAAGGGAAGTTGGAACAGCTATGGTTACGACATCAATCTTATCAATTATCTCCCTGTAATCAGTGTAGCCTGTTGTCGAATATCTGGCGGCAATCTCATCCACCCTTTCCTTTGAAATATCAACAATACCGACTATATCAACGTCGTTCATCTCGGAATATAGAGCCACATGATACTGTCCCATGTGACCAGTTCCTACTACTGCCGCCCTTATCTTTTCTTTCAAAATGTCCTCCTTAAATTTACCTTATAAAACCTCTTTTAGAGCCTCTGACAAAAGCGGTCAGGGCCTTGATCTCTGCCGTTTGATCAATCTCTTTATCTATTTTGGCAAGAGCCTTTTCAGTAGATATCTTCTCCCTGCAAAGCATCTTAAAGGCCCTTTTAAGCGCATTTCTGGAGTCCTGATCTATTCCGTTTCGCCTTAAGCCGACAACATTTAGCCCGTGAGTTATGGCAGGGTTGCCCTCCACCATCATATAGGGCAACACGTCCCTGTTTATCCTTGCTAGCGCGCCTATCATCGCCATAGAACCTATCCTGCTGAACTGGTGAACACCAACATAGGCTGAAATAACGGCGCCGTCCCCTACCTTCACATGGCCGGCAAGGCCAACTCCGTTGGATATGATCGACTTATTCCCCACTTTAACATCGTGTCCAAGATGGACGTAAGCCATTATAAAATTATTATCACCAACACAAGTAGCGGTATCTTCTATGGTAGCCCTGTGAATGGTGGCAAACTCCCTTATAGTATTGCCATCTCCGATCTTTACAAAGGTCGGCTGCCCCTTAAAACTTATATCCTGAGGCTCATCGCCAATTGATGCGGAGTGGAATATCTTGTTATCTCGCCCAATCTCAGTGTTACAGGGTATATGCACATGAGGGCCGATTACTGTACCACCGCCGATCTTCACTCCTTTACCGATTACTGCATAAGGGCCTACCTCAACATTATCATCAAGAATTGCGCCGGCATCAATTATAGCTGTTTTATGTATCATATAAATTACCGTAAATATATGTTATCAGAGTCCGACTTGATCAGGCGTCTGCAATAGTAGCCTTGATTTCTGCCTCAGCTGCCCGCTCACCATCGACAAAAGCCTCTGCTTTGAATACCCAGATATCCCTTCTTTGTTTAATTACCTCAAGAACAAACTCAAGCCTATCTCCAGGAACCACGGGCCTTCTGAACTTCGCCTTATCTATTCCCATGAAATAGACAACCTTTCCTTCGGTATCGGGCTGTGACCTGTATGCCAGGACACCGCCAACCTGTGCCATAGCCTCAACTATCAGGACTCCAGGCATTATGGGATGACCTGGAAAGTGCCCCTGGAAAAAGGGCTCATTAATTGTCACATTCTTTATTGCTACTATCCGTTTATTAATTTCTAATTCCTTAACCCTGTCTACTAAAAGAAATGGATATCTATGTGGCAGATTCTTCATTATTTCATTTACATCAAGCATCTTTATCCTCCGACATTTCCAGTTTTTCTATCTTATAAGCTATATCTTTAAGCACTTTTCGCATCTCAGGCAGTTTTTCCAATGTCTTTTGCACCCTCAGCCACTCCCTGTGGGAAATGGCAGGAAAACCGGCAACCTTCTCACCTGCCTTAAGATCTTTCGTAACACCGGCCTTACCGGCTATTATGACGCCATCACCTATTTTTAAGTGGCCCGATACTCCGGCCTGGCCGCCCATTGCTACATTGCGACCGACTTCAACGCTGCCGGCAAAACCGACCTGTCCGGCCAGAAGCGAATTTTCTCCGATTATACAATTATGGGCAATGTGAACCAGATTATCAATCTTGGCGCCCTGCCTGATCTCGGTCTTACTCAGCGCCGCCCTGTCTATGGCGCAGTTAGCTCCTATTTCAACATCATCACCGATAACTACAGTTCCTATCTGCGGAACCTTTCTATGTCTTTTCCCATCCCAGACAAAACCGTAACCATCTCCTCCAATAACGGTGCCTCCATGAATTATTACTCTTTGCCCAATATCAATGCCGTCCATAATTACAACATTTGGATATATAACGGAATCATCGCCGATATTGCAGTCATCGCCGATAAAAGCTCCGGGATAAACCATCACCCTGTCACCAAGGGTGGATCGACCTATATATGCGCCGCTATAAATGCTTGCCTCTTTACCGATTATAGCCCCTTTATCAACATATGCACCCGGCATAAGCCCTAAAGTCCTGGGCACTGCTGCAAAAAGTTCAAGGACAGACACAAAGGCAAGCTGGGCATCTGCAACCTCGATACAAGGTTTTGAAGGATGAAGAAGCCCTCCAGGCACAATAAATGCCGAGGCATGGCTGCGCTTAAACTGATCTATATACTTTTCACTTGCAAGATAGGATATTGCAGCGTCTCCAGCCTCTTCAAGTGAGGCAACCCTGTTTATTTCAAGGGAGCCATCTCCATGAAGTGTTCCACCCAGTTTACCGGCAATCTCTTCAAGTTTCATCTTCTGGCTTACTTAGAGCTTTCGTTATATCTTTTTATAACTTCAGACGTCAAGTCGAGGGCCTTTGGCGCGTACAATATCTTGCCTTCACTCATCTCAAAAATCATTGAATAGCCCCCATCCTGGCCAATCTTTGATATAATGCCCCTCAGATCAATAAGTATTTTCTTTGTCAGTTGGGCATCCTTACCTTGCAATTTCTCCTGAGAATCCTGATAAAATCTTTTGAAATCCTTGATTTTTTCCTGATAATCCAGCTCTTTTTTCGCCCTTGTCTCATCACTTAAGAGATAACCTTGTTTTTCAAGTTCCTCTCCTATCTTTTTAAGTTCCCCTTGCCTTTTGTCCAGATCACTTTGAAGCCTGTCCACTTCAACCTTGAAGACGTCCTTCGCCTTTTTTCCAGCATCGGAACTATTCAGAGCCTCCTGCAGGTCAACGTATGCAATCCTGACCTCCCCTGAAGCTGAAAAAGCACCAAGAGGCATTAATAATAAAACTCCCAACATAGTACTAAGCAATAATTTTTTCATTATTTTCTCCTGAAGAAAAATTTAACCCTACTTACCTGACAACCAGAATCCTGACAATTTAAAAGAATGTCCCTATTGAAAACTCCCAGCGACTCTTTTTCTCGCCCGGCTCAGGGTTGAGTATATAACCATTTTCCAGCCTTAGAGGCCCTACCGGCGAATACCACCTGAAACCGTATCCAACGCTATCTCTAAGCTTTCCAAGGTCATAAGATTCATTCACATCAAATGCATTTCCAGCATCGTAAAAAAAGAGACCTTTAAGACCGGCATCTTTAGCAATATCAAATACATATTCTATATTAAACAAAAGTTCCTTATTACCGCCAATAACGGTGCCGTCTTCCGCAGGCCCGACAGAGCGATACTCAAAACCTCTTATAGTATTAATACCGCCAAGACGGAATTTCTCGTCAAAATGAAGAGGCTGCCCTTGTAAGCCGTCAGCATAACCTATTCTTCCGTGCAACATAATTACATGATTTGAAAATGCCGGAAAAAACCAACTTGTATTCAATACGGTCTTGTAAAAGAAATTTTCGCCTCCATTAAAGTCTCCTGCATATTCCAGATCAAGAGAAGTTTCATTCCCGGAGGTGGGATTCATGTAATTGTCTCTGCTGTCTCTTTTAAATGTGGCGCCCAGAGAACTGGTGACAGTATCGGCATAATCCAGATATTCTGCGGGGGCATCGGCACCAATGTCGGCAATCTCAACATCTTTGTAATTATATCTCAGCGTAGCCCGGCCATACTCGCCCACAGGCCTTCCTACGCTCAGGCCATAACCTTTATTCCTTGTTGTATAGCCTGTATAAGCTCTTTCTTTATTAAATACGCTAAAGCCTGCGCTTATGGAACTATCGAAAAGATATGGCTCGGTAAAACTTAATGAATAATTGCTGTTATCGCTGCCTTTTTCCACATTCAGACTAAGTTTCTGACCTCTTCCAAAAAGATTGCCCTGAGACACCTGCATCATGCCAACCAGTCCATCTACCGAGCTGTATCCCATCCCCACACTTAATGTGCCTGTAGGCCCCTCTCCAACGGTAATATTTACATCGAGTTCATCTTTACCTTCAACAGGCTTTGTAACAAGATCAACTTCCTGAAAATAGGTAAGATTATATATCTTCTGACGGCTCCGTCTCAGGGCACTCCCGTCATATAAATCTCCTTCATCCAGCTTAAACTCTCGCCTTATGACCTTATCTCTCGTCTTTGTGTTTCCGGAAATATTTATACGTCCAATATGAACTATCTTTCCCTTATCGGCATTAAAAGTAATATTGACCAGATTATTTTCCACGTCAATATCAGTTTTTGGTGAGACATTGGCAAAGGCGTATCCCTTATCTCCAAACCGGTCCGTAAGGCTGACAATATCGAGTCTTAAGTTATCTCTGCTAAAGAAATCGCCCTTTGAGCTTTTTAAGTTTTCAAGGATGGCGCCGTCCTCTTCAACTTCGGCGACCAGATCGCCGGCAAAATCTATTTTGCCAATCTTAAACTGGCCACCTTCATTTATCCTGATAGTTACATATAGCCACTTTTTATCCGGAGACATGAATACCTTGGGCGGTTCGACCCTTATCTGTACAAAGCCGTTATTGTAGTAAAAGGCAGTAATCAAATCAACGTCTTTCTGAAGAGCTTCTTCATCAAACTTACCTGATTCTGTTAGCCATGAAAAGAAGCCGCCTTCACTTGTCTCCATAAATTTAAGCAGTTTTCTGTCAGATATCAACTTATTGCCCAGAAGATTTATCTTCTTGATCTTTACCTTCCGTCCCTCTTTGATATCGAAAACCAGGATAGTCTCACCGGATTCAGACGTCAGATGGTGGGAAACATCTGCTAGAAAAAACCCTTTCTCTTCATAAAGCGCCTCTATCTTAAGTTCAGTTTTCCTGACCTCTTCCAGACTGAATATAGTATAAGGCCTGACCGTCAGAACATCCTTCAGGGCCTCTAACTCTACCTCCAGATTGCCCTCAAAAGTCACTTTTTCTATAAAAGGTCTTTCTTCCACAATGAAGGTTATTTTAGGCCCAAGATCACCCGTTGAAAGATCTGCCTTTACATTCCTGAAATACCCCATCTTAAATATCTTCTTCAGATCTTCAGAAATAGTTTCAGCAGACAAATATGTGCCGACCCGGCTACCAAGGGTCGCAAGTATGGCATCAGCCTCTATTCGTGCATTCCCCTTCACCTCCATGGCCGTAATAATCTCTTCTTCGGCAAAAGAGGCAGATGCCGACATGAGAGAAAAAGATATAACCAGGAAGAGGTTAAGAAATACTTTCAATTTATTGAATAGGCCCTCAAATAGAGATATATTTCTCATTCCCGGCTTGACCCGGAATCCATGGTTATCAGGGTCTGGATCCCCGCCTGCGCGGGAATGACGGTCTCCCTGAATTGGTGCCGGGTTAATAGTAAGAATAAAGTTATCTATCACTGTTTATGACGCCAGCCTCCCGTCCTGAACAAATATCTGTCTACCGGTTTTTGATGCAAGCATTTCATTGTGAGTCACCATAACAAAGGTAGTGCCTATATATTTATTGAGTTCCATGATAATCTCAAAAACATCATCCCCGGTTTTAGTATCGAGATTCCCTGTAGGCTCATCGGCCAAAAGCAGTTTTGGATGCATAACCATCGCCCTTGCAACGGCGACCCTTTGCTGCTCTCCTCCCGAGAGTTCTCCGCTTTTATGATGGCCTCTCTTTGAAAGACCGACTCTGGAAAGAAGATCTAATGCCTTTTCTCTTGCCTCCTCCTTGCTTACCTTGGCTATAAGGGCGGGCATCATGACATTTTCAAGGGCCGTAAATTCAGGAAGAAGATGATGAGCCTGAAATACGAAGCCAAGATCTCTATTTCTAAACATAGAAAGTTCCGTCATATTCATCTCGTAAATATCAGACCCTTCAAATATGACCTTGCCGGAAGTTGGCCGATCCAGCCCTCCCATAACATGAAGCATCGTGCTCTTCCCCGCCCCTGAAAAACCTAGAAGCGCGACCATCTCGCCTGACTCAAGCTTTAAATCGATTGATTTCAAGACCTCAAGCCTTGCCTCTCCTTGCCCGAATGATTTATCAACGGCGCTTAACTCTAAAAGAGGTCTCTCCATGATGCTAAACAAGCCCTTCCTTTGCTTCAATATCTTTAAGGGCCATTATCGTACTAATAGTTCCATATGCCCTGGCCTTTATATAATCTTTAAGCAGATCCTCAATCTGAGGGTACTTCCCCAAATATTTCATCATAGCCTGCCTGGATAGTTCCATAAGCTCCAGAGGCCCGTCGGCCAGTATAGTTGCAGTCCTCGGTTTTCCCGTTATCAAAGAGACCTCTCCAAAAAAATCTCCCTCTTTGAGTCCTGCAAGGACAAGCTCTTTATCTCCACTTTCACCCGTTGTCACCTTTGCCCGTCCCTGTTTAATTAAAAAAAGGGCGTCACCTGAGTCACCTTCCCTTATTACAACCTCCCCATCGTTGAAGGACTTGAGCTTAAAATCATTCAACAGTTCGGCCCTGTCGGCATCTTTTAATACGCTAAACAGTGGAGACACGACCAATAGTTTGTCGAGCACTCTCTTCTTATAAAAAGACTCAAGCAAATCCTTAATTCGCGGGTGTTTTTCAAATATTTTTTCAAAGTCACCCTTAGTGATCTCAAGCACTTTAGTATCATCAATAGCCATAACAGAGGCATTTCTTTTACCATTTGTAAAAAAGCCCGCTTCTCCGAAAAAATCCCCGGCGCCCAGCTTTGCAATCTCTATCTTTTCCCCTGCTGCCCCTTCAATAAAAATCTTTATAAAACCTTCAGTAATCACATAAATAGACGTTCCATCGTCTCCTGCCCTGCATATCATATCTCCCAGAGAAAATGAGCTATATTTAAGATTATTTACTACCTCTATAAGCTCATCCTGGTCAAGCTCTGCGAGAAGAGGTATCTTAGGCAGATCTAATTTATTTCTCTCCTTATCACCGCCTGAGCAGAGTTCTTCCATCTTTGCCTTTATATCCTGCATGTCGGGGGCAAACTTAAGTATCATTTTGTATACGCCGACAGCCTTAAGGAAGTCGCCGCTTTCCTTGTATGTTTCTGCCGCTTTTTGATAGGCTATAATCGCATTATTCTTCTGCCCCCCTTTCAGGAAGACATCAGCCAGCTTTAAGGTTATTGCGACATTGCCGGGAAAGCGCTTATGTATTTCCTTGCAGGCAACAATGCACCGCTTCCAGTCACCGTTCCTGTAGGAATCCATGACATCTTTCCTGAGAACATCCATATTATCAGCAGCCATACCTCAAACCTCCCTAATCATTCATACCTGAGCGCCTCTGCCGGATCAAGCCTGGATGCCTGCCACGCCGGATAAACAGTTGCGAGCAATGTTATGAGAACCGCAGAAACCATTATCAAGGCAACATCGGCATAATCAACATGTACCGGTATAGAGTTCAGATAATAGACATCGGGAGACAGTATCTTAAAACCAAATACATTCTCGAAATAGGCAAGGATGGTCTCAAGATTAAGGGAGAGGAGAACGCCAGCTGCACCGCCCAAAAGCGTCCCGATAAGACCTATAACCACACCCTCTATGAGGAATATCTTCATAATTCCAGAAGAGGTGGCGCCCATGGATTTGAGAATTGCTATATCCTTCCCCTTCTCCATGACCACCATGATAAGGGTGCTTATTATATTGAAGGAAGCTACCAGTATGATAAGCATCAGAATTATAAACATTACCGCCTTCTCCATTTTGAGGGCGGTAAATATATTCCTGTTCATCTGCATCCAATCTCTAACCAGATACCCCGTACCGAGCGTTTCCCTTAGCTCCTTTGAAACTCTGCCGGCATCAAAAAAGTCTTTCACCTTAACCTCAACCCCTGTAGCAAGGCCTTCCATATTAAAGAACTTCTGGGCATCAGATAGCGATATATAGGCCAGGGAGGTATCATATTCATACATTCCCGAGTCAAAGATCCCGACAATTTTGAATTTTTTCATCCGAGGAACCATACCCATGGGAGTCATATTACCAAGAGGGGAAACTATATTGATCTCCTCGCCATAAAAGACTCCAAGTATCCTTGACAGTTCTCTTCCGATAACTATCCCGGAAGTTTCACCTTCATCTTTTGGCATTAGCGACAAAAGAGTACCTTCTATCATATTTTCACTAACCTTGGTGACACCAGCCTCTCTTATAGGATCTATACCTCTAACCACAACTCCAGAGACATTACTTTCAGAGGTAAGCATGACCTGTGAATATATAAATGGAGTTGCATCTACAACATCCTTGACCTCTTTAACTCTCGTTGCAAGTTCTTCAAAACCGCTCATACCCTGGCCATACTCGGTTATTATTATATGAGAATTTGTTCCGAGGATCTTGTCTCTAAGGTCATCCTGAAAGCCCGTCATTACGGCAAGCACCACAATAAGAGCCATAACGCCGACGGTGACACCGACAACTGAAATAAAGGTTATAATGGATATAAAGGTCTGCTTCCTCTTGGCCTTCAAATATCTAAGGCCGATAAAGACCTCATAAGGGAGGGACATTTTATTCTTCTTCCCGAGGTGTAGAGGTTTTGCGGCCGGCCTCCGGCCTCATGTGAGGAAAGAAAAGAACGTCCCTGATTGAGGCAGAATCGGTCAGCAGCATTACCAGGCGATCAATGCCAAGACCTGCGCCAGCTGTTGGCGGCATGCCGTATTCAAGTGCCCTTATATAATCGGCATCCATAAAGTGGGCCTCATCATCACCGGCCTCCTTTTCTTCAACCTGCGACTCAAAACGTTCCTTCTGATCAACAGGGTCATTTAGCTCGGAAAAGGCATTTGCCATCTCACGTCCGCACATAAAGAGCTCAAAACGGTCAACGATGTCCGGGTTCTGATCATTCTTTCTGGATAGAGGAGATACCTCTGTAGGATACTCAGTGATGAAAGTTGGCTGAATCAGCTTTGGCTCTGCCACCGCATCAAAGATCTCTGTTAGAAGCTTTCCAAGCCCCCATCTTTCTTCAGGATCAAGGCCCAGCTTCTTTGCAAAATTAAAGGTCTTGGTCCTGTCCTCGAGCGTTGCCTCATCGGCATCGGAATACTTCAAAATAGACTCTTTAACGGTAAACCTGTTCCATGGAGGCGAGAGATCAATATCTGTGCCTTGATATGTTATCTTGTGGGTTCCATGAAGTTCAAATGTGACCTTAGAGATCATATCTTCAAAGAGCTCAATCAGGTCCTCAAAGGTGGAATATGCCTGATAAAATTCGAGCATGGTAAATTCAGGATTATGCTGCTGAGATATACCTTCATTCCTGAAGTTACGGTTTATCTCAAAAACCCTCTCCATACCTCCAACAACGAGTCTTTTCAGATAAAGCTCAGGGGCGATCCTCAAATACAGATCCATGCCCAAAGCGTTATGATGTGTTACAAAAGGTCTTGCTGTTGCTCCACCTGGAATGGGGTGCATCATTGGCGTCTCTACTTCAAGATAGTCTCTATCTGTCAGATAATCCCTGATTGATCTAACAATCTGCCCTCGCTTTCTAAATATATCCTTAACATCAGGATTTACAATGAGGTCAACATACCTTTGGCGATACCTTGTCTCTATATCGGTCAGACCGTGCCATTTTTCAGGAAGAGGTCTCAGTGATTTTGTGACAAGACATATCTCTTTTGCATCTATGGAGAGTTCACCCACATTAGTTTTGAATACACGGCCCTTGACGCCGACAAAGTCGCCGATATCTAACTTTTTAAAGCGATTATATTCATCCACTCCCAGTTCATCGCGTTTAACATATATCTGGATCTTCCCCTTCCTGTCGGATATATGGACAAAAGACGCCTTTCCCATAACTCTTTTTGTCATAAGCCTTCCGGCAAGAGTAAAGGTCTCCTTTACGCCTGTTAATTGCTCCTTGTCCTGATCTGCAAACCTGTCAAATATCTCATCAACCAGAGTATCCGGCCTGAAATCATTGGGATAAGGATTTATATTTTCATCTATTAGGTCTGTTAATTTTTGCCTTCTCTGGTCAATCAAATCATTAATCTCTTCCATATTCCCCTGAAGTTATTTTGCTATTTTTTAGGACTAGAAACTATATCCCAGAAACATGCCACAGTCAAGGGAAAAGCCTTGAAAGGCCCTGTAAAATCGGGGAAAAACCAGCAGAGGAGTAATTTTTCAAGTTGACGAATGAAGTCAAAAAAAATCAAAAAAAAGAAAGAGAAGATGGGCGGGGATATTGCGAACAGATTAACGAAAAATCTAAAAGAAGAAATTCATATAAACATCTATTTTTTCTCATCAAGATCCAAGCCATTATCAGGATTATTAGTCACACCGATATCGAGAATTTCCTTCCTAAACATAAGGGGATTATCGCCATCAGGAAAATAATCTCTCCAGCGTTTATAGAATAGCTGTAGTTTTTTTTCAAGCGTTTCATAGTCACGCTCCGCCAAGGTTGAATTCAAATCCCTGATAATGGTCATGGTAGGAAGCCAGACATCCTTTTCTATTGCCCTTAGATGTTTATACCTTTCCTCTTCAATAGCAACCAGCCATACCAAAGAGGTAAGCGTAATAGCGATTAAAACGGATGTTATCTTATTCAATCGCCTCCCTCCTCAGAAGAGGCTTCAAGCTTCCTTATAAGCACCTTTTTCACTGCCTGTTCAACAACTTCCTTGGCGGTAAATTCAAAGCCCATATATTCAACCTTCTCATTTTTATCGGGAATATTACCAAGACTCTGCAGAATAAGTCCGGCAACGGTATTAAATTCGTCCTCCGGAAGATCAACCCCGAAGGTCTTATTAAGGTCTCGTATGGTAAATTTACCATCTACCGTTATGGAGCCGTCGGCGTTACGCGTGATTTGATTTATCTTCCTGTCAGACTCGTCCCATATCTCTCCGA
>JAVVFD010000081.1:0-11771 GCA_032250935.1 bacterium
ATTCTATAAAGTGTTTCCTATCCTCACTGCTCAAATTAGATGAGCAGGTGGGGTGCGAAACTTGAGTCTGTTATTTTTCAAGTTTTTTCTTGACTCTCTTTTTTCTATATGATTAAATTCGGCTATAGTGTTTTATTTGATGCATTAATTGCTTTATATGCAACAGTGGTTTGTCTTTAAGGATTGTGTTTTCAAACTAATAGGTTTTAATATTATTATTTAAGGAGGAAGGAATATGGAAAAAGACAAGAAAAAAGGGATTAGTCGAAGAGGGTTTTTGACAACAGCAGCGGCAGGCACGGTAGTTGGAGCAGGGGTTGCGATGGGGATAAAGCCGGGTACAACTGAGGCCAGCACCGGGAGTATGAGCCCCCATGTGCCTCCAGGAAAGCTTGATGACTACTACGGTTTCTGGAGTGGTGGACAGTCCGGTGAAGTAAGGGTTCTTGGCGTTCCTTCAATGAGGGAGCTTAAGAGAATACCTATGTATAACCATTGCAGCGCCACAGGTTATGGTACTACCGATGCTTCCAAGAAGCTCCTTAAGAAGAACGGTAAGGTGCTTAACTCGGGCGACACCCATCATTGTCACCTTTCTTACGCAGACGGCACATATGACGGAAAGTATGCCTACATAAACGATAAGCTTAACGCCAGACTCGGAAGGGTAAGACTCGACTATATGGAGGCCGATGCCAGCGTTGACCTCCCAAACTGCCAAGGTACTCACGGTATCTTCCCTATGAGGGTGAGAACCGGCAAGACTTACTATGTTTTCTGTAACTCAGAGTTCAGGACTCCCCAGCCAAATGACGGCAGGGATATGGAAGACCCTACTAAATACTTTGCTCTTCATACTGCTGTTGACGGCGAGAAAATGAAGGTAAAGTGGCAGGTAAGGGTTACCGGTAATATGGACCTTTGTGCTACCGATCATGCCGGTACGCTCTCCATGGCAACCTGCTACAACTCGGAGGAGGCCGTTGATCTTGGTGGCATGATGGCCAAAGACAGGGACTGGGCCGTATTCTTTAACACTGCAAATATCGAGAAGGCTGTAAGGGGAAAGAAATATTCCACAATAGGCAAGTCCAAGGTTCCTGTCGTAGATGGACGTAAAGGAAAAGGTGAAGGTGAAATCACTGTCTATATCCCGGTTCCCAAGAGCCCTCACGGAATTAACGTAACTCCTGACGGAAAGTACGCTATCTGTTCCGGTAAGCTTTCTCCAACCTGTACCGTAATTGATCTCCAGAAGGTAAGGGATCTATTCAATGGAAAGGGAACTGCTGAGGCTTGCGTAGTTGCACAGCCTGAGGTCGGCCTCGGACCTCTCCATACTCTCTGCGATGACAGGGGGCATGCATACACTTCTATCTTCCTCGACAGCCAGGTTACCAAGTGGCACATTGAGGACGCTATCAAGCAGTACGCCGGTGATAAGAGCGTCAATCCTATTAAGGACAAGATCGACGTTCATTACCAGGTCGGACATCTCAATACCTCCATGGGTGAGACGAAGGATGCCGACGGCAAGTGGCTCGTTGCGCTCTGTAAGTTCTCCAAGGACAGGTTCCTTAATGTCGGACCAAGGCGTGCCGACAATGACCAGCTCATAGATATTTCAGGTGACAAGATGAAGCTTGTTCATGACGGACCTGTTCATCCAGAGCCACATGATGCGGTAATCGTTAGAAGAGACCTTATCAATCCCAAGAAGGTCTATGACCCGAATGATAAGATGTTTGACGCCATTAGGAAGCAGGCCAAGAAGGATGGCGTATCGCTCGGTGATGACGATAAGGTTGTACGGGTTGGCAAGAACAAGGTGAGAGTCTACATGACCGCAGCTGCTCCCGAATTCGGCATGACCTCCTTCAAAGTCAAGAAGGGCGATACCGTTCAGATCATAGTTACAAACAACGATGAGGTTGAAGATCTTTCGCATGCCTTCGCACTTTGCAACCATGGCATAAACTTCGGAGTTCATCCGGGTCAGACCGTTACGGCAACATTTAAGGCGAGCCAGAAAGGTTTGTACTGGTACTACTGTACTTGGTTCTGTCACGCACTCCACCTCGAAATGAGAGGCAGAATGATCGTTGAGTAGCCTTCGATTATAGTTAGATTGTGTTCATCTTGGGGTGCAGGGCTCTTACCTTGCACCCCTTTTTATATTTAGATTGATCTTGTTTGTATCCCGTATCTACCGGAAAAGCTTTTCACTCGAACTATTTCCCAAACAACTATAGGACGCAGTAAAAACTTCTGGAATAATTAAGGGTATCTCTAAAAATATTTCATGCACGACGTTATCGGGCAACCAGATGCTTGATATAACTGGATTCCCGTTTTCACGGGAATGACAAAAATTGAAATATTAGAGGGACCCTCAAGATATTGTTCTTGTAAGTGAGCACTAACTTATGTTATTTTAATTGAGGTCATTTAGTATGAAGGGCTGCTATTCATACTATTTTTTGTTGTTTACTATGGTTACATTTGTCGTCTTGAGAAAGGATTTTGTTTTTGGTATTATTGGGAAGAACATTGTTGCGATATAGGAGCGGATATGAAGAGAAATATTAAGGTTGTTTTTATTGGATTTGCACTGTTGGCATTCGCATCGACAGCGCTGGGAAGCGTCTTTCATAAGGCCCTTCCAAAAGAAATTTCATCCAGCCCTGATCTTTGTGCACATGTGCCGTGCAGTGAGCTTATACCTGAGGCCGATAGCTTTTCAGAAAGAAAAGGTTCTCCATTTTACGTGGAGGCATTCAAGACTGAAGATGGCAAGAAGAATGTTATCGGTTACGTTTTTCTTTCCGTGGATATTGTAGATATTCCGGCCTATTCAGGTAAGCCTATGGTAACACTGGTCGGAATGGATCTGGAGGGCATCATTACCGGGGTCAGGGTAATTCAGCATAGTGAGCCTATACTTATGGTCGGAATCCCTGAGGAGGAACTCACCAGGTTTGCCAACCAGTATGTAGGCCTGAAGGCGGACACGAGGACAAAACTTGGAAAGAGTGATGATCCCGATGTGGTTACCATGGATGCCGTCAGTGGGGCAACCGTAACGGTTATCGCTCAGGACCTGACCATAATGAAGAGCGCCAGGCTGATTGCCCAGCAGGTCGGTATAATCAAGAAGACCGCCAGTACGACGGGGCGCCTTGTCGAGGATTTCAAACCTCTTTCATGGCAGGAGATTCTGGATGCGGGTCTTGTGGGTCATCTCAAGGTGGCTCCCGAGGAGGTGGGTTACGACGAGGCTAAGGGAGAGGAGCCCTGGGTTGATATTTATTTCGGCTACCTGAATCTCCCAGCGGCTGGCCTTAACCTTATGGGAAAAAATAACTACCGCTGGGTAAAGAAGGAGATTGAGGCAGGGGGCCATGCCTTTGTGATTGTCAGTAACGGGGTCTCTTCATTCAAGGGGTCCGGCTTTGTGCGAGGCGGTATCTTTGAGCGCTTCAACTTCGAGCAGAGAGGGAACGACTTTACCTTCAGGGACGTCGATTACTTCAATTTTTATGACATAGCAGCAGAGGGGGCGCCCGAGTTCAAAGAAGGGGGGGTATATATTATACGGGAAGGTGGTTTTTCCCCCTTCGAACCTTTTTCCTTTAATTTCCTCTCGGCACAGGTGGTAGGCTCCATAGAGAGGCAGTTTAATGTCTTTAACGCTAAATATATGCTGCCGACGGATTACCTGGTCATTGAAAAAAGAGCTGAAGAAGATGTGCCTATCTGGGTCGGTATCTGGCAGGGCAACCTGGGGTCTGTCGCTTTTATAGCTATTTACCTTCTGGCTGTTATAGTTCTTTTCGTTTACAGGCCCAAGCTTGTTAAGAATAAGAAAGCGGCAACATGGATACGTTATGCTGTCATGGCGACGGGTCTTGTTTTTATAGGGTTTCATAAAATGGCCGCTCCTTCAGTAACTCAGGCCCTTACTCTTACCCACGAATTTGTCAATATCATGGATGGTTTCAACTGGGGGCTCTTCCTGCTCGACCCTATGATCTTCATGCTCTGGTGTTTCATCGCCATTACCATTGTTATCTGGGGGAGAGGCGTATTTTGTGGATGGATATGTCCATACGGAACACTTACTGAATTTGCATACAGGATATTCCATACTATATTCCCGAAGCGATTCAGGTATGAATTTCCCAACAAGGTTCACAGCAAGTTGATTTACCTGAAATATCTGATCTTCTTCATACTGCTGGCCCTTTCCTTCATGTCCATGGAGGTGGCAGAGCGTTATGCAGAGATTGAACCCTTCAAGACGGCCTTCCTTGTAGGTCTGGGAAGAGAGTGGTATTATGTGCTTTATTTTGTGGCGCTTTTTGTAGCCTGTCTTGTAAGCTATCGTTTCTTTTGTAAATATCTCTGCCCGCTCGGGGCTGGTCTGGCTGTGCCTTCAACGTTTAGCTTCCTGGGCATTAAGCGAAGGGACTTTTGCAACAAATGCAATATCTGCGCAAGGGGCTGCGGCTCCGGAGCGATTGACGAGGCAGGGAAAATTGATAAGCGTGAGTGCCTTTACTGTCTCGACTGTGAAGAAAATTTTGTTGACGATGCAAAGTGTCCACCGCTTATTAAAGAAAAGAAAGATAAGAGGCAGTAATAATTTCAATGGAAATGACCGGTTTATTTAAGGGGGCAGGGAAGATTCTTTGTCCCCTTATTTTTTTATTTGCAGCGATTGACTCTCAGGCCGCACTGATCGAGGTGGGGGAAGGGAAATCTTTTTCCACTATACAGCAGGCAGTAGGAAAGGCCTCCAATGGGGATATTATAGAGGTGTGGGAAGGGATTTACCCGGAAACCCTGATTGTTGATAAAAGCATCACTATGAAAGGTGTGGAGCGTCCAACCATTGATGGTGGAGGCGCCGGGCATACGGTTGTTATAAAAGCGCCTGGAGTTGTATTCAGCGGATTCAGGGTTATAAGAAGCGGCAGTGATCTTGCTACGGACGATTCCTGTATTCTCGTCGATGCAGATTCCAAGGGTACGGAAATCAGGGATAACCTGGTGGAAGACTGTGCCTTCGGCATATATATAAACGGGGCTGAAGGTGCAAGGGTCATCAATAACCACGTTATCGGGCGAAGCGAGCTCATGACCCAGAAGAGGGGAAACGGTATTCACCTCTTTAGTATGGAGAAGGGGCATGTGGAAGGGAATGAGATTGAAGGGGCCAGAGACGGCATACTGGTTTCAATAAGCAGAAGAAGCCTCATAAAGAATAATAAAATACATGATCTCAGGTACGGCATACACTATATGTATGCCGACTACAATCGCCTGGAGGGGAATGTCACTTACGGGAATAAGGCCGGCCTCGCCATCATGTTTTCCAAAGAACTTGAAATAGAATCAAATTACTCTTATGATAACATCGAATTCGGAATCCTCTTCAGGGACATCTTCGATTCGAAGGTAATTCGGAATGTCATGGCGGGCAACGGGAAGGGAATTTTCATCTACAATTCCCTTTTCAACGAGATACGGGAGAATGTCATTGCGGAAAATGATATAGGTTCGCATGTCTCGGCCGGTTCAGAGGACAACAAGGTTTACGATAATGCCTTTGTTCATAACAAGACGCAGGTCAAATATGTGGGTATGAGGGACGAGGACTGGAGTCATGAGGGAAAGGGGAACTACTGGAGTGATTACCTCGGATGGGATGTTGATGGAGATGGCAGCGGCGACAAGCCCTATGAGGCCAATACGGTGGTTGAACGACTAATCTGGGCCTATCCGATGATAAAGCTTCTCTTTAACAGCCCCGCCGTTCAGACGATCAGGATGGCAGAAAGTCAGTTTCCCGTAATAAGGCAGGCAGGCATAGTGGACAGCGCGCCGCTTATGCGGCCGTCAATAAATAATTGGAGCAAGTGGGTTGGCCGAAGAAATAATTAACGTCAAAGATGTAACCAAGAACTACGGGGGCGTAGAGGCCGTTAAGGGGATAAGCTTTTCTATAAAGAAAGGGGAACTCTTCGGGATTATCGGGCCAAATGGCGCGGGAAAGACGACTCTTTTTAAGATGCTTCTCGGTCTTGTAAGACCAAGTTCCGGAACTATAAGTGTTATGGGCTCGGACGTTTCTGAAGTATGGAGCCGCGAGGTAAAGGCACATACGGGCTATCTGCCTGAAAACATCGCCTTTTATGATCACCTGACAGGTCTTGAAACCTTGACTTTCTACGCCAGCATCAAGGGAGCTGACAGGTCCGAGATAGCAGACCTGCTTGACCTTACAGGTATTTCGCATGCGGCAGGAAGGAAGGTGGGAGGCTATTCAAAGGGTATGAGGCAGCGTTTGGGGCTTGCCCAGTCCCTCCTTAGCAGTCCCCAGATACTTTTCCTTGATGAGCCTACTACGGGACTCGATCCTGAGGGGATCGGGGCGTTTTACAAGATATTAAATGACGTAAAGGAGAGGGGCGTCACTATAGTTCTTACCTCCCATATCCTGAAGGAGATTCAGGATCGTGTAGACAGGCTGGGCATTATAGGTAATGGAAAGCTTCTGGCATCGGGCAGCGTTAAAGAGCTTCGGACCGATCTGGGGCTTTCCCCGGTGCTTCGACTGACCGTGAAGGGAAATACCGAAGGACTTCAAGGCGTTGCACTAAAGGCTGGAGGGGATATTCAATCATTTGAAGATGGTACGCTCCTTATAAACTGTCCACGCGGGAACAAGATGGAGGTGCTTAGGGCCTTGATGAAGGAAGATGACGCCATAACAGATCTTGAACTCCTTGACCCCTCTCTTGAGGATGTCTTTATGGGCTACGCTTCGGGAGGTGAGGTATGATATCTCCCTCTCTGATATCGACGGTGGCCATAAAGGAGTTTAAAAACAGCATCAGGAACCGCTGGGTGCTTGCCGTATCTCTTATCCTTGCGCTTTTGGCCCTTGCCATATCTTACTTCGGTTTTGCGCCGAGAGGGGAGACCGGCTTTGGCGGTTTCGACGTGACCATAGTCAGCCTTGCCAGCCTCGTTACTTATCTCGTTCCGATCATAGCCCTCACTCTCGGCTTTGATACCATCGTTGGGGAGTCGGAAGGGAAGACGCTTGATCTCATCCTAACCATGCCGATTAGCAGGCTTGAATTGTTTCTCGGCAAGTTTCTAGGTCTGTCATTCTCTATCATCACCTCGACTGTTGTCGGCTTTGGTGTTGCCGGCCTGTTAATCGCAATGAAGTCAGGCGCCGATCACCTTGGAGATTATATCTTCTTTATATTGTCGGCCATTTTACTGGGTTTGTCATTCTTAAGCCTTGCACTTATGATTTCCGTTATGGTTGGGGAGCGCTCAAGGGCCATAGGTCTTGTCATATTCTTCTGGTTCTTCTTTGTCCTTATCTTCGACCTCCTTTTGATAGGCCTGCTTGTTTCTACCGAGGGAAAGATAAGCTCATCGATCATCACCGCGCTTCTTTATGCCAATCCGGCAGACCTGTTCAGACTTCTTAACCTTGCCTCCATAGAGAGCGTAAAGACGGCCTATGGCCTTGCAACGGTGACAAAAGGGAAGGCATTTACGCAGCCCTTTTTGTATGCCGGCATGCTGTTTTGGGTACTATGGCCCCTTGCGGCAGGTTATACCATATTTAGAAAAAGGAGTTGCTAGTGAGAGCTGCTTATTTGAGGATCTTTTTTTTATGTGCCATCTTGGTCGTGTTCAGCGCCTGCGAAGAGGATAATAAGGCGGCTTCAACGGCCAGCCCCGCAGCCATTAGCGGAGAAGATGAATGCGCCCTTGATGGAATGATTGTTGCCAACTATCCCGGACCAAAGGCGCAGATCCTCTACAGGGAGGAAGGCAAGAGAGATTTCTATTGCGAGACGAAGGAACTCTTCCATGTGTATATCGAGCCGGGTATGGAGGCGAGAGTGGCCGCACTATATGTTCAGGATACGGCCCTGATTGATTGGAAAAAACCGGTCAATAACTGGATTGAAGCAAAAAGCGCTTTCTATGTGGTAGGGGCAAGCATAGACGGTTCCATGGGTCCCACCTACGCGCCCTTTAAAAGCAGGGACGATGCCGCTCCCTTTATAAAGAAATATGGCGGTAACATAATGACATTTAATGAAGTTATAAAATTGATCGGAGGTTAGCATGAATGATTTTTTCGACAGTCTCGACATGGATGTAAAGAAGGAAATGTCGGCAATATATAATGAAATGATTGAACTTAAGGAGCATAGAAGGCTGCTTCTTGAGCAGTATCGTCTTGACAGGGTGGAGGACCTTAAGGAGAAGATTGACAGCGGCGAGATAGGCGAGCACCCGGCCTATGATCACTACCTTGCCATATTGTCGCTTAACAAGGAACTTGAGCCGATGAGAGAAAAGTGCGCGGCTATAATGGAGAAGGTTTAATATGAATTCGATTCACGAAAGACTGGTAGAACTCCTAAATGGAGAACTTTCATCTCATCTGGATGGTGAGCCTGAATTCCTTTATGACGGTATAAGGGCAAATCTTAAGACAGGTATCAAGCTTCAGATCATTTATCCAGGGCCAGATGAGTATATATTTGCCTGGGAAAAAGACGGTGTGGCTTGCAGGATAGATACGGCGCCAGTGCACATGGACCTGGAGATAGCTCCCAATCATTTTCATGTAGGCGATGAAGTGAAAAATGACGAGCTCACCAGTACAAAAAAGAGCCCTGAAGATAATTTGAAGAGCGTAATTAAATTTATTGCTGGATAGCCTTTTGGTCAAAGCCAGGACTGATCGCGTAGAAAAGGTTCAGACAAATAAGTGGAAACCGATAAAATGCTCATCTTGAGGCCTGTTAAATATGGTCTCATATTATTCCTTCTCCCCCTCGCCATATGGACCCTCGTTGAGACGGGAAGAAAGGATGCCGGACTAATCAGGATAGCTTCATCCCATACCTGCATGGGGAGCAACCGGGCGCAGGAAAGGCCACAGTCTTACGCAGAGGTTGGCGGCAAACGCTACTACGGTTGCACCGACATGTGCATACTGAACCTGAAGAAAAACTCAGGATTCCGCTACGGCATCGATCCCGTCTCCGGCAAAATGGTTGATAAGGCGACCTCTATAGTCGGTGCAAGGGAAAACGGTGAACTGATCTACTTCGAATCGGAAGAGCATTTCCGCGCCTACAGGGAATAACTCTTTATGGTTTGCCGGTCAGGCTAGACCCTCTCAAGCGGCGCATATTTAACGACGAGTTTCTTGAGGCCGAGGCGCGGGAAGTAGACGCTCACCTTGGCCTTTTCCCCTTCTCCCTCTCCGCCTCGCACCACCCCTTCTCCGAAGGTGGGGTGCATTACCTTGCAACCCTTCGGAAAACCTTCCACCTCTCCCGGGAGCTCATCATCCCCGAAATTCAGTCCGCCCGAGGGCTCGTTTTTAGGCACGGGCGCCGATATGCCGTTGTGGCTGCTTGTATAAGAAGTGCCTGCAAAGGCTGGAACGATGTTGACCTTCATGAGCAGTTCTTCGGGGATATCGCTGAGATATCTCGAAGGTATGTTGTGCTGCTGCGTGCCGAAGACCCTCCTCTTGTCGGCATAGGTGAGGTAGAGGCTCTCCCTCGCTCTCGTCATCCCCACGTAGCACAGGCGCCTTTCCTCCTCCATCGCCTCGGGGTCGTCCTTCGACCTGCTGTGGGGGAAGAGCCCTTCCTCCATACCCGCCATGAAGACCACCGGGAATTCAAGCCCCTTTGCGGCGTGGAGTGTCATTAGGGTGAGCTTCTTCTCCTCCTCGCCGTAGCTGTCCTCCTGGCTCATAAGGGCTGCGCGCTCCAGGAAGGCGTCGATGGACCAGTCGTCCCCCTCTCCGGCCATCTCCCTCATCGCCTCTTCAAGCTCCTCGAGGTTTTCAATCCTGCTTCTCGCCTCTACGCTTTTTTCCTCCTGCAGCTTCCGCAGGTAACCGCTTTTGTTGATTACTTCGCTTAGCAGGTCTGCCGGGTCGATCTCGTCTTTCAGCTCCAGCAGCTCTTCCATGAGCTTTCTAAAGGCGACGATCTTGCCGTTTGACTGCTCTTTTTTTATGGAGGTGTAGAGGGACGTCCCCTCGTCTATGGCCCTCGCCTCAAGCTGCTCTATGCTCTTTTTCCCTATTCCCCTTGGCGGATTGTTGATGATCCTCTTGAGGGCGACCGTGTCGTCGGGGTTTATGATGACCCTCAGATATGCAAGGACATCCTTGATCTCCATCCTCTCGTAAAACTTCATGCCGCCTACTACAACATAGGGGATCCCCCTCTTTACCAGCTCGTCCTCTATGGCCCTCGACTGGGAGTTGGTACGGTAGAATACGGCAAAATCGCTGTACTCCCTCCCCTTTGAAGACCTGATGGCGGCTATCTCGTCCACTATGTAGCTAGCCTCTCCGTATTCGTTTCCAGCCCTGCATATGGTGACTTCTTCCCCCTTTCCAGCATCGGTCCAGAGTTTCTTTCCCTTCCTGCCGAGGTTCTTCTCGACTACTGCGCCGGCTGCGGTGAGGATGGTCTGCGTAGAGCGGTAGTTCTGCTCGAGACGCACGAGGTGGGCGCCGGGAAAGTCCCTCTCGAAGTCGAGAATGTTCTGTATGTCTGCGCCGCGCCAGCGGTAGATAGACTGGTCGTCATCGCCCACCACCGTAATATTCATGTTGTCTCCCGAAAGGAGCTTGATCAGGTCGTACTGCACGGCGTTCGTGTCCTGGTACTCGTCCACCAGTAAGTAGCGCCATCTCTGCCTGTATTCCCCAAGCACTTCGGGGTTTTCCTTGAATAGCCGCGTGGCGAGGTAGATGAGGTCGCCGAAATCGAGGGCGTTTCCCTGCCTGAGGAGCTTGTCGTACTCCTCTATGACCCCTGCTATCCTATCCTTGAAGAAGCCGAAGGCAGTACTTCGTGCCGATTCGGCAGGGTCTATCCCCTTGTTCTTTGCGTCGTTTATGATGGAGAGGACCCTCTTCGGATTAATCGCCTTGTCGTCGACTCCCTCCCTTTCGAAGATCGTCTTGATGGCCGAAAGCTGGTCGCGGTTATCATAGATGACGAAATTGGAGGAATATCCGAGCTTGTCAATGTGGCGTCTTAATATGGATGAGCATATGGAGTGAAAGGTGCCGACGGATATCTCCCTTCCCGTGCGCCCGAGAAGGTCGACTATCCTCTCCTTCATCTCCCCCGCCGCCTTGTTGGTAAATGTGACAGCCATAAGAGAAGAGGGGCTGACCCCTTTCTCTCTTATAAGATAGGCTATCCTGAAGGTAAGTACCCTCGTCTTCCCCGAGCCCGCCCCCGCCAGAATAAGGAGCGGCCCATCGCCGTATGTAACGGCCTCATACTGCTTCTCGTTAAGTGAATCCATGCTCAGTAATTTAGCAGATAAGGCCTGAATTAGGAAGTCAAAATGGAGATTGTCAAAAGTTTAATAATTTCCTCGCTCCCGGCGTGACCTCCATGTCCCTTGAGGGTAGAAGGTTATGGTGAGGGGGATACCAAAACATCAAATGTCAAGTGCGGCTCGACATCGGCCCTTCTTGGTCTTTCCCGCCGTAAAGACTTGGTAATTACCTCCAAAAAAGGTTTTTTTACTTATCCGCCACCGATTCATCGAGTCTGCCCCCAGAATTTTTTCAACATCAAATTTCCCCCACATCTCAACGGCTGCATAATCTCCTCCATCGTTTCCACCAAATCTCCTGAAGTGTTTCCAGTTAGTCTCCTCCAAAGTTTCCAGTA
>JAVVFD010000082.1:0-11679 GCA_032250935.1 bacterium
CGTTGACGGCGAGAGTGGATCTGGTGCTTGCCTACATTAAGGGAAAGTGTCTAAGTTGTGATGTGGATATCTCGCTTGTCGCAACCAGGGCAGATGTAACTTCACTCCTTACAAAAGGAACAGAGGCAGTGCCTTCCGGACACCGCTTGCTAGCCGGATGGAGAAGAGAGTTTGTCGGAGAAGAGCTTGTACAGCTTATGGCAGGAAAGAAGAAAATCATGATCAGTCCCGACACGGGACTGTCAAAGCTGGTTGCAGACGACTGACCTTGACTTTTTTCAACGATCTTTTTAAAAACTTATATTGCGGGAGCAGGAAGTATTTATGAAGATAGCCCCCTTTATAAACATTAAGGCCATATTCATCGGCTTTGTGTCCGACTTTGTTGCCTCAGCCGTCTTCGGCATAGCCCTTTCTTTTTTTATGGCCGTCGTGCTTGCAATGAAGGGTTATAAGGATGCGGAGCTTGAAAAAAGTCTGATCACGCTGCTTGACGGCACAACGTACAGGATCTTGAGTATCATAGTCGGGCTCGGATTCACCATGATGGGCGGCTATCTGGCCGGGCGCATCGCAAGGAGCGGCGAGTATTTTCATTCAGGGGCGGTAGGGCTCTTGAATGTTATATTTGGCCTCTTTTTTATAGGTATGTATACTACCTGGTATAGCGTTACCGCATTTTTACTGGTTCTTCCCGCCGCCGTCATCGGCGGGGATATGGCCAGGAAGAGGCGCCTTAGTGAAGATAACAAAACTACACTACCTTCCGACATAGAGTAAATTCCAAATTTGATATTTTCCCTTCCACTTCAAATTACATCGCAACACTGGTCTCTCCCCCTTTTTACCATACCAAGAAAAAAATAGTAATTATTCAGTGTGATTCCAAAAGGATAGATGAAAGAGTTTATTGAATTAGATTCTGGCTCGCGTTTATGCCTTCTGCGGGGTAAAAGAAAGTAAAAGAAATTTTATCCGCAGAGTACGCAGAGCACACAGAGTTAAAATCTTATTTGCTTTTTAATCTTGCCTCTGCGACCTCTGTGCTCTCTGCGGCAAAAGGAAATAGAAGCTTGGCCGCAATATTCATAAGGAATAAAAGTAAGAAAAAGGCTGAACAGATACAAAAAAGATTTGAAAAGAATAAGGATATGGAGTAAATTTGGCAGGATGAGGGTTTACCATATTAATTAATTTTTCAGGAGAATGTAATGAATACCACTTTAATTATTGGTGCGGGGGGAGTAGGGAGGGTTGTAGCCCATAAATGCGCCATGAATAGCGATGTATTCGGACGTATCGTCCTTGCAAGCAGGACTTTAAGCAAGTGCGAGCAGATCAGGGACGAGATTGGCGCAGGCAAGATAGAGGTGGCCCGCGTGGATGCCGACAGCGTCAGTGAATTTGTCGATCTCTTAAAACTGGTTAAGCCCGATGTAGTCATAAATGTGGCCCTCCCTTACCAGGACCTCACCATCATGGAGGCATGCCTTCAGTGCGGCATCGATTATCTTGACACCGCAAATTACGAACACCCCGATGAGGCCAAATTCGAATATAAGGAACAATGGGCCCTTGATGACCGCTTCAAGGAGAAGGGGCTTTTCGCACTCCTTGGAAGCGGTTTTGATCCCGGCGTTACCAACGTCTTCTGCGCCTATGCCCAGAAGCATTTCTTCGACGAGATCCACACCATCGACATCCTGGACTGCAACGCAGGCGACCACGGCTATCCCTTCGCTACAAACTTCAATCCCGAAATCAACATACGGGAGGTGACGGCAAAGGGGCGTTACTGGGAGGAGGGTAAGTGGATCGAGACGGAGCCGATGGAGATCAAGATGGTCCATGACTACCCAGAGATCGGTCCGCGCGACTCCTACCTTCTCTACCACGAAGAGATGGAATCACTGGTAAAGCACATCAAGGGTTTGAAGCGTATCCGCTTTTTCATGACCTTCGGCGAGAGCTACCTGAAGCACCTCGAAGTCCTGCAGAACGTCGGTATGACCAGGATAGACGAGGTCGATTTCCAGGGGACTAAGATCGTGCCTATCCAGTTTCTAAAGGCGCTCCTGCCGGACCCGGCCAGCCTAGGTCCGAGAACGAAGGGGAAGACAAATATAGGATGCATCTTCAAGGGGATAAGGGACGGCAAGGAAAAGAGCATCTATATCTACAATATCTGCGACCACGAGGAGACCTACAGGGAGACAAAATCTCAGGCCGTCTCATATACGACCGGTGTGCCCGCTATGATAGGCGCAAAGCTGATCCTTGAAGGGAAGTGGAAGAGGGAAGGGGTATACAACATGGAGCAGCTCGATCCCGATCCATTCATGGATGAACTAAACAGGCAAGGTCTGCCGTGGCAGGTTAAGGAGCTTTAGGAACCTTTTAACGTCTTTGTCCGGTGAGTGGGGCGCAGTGCACATTGGTTTTGGTAAATGAATTCTTCTTTTCTTTGCCGGCCAAAGAAGAAGAAGCAAAAGAAAGGCCGCCCGAAAACTTGGCCTTTGGCTTCCCTCGCTTACGCAGTTGCCTGAGGCGGCCACAAAAACTCGCTTTGCTCAGACAGTTTGTGGCCTTCTTCGTCATGCGACAGCTTCACTCGGCTGCGTTTTAATGGGATTTGAAAGACAGACCCTAACAATATGACCTTTATGACTTTTTTATCTTATGAGCATTGATTTATCCAGAATACCTACCCCCTGCTATGTCTGTGAAGAGGAGCTGCTGCAGAAGAACCTCGACCTCCTGGGCCGCGTACAGCGGGAGTCGGGCGCAAAGGTTCTGCTCGCCTTGAAGGGGTACGCCATGTGGTCCACCTTCGGGCTGATAAGGAAGGCGCTTCACGGCACGGCTGCAAGCGGACTCTTCGAGGCGAGGCTCGGCCGCGAGGAGATGGACAGGGAGGTCCATACCTTTTCCCCTGCCTATGTTGAGTCCGAGATAGACGAGATTGCCGCTATCTCGAACCATATGGTCTTCAACTCCTTCAGCCAGTGGAAGCGTTTTCGACACAGGGTGGGGAAGGTGAGCTGCGGCATCAGGATTAACCCCGAATACTCCGAGATAGAGACGGAGATATACAATCCATGCGCAAAATACAGCCGCCTCGGCGTTACCCTTAATAACTTCGAAGAAGGAGAGCTGGAAGGGATAGAGGGACTTCACTTTCACACCCACTGCGAGCAGGGGGCCGACGTGCTTGAAAGATCGCTTGCCGTGGTGGAGGAGAAGTTCGGCAGGTTTTTTAGCTCAATGAAGTGGGTCAACTTCGGCGGCGGTCATCACATCACCCGTGCAGGATATGATGTAGATAAGCTGATCAGGCTTGTCAAAAACTTCTCTGAAAAATACGGCGTCCAGGTCTACATCGAGCCGGGCGAGGCTATAGGCTGGCGGGTTGGACCGCTCGTTGCCTCCGTAGTTGATATTGTCAGTAACGATATGGTCACGGCGATTCTGGACGTCTCCATCTCTAACCATATGCCCGACTGCCTGGAGATGCCATACCGCCCCGCCGTCAGGGGGGCGGGCGAGGCGGGGGAATTTCCAAACAGCTACCGCTTCGGAGGCCCTACATGCCTTGCGGGCGATTTCATAGGCGATTTTTCATTCCCGGAGCCGCTAAAAGTTGGCGACAAGGTGGTTTTTGAAGATATGATCCACTACACCTTTGTAAAGGCGACCACCTTCAACGGCATTAAACTGCCGTCTCTCGGCATATGGACGAAAGAGGGTGAATTCAAGCTCGTAAAGGAATTCGCTTATGAGGATTATAAGGGACGGCTTTCCTGAAATATCAATATTAAAACGGAAGAAGATTTTTAACACAGATGTTCACAGCGGGTAGGTTGGCTTAAATGAAATGCAACCCAACCTACGAAATTTGAGACCTGTCCAATTGAGATTTAAAGATATACCCGAGGCTCCGGTAGAGCAGTTTGGCAGCCAGGAAGTCGGGGGCATGCATCCCCACCATCGGCGCAAGCTCGACCATATCTATGCCGATTATCTCGCGCTCTTTCGCCACCTTCCTGATGAGAGCAGTCACGTCATACCAGCCAAGCCCCCCCGGTTCGGGAGTCCCTGTAGAGGGCATGATGGAGGGGTCGAGGCCGTCCAGGTCTATGGTGAGGTAGACCTTTTCAGGTAGAGACCGGACCACTTCGTCTATCCACTCCTTGCGGGGACGGGCAAGTATCTCATGGGCAAAGAAGGGGCTCATCCCCTTTAGCTTTATGAACTCCGCCTCTTCCCTTGAGAGCGCGCGTATTCCCACCTGGCTGTAGGGGAGGGACATGTCGTCGATGCGCCGCATGATGCAGGCATGGGAGAGTTTTGACCCTTCATATTCATCCCTAAGGTCGGTATGGGCGTCTATCTGAAGCACGCCGAAATCCTTTCCCCTCACTGCAATAAGTGCGTCTACCAGTGGCCCCGTGACGGAGTGTTCACCGCCGATAGCGGCAAGAAATTTCCCCTCTTTCAACGGGGATAGCGCCGCAGACCGGATCGAGGCCATGACGGACTCCTCCGGTCCGGTGCAGTCGACGGGCGGCAGCGTGTGGATGCCGATCTCGCAGGTGTCCGCACCCAGTTCTTCGTCGTAGATCTCAAGGAATGAGGAGGCGTTGAGGATGGCAGCAGGCCCGTTGCCCGTGCCCCCGCCGTAACTGACCGTCCCTTCATAGGGGACGGTCAGTATGACTACACGGGAGGATTGGTAGTCGCTGTATCGGTTGTCCTCTCCTCCGAAGCTGAGGGGAGCGTTCAATCCTTTAGCCCCATCCAGTCCATTATCAGCACCGCTGCCGAGACAACTGTTGTCCATTGCCCCTGCTTGTCGCCGATGGCGGTCTGCGTGATGTTCCTCGTGTTTACGATCTTGCCGGACATCTTGTAGAACTCCTCCCTCTCGTCCCATGCGGTATCGGGGTCGAACTCGATACCCAGTGTGGTGGCGAGCATGGTGGCGGCAAGGTCTTCAGCGTAGTCTCCCGCCTTCTTTTCGTTTTCTCCGAAAGAGTGGTGCTCCGACAGGTAGCCATGGGTTGAAAGGTCCTTTGGAAGGGCGATCCCGACTGAAGATGCGATGAGACGGTTCGGCTCGTTTGTTGCCTGCTCTGAAAGAACGACAAAGAGGATCTGCCCCGCTTTGAGCATCTCTTCTCCTTTTTTTCTGGATATCATCTTGCAGTTAGGCGGGAAGATACTCGACACCTTTACCAGGTTTTGAGCGGCAATGCCCGCATCACGAAGGGCCATTTCGAAACTGGTCAGCTTCTCCTTGTTTTTCCCCACCCCTTTAGTTAAATAAGCATATTTTGGGACCAGCATCTGACTACCTCCATGATTTATTGAAATTCTGAAATATAGAGAAAATCATCTGAAAAGGCAATGAAAAATATGCATGAATTTATCATCTATAGCAACATTTTTTAACAGCAATAATCATATCTCCTGCTTAACAGTTAGGGCATTGTCGTTACAAGTGATTATTGAGTTGTAATTTACCACAAATTTTGCTTGAAGAACAATATTTGTCGCACAAAAAGCAATATGTGGCGCGTATTCAAAGTTTTCTTCTGATATACTGTATGCAGTATCCAGATTTTTCTTTATGTATAAGATTGTATCAACAAGTTTGGATCTATTTATATTTTCAATATCAAAAATTATGACATATAAAAACCATAAACCGATTTCAATAAAGCTGCTAGTTGTTGCCGGAGTGATTTCCGGGCTAATTCTGGTTTTTCTTGCCGTGGGTAATTTCTATCTCATGGAGGCTGAAATAAGAGCGGGAGAGAATGGCGCCGCTCAAATAAATATCAGCGGTCGCCAGCGCATGCTGCTGAAAAGCACGGCCCTTTACTCTCTGCAACTGGTTTCATCTACAGAGAGGGAATATGAGAAGATGCTCAGGGATAAACTGCAAAAAGATATTAATCTCATGGACAGTGACCATGCCTGGCTCATCAAGGGTGAAGAAGGCAAGCTCTCAAAAGAAATAGAGTCCCTTTATTTCGGTCCTCCTTATTTTATCGACAGGCAGCAGAGAACTTATATTGCAGAAGTGAAGTCACTCCTTGCCAGTAATAAAAATGAGCTATCAGTTAACAATCAATCCCTTCTCAATATTATAAAGGCAGCGCAGTCGGAGCTACCGACAGCGCTCGATGCGGTAGTATGGCAATATCAGGCCGAAAGCGAGTCTAATAATTCCAATATTCATAACCTGCAGAAGTTTGTTCTGGCAGTTACGCTTGTCATTCTACTTGCAATGGCGTTATTGATCTTTGTGCCGCTTGTTAAGCGCATTTATACAGAAACTCAAAAGCTCATAGAGAGCGAAGAGAGGCTTGAAAGCGCCCAGAGGGTCGCATCTCTTGGAAACTGGGAATATGATCTTGCTGAAAACAGTCTCTGGTGGTCTGATGAGATATATAGCATCTTTGGTCTGGATCCCGACAAGACCACTCTATCGTATGAAACATTTATTAATATGGTTCATCCTGACGACAGAGAAAATCTGAAAAAAAAGGCAGAAGGTTCCCTTCCCCAAAGAAGTGACTATAGAGTTATAAAAGCTGACAGCAACATACGACATATCCATGAAGAGGTAAGGGTCGAAAGAGACAGGGATGGCAGAATAAAACGAATGTGGGGGACCGCTCAAGATGTCACCGAGCAGAAGGAGATAGAGGCGCAGTTAAAGAAATTTAAGGAAAACCTTGAAGAAATGGTGAAAGACCGTACGGCCAAACTCTCTTCCTTGGCCACTAAACTCTACAATGAGGCTTTAAAACGCCTCAATGCCGAAGAAAAATTCAAGTCTATTTTTAACAATGCCAATGATGCCATCTTCATTGCCGATGCTGAAAACGGCATTATACTGGAGGCCAACAAGAGGACTGAAGAACTTCTCCATATCCCCGTTGAAGAAATTGTAGGACTGCACTTTGCCGATGTCCACCCTGAAGAAGAGAGTGAATCACACGAAGAATTTTTCAGAGAGGCTGTTTCTAAAGAGAGATCTGTGAGTGGCGAACTCTTTCTTTTGAGTAGTGAAGGTAAAAGGGTCCCCGTCGAGGTAAGCGCAAATGTATTCACCCTTGAAGGCAAGAGGGTGATTCAGGGGATTTTCAGAGATATAACCGATCGAAAACAGCTGGAAGATGAAATGAGAAAACTGTCAAGTGCCGTTAAACAGAGTCCGGCAAGTATAATAATTACTGATATAGAAGGAAATATAGAATATGTAAACCCCAAATTCACTAAGACAACAGGTTATACTTATGAAGAGGCCATCGGCCGGAATCCGAGGATACTGAAATCAGGTGAGCACCCCCCCGAATTTTATAGCAAGCTCTGGAATGAAATTTCATCAGGTAATGAATGGAGTGGAGAGTTTCATAACAAGAAAAAGAGTGGTGAGCTTTTCTGGGAGTCCGCTTCTATCGTACCGATCGTAAATGAAAAGGGGGTAATAATAAATTTTCTTGCCGTCAATGAAGATATTACTGAGCTTAAAAAGATGAAAGAGGAGCTTGTTAAGAAGCAGAAGCTTGAGTCTGTCGGGATTTTGGCCGGCGGTATTGCACATGACTTTAATAATATTCTGACAGCGATTGTAAATAATGTTTTCTTTGCAAAAGAGTTAGTCCTTGAGGGAGAAGATGTTGCAAATGTAGTTGAATTGCTGGAATCGGCAAATGATGCATGTTTCAGGGCAAAAGGCCTTACTAAGCAATTACTTACTTTTTCTAAAGGAGGGGCTCCTGTTTTAAAGACTGTGCTTATAGGCGAATTAATAAAGAAAATTGCCGAATTTGGACTGAGAGGGTCCACTGTAAAGGCATCATATGATATTCCCGATGACCTCTGGCCTGTTGATATTGATGAGGGCCAGATAAGCCAGGTAATAAACAACCTTATCATAAATGCCGGTCAGGCAATGCCTGGTGGTGGAATCATTGAAGTGAAAGCCGAAAATCTCGCCATAACTCATAGTGATGATTTGTTGCTGAAAAAAGGGAAATATATAATGCTGGCCATCAAAGACGACGGGCAAGGCATACCCAAAGAGATTATAGACAAGATATTCGACCCCTATTTTTCAACAAAGGAGAAAGGGAGCGGCCTCGGGCTTTCCACGTCTTATTCAATTATAAATAACCATAAAGGCTTGCTTCATGCAGATTCGGAAGAAGAAAGGGGCGCCACCTTTTATATCTATCTGCCGGCCTCCCGGAACAGTGTTGAAGCCTCTGAAAAAAGGAACGTCAGTTCAGACAACCGCGGGGGACGGATACTTGTCCTGGAAGATGATGTCGCTATTGTAAAGACCCTTCGCGATATTTTAAATAAGGAAGGGTTTGAGGCGGAGTACTCGGCCGATGGCAATGAAACCATCGAGCTATATAAAAAGGCAATGAAGTCAGGTAAGCGCTATGATGCTGTTATGCTTGATCTGATTATCCCCGGCGGGATGGGTGGTAAAGAGAGCATGGAAAAACTCAAAAGAATTGACCCAGACATTAAGGCCATTGTATGCAGCGGATATTCCGAGAATTCCGTAATTGCCAATTATGAGAAATATGGATTCTCCGATTTTATTTCCAAGCCATATGAGATTTATGAAATCAGGGAAAAATTAAGTAGGCTAATAAATGGATAATATGAAGCGCTAAAAAAGGATTATAAAAGCATGACTAGGAAATTAGATGGGAAATCCATTCTGCTGGTTGATGATGAAATAAGTATTCTTGAGCCTCTTGAGAAGATATTAAGATCTCGGGGCTTTGACGTCAAAATTGCACTAAGTGGCCCTGATGGCTTGGCCCTCTTTGACAAGTACCATTTTGATTTGGTTATAAGCGACCTTTCTATGCCAGGAATGGATGGCCTCGAATTCCTGGCTGAGCTTAAGGAAAGGCGACCTGATATTACCCTCATTATTATAACGGCATACGGCACCATTAAAACAGCTGTGCAGGCTATGAAAGAGGGCGCCTATGATTTTATTGAGAAACCGTTTGAACCTCTAAAACTTATAGGCCTTATAAATGATATCTTTGAGCGTAAGAAGTTTTGGGCGATGGAAAGTAAAATATATAAAAAAGAGGGGAAGGAGAGCAAAGGTTTTCGTTTTGAAAATATCATTGGTTATACACCTCAAATGCACAGCTTATTTGAGGAGATCAAATATATTTCAGCATCGGATATGCCTGTTTTAATTATCGGTGAGAACGGAACGGGAAAGGAGCTGGTTGCAAATGCAATTCACTTCAGAAGCCTCAGAAAAAAAGGCCCTTGCATCAAAATAAACTGCGGCGCTCTCGCCGAGAATGTTGTTGAAAGTGAGCTTTTCGGACACGAGAAAGGGGCATTTACAGGCGCCGTTGCACGTAAAAATGGAATCTTTGAGATGGCAGACAAGGGAACTCTCTTCCTTGATGAGATAGGAGAGCTTTCAAAAAATATTCAGGTGAAATTATTAAGGGTTCTCGAATCATCGGAGTTTATGAGGGTTGGCGGAACGGAGATACTTAAGAGTGATTTCAGGGTTATTTCCGCAACTAACAGGAATTTGGTAGAAGTCGTATCTAAAGGAGATTTCAGGCAGGACCTTTACTATAGGATTAATGTTGCCGTCATCACGGTGCCCCCTTTAAGGGAAAGAAGAGCAGACATACCGCTACTGGCGGAGTTTTTCCTGAAAAGAACCTGTCATGATTTCAAAAAAAATATTAATGCTATCTCCAGGAAGGCGATGGGCCTGCTGATGAATTTTGAATGGCCAGGCAATGTAAGGCAGCTTTCAAATGTTATAGAAAGAAGCGTTGCTCGTTGCAAGGGAGATGAGATTCTTATTGGCGATTTACCTGAAAATATTTCCAATGAGAAAGAAAAAAATGAAATTATCGTTAGCTCTCCATCACAGAAGCTATGGGATGTAGAGGCTACACATATTGCAAACGTTCTAATTATTCATCAGTGGAACCTTAAAAAGGCTGCTAAGGCATTAAATATTACCCGCACTACACTGTACAAAAAAATAGATAAATACGATATTACAAGGCCGTCAGAATGATGCTTACTCAATTAGAGTAACTTTTTATTTATTATGGATTAACCAGTTGAGATATTCAGCCCTTCTCCTACAAATTTCCACCCTGTGTCTAACTTCTGGACACATTTCCTGCTTTATAGTTTCTCAGTAATATCAGTTAGTTAATGACTCCTGGGCGTTTTCTTCCAGTTGTCGTGTCTATATGTTGGACACTTTCCCGGGGATGTGCTTGCAATGTAATACTCCTTTGTTCGTTGTTGTCACAAGTGTGAGGCTTAACATCTTGGAATATAAAGACAATTTTGTCGCTGAGTAATTGTGGCATGATCTGTGAAGCGGATGTTAGAGCAAGCAATATGGATAACATTTCAATATGAGGTGATCTATGTCGAACAAGGTTTTAATTTGTGATGATGATATTTATGTAGTTGAAGTGTTAAAGATGCTTGTCGAAAAGGAGGGGTATGAAGCTCTTATAGCATATGATGGAGTCAAGGCCCTTGATATGGCTTGCAAAGAGGTTCCTGAAGCGATGATCCTGGACCTGAAGATGCCCGGTAAATCAGGCTATGAAATATGTACGGCTCTCAAGGGTAATCAAAGAACAAAAGAGATCTTTATTATGATTCTTACCGGACGGAGCCTTTATTGCCAAGGAACAGGGGCGATGGAAACCAGTCCTGACTGCCTCCTAACCAAACCGGTTGCACCAAAGAAATTAAGAAGAAAACTTCATGAAATATTTAATCAGTGAGTATTGGCTATGAATCAGACTCAAATAACAAAGGACAACCCGGGCCTTGCAAAAAAGGTGGATAGCTTGAGTTGCGAACTTTTGTTCTGCTATGAGGAGCTGGATTTCATATTCGAAACAGGAATCATGCTCTCGTCTATCGCTAAGGGAGAGATCAGTGACTGGAAAAGCATTGCAAGTGAAATTCTTGAAAACTCACTTGAAATGTTCGAAGCCGAGTTCGGGTGGATATATTTTATAGATGAAAAAGATTCGTCAATAGAGATAAAGGAACTAAAAGGGGTTGATGGTGAGAGGATTAAAGATATTTCCAGCCTGCTTGCTGCCAGGATTGAGGATGGCGCTTTTATGTTAGATACCTTAACAGTTAGAGAACTTGGCTTTGAGAAAAAAACGAACGCTTCTGATCTCATATGTGCCCCCTTTAGATGTGGGGAAAAACCTTTTGGCGCCCTGGTTCTGGGCAGAAAAAAGGGGGGCGCTTTTACTTCAAGCCATATGAAACTGCTATCGCATTTTTCCGGATATTGTGCCCAGGTTCTTGAAAATGCAAAGATGTTCCAGGAAATAAAAGATGCCTACAGATTGTCAGAAGAAGCAAATGTAAGGCTGACGCAGTTAAATAAAATGAAAGAAAATTTCATGTCTATCACTTCTCATGAATTAAAAACACCACTTTCAATTATTTCCATGTGCACAGACATAATTAAAAATAATGATTTGGCGCAATAAAAACTTTTTTTAAAAAATTGATAGGTTAATCAAAACTCTCTATATTTAAAGTTGTTTAAAAATCATGATTTTCATTAAAGAAAAGTGCGCCAAGAACATACAATAAACA
>JAVVFD010000083.1:0-11606 GCA_032250935.1 bacterium
GATAAGGATCTCAGATATGCGATCAGGGAAGGCGGCAGAACAGTCGGCGCCGGAGTTGTTAGCGAAATTATTGAGTAGGTAAGGGAATATAATGGATAGCCAAAAGATAAGGATAAGACTGAAGGCATACGATTACAAACTGCTTGATCAGTCTGTCGTAGAGATCGTAGATACTGCAAAGAGAACGGGGGCAAAGATAGCTGGTCCTATCCCTCTTCCTACAGAAATAAATAAATATTGTGTGAACAGGTCTCCATTTATAGATAAAAAATCTAGGGAGCAGTTCGAAATAAGGACACACAAAAGGCTTTTGGATATCCTTGAGCCTACACAGCATACGGTAGATGCTTTAATGAAGCTTGACCTTTCTGCTGGTGTAAATGTTGAAATAAAGTTGAATCCGTAGTTAAAATTAGTTTTACCTTGGAGCTAAGGCGATGAAGGCTGGTATATTAGGAAGAAAACTGGGAATGACCCAGATAATAACGGAGAACGGAGAGGTTGTGCCTGTAACAGTAGTTGAGGCTGGACCATGCTCGGTTGTTCAAAAGAAAAATGATGATGTAGATGGTTATGGCGCAGTGCAGGTCGGTTTCTGTGAGAAGAGGAGCAATCTTGCAAATAAGCCTGAAAAGGGTCATCTGAATAAAGGGAAGGTTGCTCCTGTTAGATATTTAAGGGAGTTTAGGGTTGGTGATGTAGATTCTTATGAGCTTGGTCAGACCTTCTCAGCCGATATTTTTTCTGAGGGCGAGTTTATCGATGTGACCGGTGTTAGTAAAGGTAAGGGAACGCAAGGTGCTATGAAGCGTTGGGGCTTTGGTGGCGGAAGGGCCAGTCACGGTGCCGAAAAGGTCCATAGAAAGGTCGGTTCAATTGGTTGCTCTGCCTACCCAGGTAAGGTTTTTAAGGGAAAGAAGATGCCTGGAAGAATGGGTAATGAGCGCGTAACAGTGCAGAATCTTACTGTTGTCAGGGTTCAGGCTGAAAAAAATCTTCTTTTGATAAAAGGTGCGGTGCCTGGCCATAATAACGGGCTGTTGATAATAAAAAAGGCTGTTAAAAAGGGATAATACTGATGGCTTCGATAGATGTAGTAGATATTAAAAATAGTAAAGTTGGTAAACTTGAACTTGCAGACAACGTTTTTTGCGTCGATGTAAGGTCGGATCTTATGCATTCTTCCGTAAGGGTTCAGCTTCTGAATAGGAGAGGAGGTAATGCATGTACAAAAGGTCGTTCAGAGGTCAGGGGCGGCGGCGCCAAGCCTTGGAAACAGAAAGGCACCGGCAGGGCAAGAGCGGGAACGGCATCATCACCTGTATGGGTTGGCGGCGGTACTGTCTTTGGACCTAAGCCGAAGGATTATAATCTTTCACTTAATAAGAAGACAAAGCGTGCAGCTCTTAGATCTGCTCTCTCTATGAAATTTCAAGATAAGAGTCTTATTGTGCTTGATGATTTTCAGCTGGGAGAGGTGAAGACAAAATCTTTTGTCGGAGTGCTTGAGGCGCTTAATATTAAAAAGACATTGCTTGTGCTAGGTAGTGAAAATTCTAACGTAAGCCTTTCATCAAGAAATGTAAGGGATGTGAAGGTCTTAAGGACTGAAGGTATCAATGTTTATGATCTGCTTAAGTATGATACGCTTTTACTGACTAAAGATGCCGTTGCTAAAATAGAAGAGGTGCTGGTTTAATGAAGGATTTAACACATGTTTTAAAAAAGCCTTTGGTGACTGAAAAAAGCGCGGCTGCGAAAGAGGCCAGTAATGTTGTTTCTTTTGTAGTAGATAAAGCTGCGAACAAGGCGGAAATCAAGGATTCAATAGAAAAAATATTTAAAGTGGCCGTTGAATCTGTCAGAACTGTAAATATCGCAGGGAAAAGAAAACGTGCTGGTAAAGCGTTGGGTAAAAGATCAAATTGGAAAAAAGCGTACGTCTCACTCAAAGATGGCGAAAGCATAGAAATCTTTGAGGGAGTCTAAACGAGGAGGAGTTGGCTTAAAATGGCTATCAAAAAGTATAAACCGACCTCACCGGGCGTAAGACATCAGACCTGTCTTACCTTCGATGATATAACCAAGACTGAACCTGAAAAGAGTCTTATAACTAAGATTAATAAGACCGGCGGAAGAAATGTAAATGGCCGTGTGACAAGACGTCACGCCGGTGGTGGACATAAGAGACGTTACAGGATAATCGACTTTAAGAGAGATAAGACTGATATTCCGGCTACTGTCAACTCCGTCGAGTACGATCCAAACAGATCTGCCCGTATTGCACTTTTACACTATGCAGATGGAGAGAAAAGGTATATACTGGCACCCAAAGGTTTAAATGTTGGAGATAGTGTTCTTGCCGGTGAGCAGGCTGATATCAAGCCCGGTAACTGCCTACAGATTAAGAATATTCCTCTCGGTACCCTTATACATAATGTTGAGATGAAGCCTGGCAAAGGGGCTCAGCTTGTCAGGAGTGCAGGGCTTTCTGCTCAGCTAATGGCTAAAGAAGGTCGTTATGCCCAGGTAAGGCTGCCCTCTAGCGAAGTAAGGATGATTTTACAGGAATGCGTTGCAACGATCGGAGAAGTCGGTAATAGTTTGCATTCCAACGTAACTTTAGGCAAGGCTGGGAGAAAAAGATGGCTGGGTGTTAGGCCAACTGTCAGGGGCGTTGCCATGAACCCTGTTGATCATCCTCATGGTGGAGGTGAAGGAAAGTCTTCTGGTGGTAGACATCCTGTGTCTCCATGGGGTATGCCAACTAAGGGATATAAGACAAGAAAGAATGTCAGGACCGACAGGTTCGTCGTTAGGAAGCGTAAGAAATAGGGCTTAAGGAGTAAATTGTGGCAAGATCAATAAAGAAGGGACCTTATATTGAGGAGAGCTTGATGCGTAAGGTCAGGGCTGCTCAAGAGAACAACAGTAAACAGGTAATTCAAACGTGGTCAAGAAGATCTACTATTACACCTGAATTTATAGGTATGACCTTCGCTGTTCACAACGGGAAGAAATTTGTTCCAGTATATGTTACTGAGAATATGGTGGGACATAAGTTTGGTGAGTTTGCACCGACAAGGACTTATTACGGGCATATTGGTGGCAAGAAAGCCAAAATTAAATAGGCCAGATTAAATAGGGAAGTGGAGCCAAAGTGATGGAAGCAAGAGCTGTATTGAGAAATGCCAGGATTTCGCCCAGAAAGGCGAGGCTTGTTGCAGATATGATCAGAGGGAAAGAGGTCGGAGCTGCATTAAAGGAGTTGAGGTTTACCGATAAAAAGGTAGCGCCCCTGCTTGCTAAGATAGTAAGGTCTGCTGTGGCTAATGCAGAACAAAAGGGAGTTAATAATCCTGACTCTCTTTATGTCAGCACTACCTTTGTAGATGAAGGTCCGACAGCAAAAAGATTTATGCCCAGAGCGATGGGTAGGGCTACTAAGATTTTAAAAAGGACGAGTCACATTACAGTTGTGCTCTCCGAAGCGCCGTAATAGGAGGTTAGCTTGGGTCAGAAAGTACATCCAATCGGGTTTAGGCTCGGTATTATAAAGGATTGGGATTCTAGGTGGTATGCAAATAAAGGTTATTCCGGTCTTCTTCATGAGGATATTAAGATCAGGGAATTCCTTAAAAAGAAGCTAAATCACGCCGGCGTTTCTAAAATAGAAATTGAAAGAACTGCCGACAAGGTAAGGGTTAATATTCACAGTGCAAGGCCAGGGCTCGTAATCGGAAAAAAAGGTTCCGAGATAGATGCTCTCAGGAAGGATCTGAAGCGCTTTACCGATAATGAGGTATTCATTAATATTAATGAGGTAAGGAAAGCTGAGATAGACTCTCAGCTGGTTGCAGAGAGCATTGCAATGCAGATGGAAAGAAGGGTCCATCACAAAAGAGCAATGAAGAAGGCCGTAACTTCTGCAATGAAGCTTGGCGCCAAGGGAATAAAAATTCTCTGTTCCGGCAGGCTTGGTGGGCATGAGATGGCCCGGAAGGAGAGATATATGGAGGGCAGGGTTCCTCTTCATACGCTAAGGGCTGATATAGATTATGGTGTGACTGAAGCTCTAACTACATATGGCCTTATAGGGGTAAAAGTTTGGATCTTCAAGGGCGAAGTGCTTGAGAAGCGTGAAGAAAAGAAGGTAGAGGTGTAGATTGATATGTTGATGCCTAAGAAAACAAAGTTTAGAAGACAGATGAAGGGCCGGATGGCTGGTAAGGCCTTGCGGGGCTCGTCGCTCAACTTCGGAGATTTCGGTTTGCAGGCAACTGAATGCGGCTGGATAACTGCAAGGCAGATTGAAGCTGCCAGGATTGCAATGACAAGACACATTAAAAGGGGCGGTAGGGTATGGGTCAGGGCCTTTCCTAACAAACCAATTACTTCCAAACCTGCTGAAGTCAGGATGGGTAAGGGTAAGGGTTCTCCAGAAGGATGGGTTGCCGTAATCAAGCCGGGTATGATTCTTTTTGAAATGGAAGGCGTCGCTGAGAGCATAGCCAGAGAGGCTTTCAGACTTGCTGAACGTAAACTTCCTATATCCGCAAGATGTCTTTCCAGGGAGGTTCAGTAAATGAAGATGGCAGAGATAAAATCACTTGTTGCCGATGAGCTTGTTCAAAAAGAAAAGGATTGCAGAGAAGAGCTCTTTAATCTTAAATTTCAACATGCTATCGGCAAGCTGGAAAACACATCCAGGCTCAGGGTGTTAAAGAGAGATGTGGCAAGGATTAGAACGGAACAGAAACTGAGAACTTTTAAAGAAGGTAGCGTGTAGTATGACTCAGACGGTAATAAAAAGGTCCCTTGAGGGTACAGTTGTAAGCGATAAGATGGAGAAGACCGTAGTTGTTTCGGTTGAAAGAAAGTTTGGTCATTCAAAATATGGTAAGCAAATTAAAAGAACGGTCAGGTATAAAGCTCATGACGCAGGTAATACGGCCGCCATGGGGGACAGGGTCGTTATTCAAGAGTGCCGTCCTTTGAGTAAAGATAAGTGCTGGATTCTGAAAGATATTGTCGAAAAGGCAATTTAGTAACTATACGTGGAGCTATTGAAATGATACAGATGCAAAGCATATTGAATGTTGCCGATAATTCCGGGGCGAAAAAGGTCTACTGTGTTAAGGTGCTTGGTGGATCAAAAAAGAATATAGCAAAGATAGGTGAGCTTATCATTGTCTCTGTGAGGGAGGCTTTGCCTAACGCTAAGGTGAAGAAGGGCGATGTTCAAAAAGCAGTAATCGTGAGAACCGTAAAGGAAATTGCAAGACCCGATGGTTCTTTTATACGATTTGATGATAATGCTGCGGTATTAATTGATAAAAATAATGAGCCTGTCGGTACAAGGATATTCGGCCCTGTTGCGAGAGAGTTAAGGGCAAAGAAGTTCATGAAGATTGTTTCTTTGGCTCCCGAAGTGCTGTAGTTAAGGAGAAATGATGTCAAGTTCTAATATAAATCTTAAAAAAGGCGATACCGTAGTTATTACGGTAGGTAGAGATCAGGGCAAAAGAGGAAAAATTCTCCAGCTTGTCGATGGTCGCAAAAAAGCTCTGGTTGAAAAGGTGAACCTCATAAAGAGGCACACGCGTCAGGATGCTCAGGGTGGCGGCGGAATCATCGAGAAAGAAGCTCCGATTCATATTTCAAACATTAATTTTCTTTGCCCAAAGTGCGATGCTCCGGTCAGGATCTCTAAAAAGGTTCTGGATGACGGTAGAAAAGTTAGAGCGTGCCGTAAGTGCGGAGAAGTAGTAGATAGTTAGGAGTTTTTGATATGGCAAGGGTGAAGGATGTCTATATAAAGGATGTTGTTCCTAAACTGAAGGAAGAATTTTCTTACTCTAATCCGCATCAGATACCAAAAATTGAGAAGATAGTTATCAATATAGGTATGGGAGAGGCGGTGCAGAATATTAAGGTGCTTGATGCTGCAGTTGAAGAGCTAGGAATGATTGCAGGCCAGCGGCCCGTAGTAACAAAGGCAAGGAAGTCAATTGCCGGCTTTAAACTTAGGGAGGGTATGCCGATAGGCTGCATGGTGACCTTAAGGGGCGATAATATGTACGCCTTTTATGACAAGTTGGTAGGAGCTGCAATACCAAGGATCAGGGATTTTCGTGGCCTCTCTTCAAAGTGTTTTGACGGAAGAGGAAACTATACTCTGGGAATAAAGGAACACATTATGTTTCCTGATATTGAGCTTGACAAGATTGACAAAATAAAAGGTATGAATATTACCATAGTTACTACGGCAAAGACAGATGCTGAAGGCAGATCATTGCTGACTCATCTCGGTATGCCTTTCAGGAAATAAGGAGGAGATTTTGGCAAGGAAATCGTTAATAGTTAAGACAAACAAGCCTTCAAAGTTCAAGGTTAGGGAATATAATAGATGTCCTGTTTGTGGAAGGCCAAGGGGTTATTACAGAAAATTCGATATGTGCAGAATCTGCTTCAGGGAAATGGCTCTTAAGGGCGTTTTACCTGGCGTTACAAAATCGAGTTGGTAGGATAAAGGGGAGTATAATATGAGCATGACGGATCCTATAGCGGATATGCTGACAAGAATCAGAAATGGCGCTATGGTAAAAAAAGAGACGGTTGATATTCCATCATCCAATGTTAAGGTGGAAATTGCTAAGGTTCTTAAGGCAGAAGGTTATATTGATGCCTACAAGGTAACAAAAGACAACAAGCAAGGGATTCTTAATGTTGCGCTCAAGTATGATGAGAATAAAAAAAGCGTAGTTGAAGGTATAAAGAGAGTAAGTAAGCCCGGTTCGCGCGTGTACGTTAATACTGATTCCGTTCCAAAGGTCATAAACGGTTATGGGATTGCGATTATATCTACCTCGAAGGGCCTGATGGTTGACCGCGAAGCCAGGAAGTCTAAGGTTGGCGGGGAAATTCTCTGTAACGTTTGGTAGTTGTTAATCAGGAGTTGATTTATGTCTAGAGTGGGAAAGCTTCCCATTTCATTACCGTCAGGTGTGAAAGTTGAAACTAATGGGAGTACTGTAACAGTTGAAGGATCTAAAGGTAAGTTGGCCCGCCAGCTTCCGGAAGGTGTTGAAATTTTGGTTGAGTCTGACTCTTTGAGTGTTAAGTCCATTGAGGGAGTAGCTAAGACGACAGCAAATCAAGGTCTGACGAGAAGCCTTGTGGCTAGTATGGTTAAGGGCGTGTCTGAAGGCTTTGAGAGAATTCTCGAAATAAACGGAGTTGGTTATAGGGTCGCAGTGCAAGGAAGAAGCCTCGATTTTTCTCTTGGTTATTCCCATCCTGTAAAGTATGAATTGCCTGAAGGGATGTCTGCAGAAGTTGATAAGCAGATGAATCTTACTATCAAGGGTATTGATAAGGAATTAATCGGTTCTGTTGCAGCTAAGATAAGAAGCTTCAGGGGGCCTGAGCCTTACAAGGGTAAGGGGATTAAGTATGCGGAAGAGCGCATAGTAAGGAAAGCTGGTAAAACAGGTAAATAGTTTTATATAAGGAGTAAGGCGTTGGCTGCAAAAAGTGTAGGGCTTGAGAAGAGATTTAAAAGAAAGCAAAGCATTAGAAAGCGTCTATTTGGTAGCACGGAGAGGCCAAGATTGACCATCTTCAGAAGCGCCAATCATATGTACGCACAGATCGTTGATGATACGACCGGTAAGACTATTGCCTCTGCTTCAACTTTAAGTAAAGAGTTGAAGGGGAAAATAAAAGGTACCGGTAATATCGATGCTGCAAAGAAAGTTGGAGCGCTGCTTTCTGAGCTTGCCAAGAAGAATAAAATAAGCAAAGTTGCTTTTGACAGGAATGGTTTCCTGTATCACGGCAGAGTTAAAGCTCTGGCGGATGCTGCCAGGGATGGCGGACTAGAGTTTTAATATCTTAAGGAGGAATCTTTTGGAAAGGATTGATTCAACCGAACTCGATTTGACGGATAAGGTTGTCCATATAAGCAGAGTTGCAAAGGTTGTAAAGGGAGGTAGGCGCTTTAGCTTTAGTACATTGGTTGTCGTTGGCGATGGTAATGGTGTAGTAGGGTATGGCGTTGGTAAGGCCAATGAGGTTGCCGTATCGATTAAAAAAGGTGTAGAGAATGCCAAAAAGAAACTCATTAGAGTGCCGATTCAGGGTTCTACAATACCTTATGAAATAATTGGACATTTCGGAGCAGGTAGGGTGCTTTTAAAACCTGCTTCTGAAGGTACCGGACTTATTGCCGGTGGCGCAGTGAGAGCGGTTGTTGAGACGGCTGGTATTCATGATCTTCTTTCCAAATGTCAGGGAAGTAATAATCATCATAATGTAGTTAAGGCTACATTTGACGCCTTGGTGAGATTAAAGACTCCTGAGTCTATTGCGGCTAAGAGGGGCAAGAAACTGAAAGAGATAACAGGGTAGGGTTAAATCATGGCTGAAAACGAAACTAAAGAATCACCAAAAGTGAAGACTGCGTCTGCAAAGAAGGCTGCACCTGCAAAGAAGGCTGCACCTGCTAAGAAGGCTGCACCTGCTAAGAAGGCTGCACCTGCTAAGAAGGCTGCAGCAAAGTCCGAGGCAAAGCCGAAAGCGGCAAAGACCGTTTCTAAATCTGCACCTAAGGCTAAGGCTGCGACAAAGAGTAGTTCTAAAGCTAAGACTGAGTCAGCTGCAAAGACTTCGGTAAAAAAAGATGTTGTCGAGAAAAAGGAAGCGACTGCTGTTAAGAAGAGGCCAACTGCCGAGACTGTCACTATAACACTCAAAAGGAGTGCTATAGGAAGACCTAAAGATCAGAAGGCTGCTTTGGTTGGAATGGGCTTTAAAAGGTTGCATCAGTCAGTTGTATTGAAAGATACTCCCGAAACTCGCGGGATGATAAGAAAAGTATCTCATCTGGTAACAGTCGCTTAGGATGATAAGGAATAATTATGAAGCTAAATGAACTAAGACCTGCAGAAGGGTCAACTAAAAATAAAAAAAGGGTTGGTAGGGGTCCTGGATCCGGCCTTGGCAAGACAAGTGGTCGCGGTCATAAAGGTCAGAAGGCCCGTTCCGGTTCGACATCTCTCAAAGGCTTTGAGGGGGGGCAGATGCCTCTTCAAAGAAGACTTCCTAAGTTTGGCTTTACGAATATTTTTAAAAAGAAATACTCTATAGTCAAGATTGGCGATCTTTCTGTTTTTGAGCCCAACAGCGTAGTCGATTTTGCGGCTCTTGCAGAAGCCGGCTTGGTGGACAAGGTATTAGATGGCGTTAAGGTGCTTGCTGATGGTGAGCTTAAAATTCCCGTGACGCTGAAGGTTGATAAGGTTTCAAAGGCTGCTAAGATTAAGGTTGAGGCTGCTGGTGGGAAGGTTGAGACTGAGTAAGTGATAGTAAACGCAATCCAGAACGTTATAAGAGTTCCAGAACTCTGGAACAGGATTAAGTTTGTGCTTTTTGCACTTGCTGTCTACAGGGTGGGGTGCTTTGTTCCCACGCCAGGTATAGACGGTCAGGCCTTAGCTTCAATATTTGAGGCTGCAAAAGGTACTTTGCTTGGTGTCTTTAATATGTTTTCTGGCGGCGCGCTTGAGCGACTTTCCGTATTTGCACTTGGCATCATGCCATATATCAGTGCCTCCATCATATTTCAGCTCTTAACGGTACTTGTACCTACCTTCGAAGCGATGAAAAAGGAAGGTGAGGCAGGCCGTAAAAAAATAACTCAATACACCAGGTACGGCACCATCCTGATCAGTGTCGTTCAGGGGCTTGGAATAGCCATCGGCCTGGAGGCTATGCAAGGACCGGCCGGTGAAGTGGTTGTGCATGCTCCCGGTTGGGCCTTTAGGATTGTAACGGTAATTACCCTGACCGCCGGAACCGCTTTTTTGATGTGGCTTGGCGAGCAGATGACGGAAAAGGGAATCGGTAACGGTATCTCTCTTATAATATTTGCAGGAATTATAGCGCGACTTCCTTCCGCAATCTACAATTCCTGGCAAATGCTGAGAAATGGCGAGATAGGTCCCATCTCTGTAGTTGTTTTGTTGCTTTTTATGCTCGTTGTTGTAGCCTTTATTCTATACTGTGAAAAGGGACAGCGAAGGGTGCCGATCAGTCATGGAAAAAAGGTTGTCGGCATGTCTGCAGGAGGGAGCCATTTGCCGCTTAAGGTAAATACTGCCGGAGTTATTCCACCAATATTTGCATCATCTCTCCTCCTGTTCCCCGCAACTATTGCTGGCCTTGTTACATTTGATTGGATGGATACTGTAGTTGGGATGTTGACTCCGGATAGCTTGTTATATAACCTCGTATTCGTTGCGTTAATAATTTTCTTTTGTTATTTTTATACAGCTATAACATTTAACCCTGATGATATCGCAGACAATCTAAAGAAATCCGGCAGTTACATTCCCGGAATCCGTCCCGGTAAAAGTACTGCGGAATATATAGATTTAGTACTGAGTAGATTAACATTTGGCGGATCGCTTTATGTGGCCCTTGTCTGCGTTATTCCGACAATTTTGGTGTCCAGATTTAATGTGCCTTTCTATTTCGGTGGAACAGGCCTGCTGATCGTCGTTGGTGTGGCTTTGGACTCAGCTCAACAGATTGAATCGCATCTGCTCGCTCGTGAGTATGAAGGGTTTATGAAAAGTGGTCGCATAAAGGGAAGAAGGTCATGAGGCTTATTTTACTTGGAGCCCCCGGAGCTGGAAAAGGGACGCAATCTAAAAGACTCGTCGAGAAATATGGTATTCCTCAGATTTCAACAGGAGACATATTAAGGTCTGCTGTAAAAGATAAAACCAAACTTGGCCTTGAAGCTAAAAGCTTTATGGATAAAGGTGAGCTTGTTCCAGATGCAGTTGTGATTGGAATCATCGAAGAAAGGCTGAGAGATTCTGACTGTAAAAACGGGTTTATTCTTGATGGTTTCCCGAGGACTGTTGTACAGGCTGATGCGCTGGAGACTACCCTTAAAGAGATGGGGCTGGGCATAGAATATGTGCTTAATATTCAGGTTGATGATGATGAACTCATAAAGAGATTGTCGGGCAGAAGGACCTGTAAAGAGTGTGGCGAGGGTTATCATCTGGAATATAGCCCGTCGAAACGTCTTAATATTTGCGATAAATGCTCGGGCGAACTTTATCAACGTGACGATGATAAAGAGGCCACAATAGCTGAACGCCTTAAGGTGTACGGCAGGCAAACTTCACAGCTTATAGATTATTATAGTAAACAAGGCTGTTTGTCGACTATAAAGGGTGTGGGTGCCGAGTCGGATATCTTTGAGCGGATTGAAACCGCAATTGTAAAAGAAGCTGACTGATGGTTATTCTCAAGTCTCAACATGAGATTGAGATAATGCGAAAAGCGAACCTGATTGTTGCGGAAGTTCTGCAGGAATTAAGGTTGCTGGTGGCTCCTGGCATAAGTACGATAGACGTTGATCGATTCGCTGAAGAGTATGTAAAAAAAAAAGGTGTAAAAGCTGCCTTTAAAGGGTATAATGGTTTCCCTTCATCTGTCTGCGCCTCTGTAAACAATGTGGTTGTTCACGGCATTCCATCTGCTAGAAAGGTTTTAAAGGATGGAGACATAATAGGCGTGGATTTTGG
>JAVVFD010000084.1:0-11413 GCA_032250935.1 bacterium
GATTTACTGGAAACGATAAAAGAGATTAGCTGGAAACAACCGAGGAGATTTACTGGAAACTTTCAGGAGATTACGCAACCTCCCCTTCCTGTCGGCCACGGCCCCCGTAAAAGCCCCTTTGACATGGCCGAAAAGTTCGCTCTCCAGAAGGTTATCGGAAAGAGCGGCACAATTGAGCTTTATAAAGGGCCCGGAACGCCTGGAAGAGTTGTGATGAATTGCAATTGATATCAACTCCTTTCCCGTTCCCGACTCGCCTTCGATGAGCACCGTGGCCAGGGTCGGAGAGACCTCATGCAGAAGCTTGTAAATTTCATGCATCCTGTGATTTTTCCCGACTATATTATCAAAGGAATATTTATAAACGAGCTCGCCCTTAAGCTCATTTATTAGAGAGATGTCCCGGAATATCTCGATCCCGCCTATGACGTTTCCCCTCTCGTCCCGCAGCAGTGCAGCATTGACGCTCAGTGAAATTTTATTCCCTTCACCGCCCAGCGTCACCTCATGCTCGTAGATATGGTTGCCCGTCTTCATTGCCGTATTAACCAGACAGCTGAGCGAGCAACTGGAATGGCCGATCGCCTTGTTGCACCTCTGCCCTATACCGAGGCCGTCGACTCCCGCTTTTTTAAGAAGATCTTTCGCTGCACGATTGACAAAGATAATCTTGCGGTCCAATCCCATGACGACCACTCCATCGGCGATGCTGTTCAGAATCGTATCGCTGTTGATACCAACCAGTTCGTTAACATTACTCATTTAAACCTCTTTCTGTTTCTCTGCATGTGATTTTCGCTCACAATGAAAAGACCATTTTATTTACCTTCCTTGTTTCTTTGTGGACCGAATGCCCGTAATTAGCGGCATTATCGAAGGTGCTCCTATAATCAGTCCTGACGGCATGCCAATAGACCAACCCTATTATTGTAAGCGCCAACAACATTTCAAATATGGCAGGCACAACTTTTACTATTCTCTTCATTTTTTTACCTCCCTATTTTGAATTTAGACATATTCAATATGCGTGCCAATATGCTAAGTGTCGGCTAAATACTTGAGATTAAAGCGAAAATCAGATACCGCCAGACGTGTGGATACAGGGGCTCGTTTCAGACTGAAACGGCTACTATTTTTAAAATTAAAATTTCTTCTATGATGACGGGTAGTTAGAAAAGTGTTTCACTCCAGCTGCCTGTTTCACTTTGAAATACCTCAATCGGTGGATCATTCCCTGGCAAGAATTGCAAGAGCAGTTGCAGGCGTCCAGGTTGGGATGAATAAAACAAGGCCCAACACAAATTGGAACGGTTGAGGATGTTGGGCTTTGCAGCCCAAGCTGCAAGGAATTCTGGTGACAATATTTAACTCCCCCACCTTCCCTATAATTTAGTATTGTGCCCACAGAACTCCCGAGAATTCTATAGAGATTCCACACAGGTCAAAATATTGTGCTACGGGAGCTTAACTTAGCGCCATTCGGGACAGTCCCCCCCCGCGTAAAGGCAGGCGAGACGCCGGGCGACAAGAGAGCAGAGAAGGAGATTGTCTTTTCCCGGGCAGGGAAGGGCGGCGTAGATTGAAGCATCGCTCATCTGCTGCCAATTTATATTTTACATATACGCGGTATTTATGCTATTTTTACCCCCTTTAAACAACGTTTTCTTGATAGAGGGGTTATAATAGTGACATTTCAGGAGTTAGTCTTATCTCTTCAAAAATACTGGTCCGATAAAGGGTGCATAATCCAGCAACCCTATGATATAGAAGTAGGTGCCGGCACATTTAATCCGGCCACATTCCTGCGAGTACTCGGCCCGGAACCCTGGAAGGTGGCATACGTCGAACCTTCCAGACGGCCCACAGACGGACGCTACGGCGAGAACCCTAACCGTCTCCAGCACTATTACCAGTTTCAGGTCATCATCAAGCCATCCCCCCAAAATATTCAGGAGCTATATCTTGAGAGCCTCAAGACCTTCGGTATAGACCCGCTTGCACATGATATACGCTTTGTCGAAGATGATTGGGAATCGCCCACCCTTGGCGCATGGGGGCTTGGCTGGGAGGTATGGCTCGACGGGATGGAGATTACTCAATTTACTTACTTTCAGCAGGCTGGAGGGATTGATCTGAAACCTGTCTCTGTCGAGATCACCTACGGCATAGAAAGGATAGCGATGTTCGTTCAGGGAGTAGACTCCGTTTACGATCTCAAGTGGAACGATGAGCTAAGCTACGGCGATGTGCATCACCGGAGCGAGGTGGAATTTTCAAGGCACAATTTTGAAGAAGCCGATGTGGATATGCACCTCAGGCTCTTTTCCATGTATGAGGCGGAATGCCATAAGCTGGCAGAAAAGGAGTTGCCCCTTCCGGCCTATGACTACTGTCTAAAATGTTCCCATAGTTTTAACCTGCTCGATGCAAGAGGCGCAATCAGCGTTACCGAACGTACCGGCTATATAGGCCGCGTAAGGAACCTGGCAAGGATGTGCGCCGAGGCTTATATAAGGACGAGGGAGGAGATGGGACACCCTCTTTTAAAGGGGGTGGACAGATGAATGGCAAGGATATGTTCCTTGAGATAGGGACGGAAGAGATACCGGCCGGTTTTATTCCCAAGGCCCTTGCAGATATGGAAGAGTTCATAAGAAAGGCCTTTGCCGAGGTAAGGATATCCTTTGGAGAGGTAAAGACCTTCGGCACACCGAGGCGTCTGGTGCTGGCAGTTAGTGATGTGGCTGCAAGGCAGGAAGATATAACTGTTGAAAATCAGGGCCCTGCCAAAAAGCTTGCCTTTGATGAATCGGGCCAGCCCACCAAGGCAATGCTTGGATTTGCAAGAGGTCAGGGCGTTGCTGTCGAAGAGGTTGAGCTCAGGGAAACTCCGAAAGGTGAATATCTGTATGTAGTTAAAGAGGAAAAGGGGATTGACACAAATAATCTTCTTCCGGAAATTCTCTCCCGGCTCGTATCGTCCATTCATTTTCAAAAATCGATGCGTTGGAAGAATCTGGATAACTCCTTTGCAAGACCTGTTCACTGGATCGCCGCCCTCTATGGAGGCGAGATTATCAACTTCATCTTTGGCGACATTCAAAGTTCGAACAAATCGCGCGGTCATCGTTTTCATGCACCTGAAGAGTTTGAACTAAGCTCCCTTGACGATTACCGAACAAAGTGCGCCAGGGCAAGGGTCATCATAGATCCGGAAGAGAGGATATCCATCATAAAAAAAGGCATTCTAAAAGCAGCTGAAGATGCCGGCGGCCGATTGATTGATGATGAAGGTCTCTTGAGAGAGGTGGCCAACCTCGTTGAATATCCCGTTGTGCTGCTTGGCGGTTTTGACAGAGAGTTTTTAAAGCTTCCTAGAGACGTAGTTATAGGCGCCATGAGGGAGCATCAGAGATATTTTTCAATCGAGGATAAGGATGGCGGGCTTCTTCCCAACTTTATAACCGTAAGTAACACCGATGCTGAGGATATGGCCGTTGTTCGCGAGGGGAACGAAAGGGTTCTTCGCGCCCGTCTTTCCGACGCGGCATTCTACTACTACGAAGACCTAAATGTACCTCTTGACGATATGGTGGAATCTCTCAAAAACGTGGTATTCCAGGCAAAGCTGGGGACTTCATTTGAAAAGGTAGAAAGATTCGAGGCGCTGGCAGGCTTTCTTGCCGATGAGCTTGCCCCGGATTTAAAGAATAAAGTGTTAAGAGCGGCCCATATCTGCAAGGCTGATCTTGTATCAGGGGTTGTCGGCGAATTTGCAAAGCTCCAGGGCGTAATGGGGCGCGACTATGCCCTCAAGGCGGGAGAAGACAGTGAGGTTGCAGAGGCGATCTTCGAGCATTATCTACCGAGGAATGCCGATGATATACTCCCCTCTACACAGACCGGGGCACTCGTCTCCATTGCAGACAAGATGGAGACCATCTGCGGCTGCTTCGGCGTGGGGCTGATACCCACGGGCGCATCCGACCCATATGCCCTAAGGCGGCAGACGCTGGGAACGATAAATATCATAATCGATAAGGCTTATAGACTGTCTCTCTCGGACCTGACAGAAAAGGCGCTCCATGCCCTTGGAGATAAACTTTTAAGAGATAAGAGCGAAGTTAAAGAAGATATACTCGAATTTTTCAGGCTGAGGCTGCTCGGACTCCTTATCGCAAATGGAAGCCCCGGTGATGTTGTTGATGCCGTACTCACCAAAGGTTTCGATGATATACTGGACGCCGTAGAGGTGGTAAAGGCGCTTTCACATCTCAAGGGACTCCCCGACTTTGAGCCGCTCGCCGTTACCTTTAAAAGGGTCGTAAATATTACCAAGGATTTTGAATCGGTCGGGGTAGACCCCTCTCTATTTGAAAAAGAGGCGGAAAGAGAACTGCACAGCGCCTGCCATGCCGTCATGGGAAATGTTATGGATCTTGCCGACAAGGGACGATATAAAGAGGCGCTTTTAAAGGCGGCAGAAATAAGACCTCTTGTAGATAAGTTTTTTGATGATATACTGGTAATGGCAGATGATGAAGAGATGAAGAACAACAGGCTCTCACTTCTTAAAGAGGTCTCAAATCTTTTTACAAGGTTTGCGGATTTCTCCAGGATAGTTACGGCAAAAAAATAGGTTTATAAGCTCAATTAGGAGGGTAATGATGTCTCAAAAGTATGTCTACTTCTTCGGAGACGGTAAGGCCGAAGGCACCGCCACAATGAAAAATCTCCTGGGAGGAAAAGGGGCTAATCTTGCCGAAATGACAAACATAGGCATCCCCGTTCCGGCGGGCTTTACGATAAGCACAGAGGTTTGTACGCATTATTACGAAAGGGGAAAGAAATACCCCGAAGGGATCAAGGAAGAGGTGGCTGAAAACCTTGCAAAGACAGAAAAGGTTATGGGCGCAATCTTCGGCGACAAGGACAATCCCCTTCTGGTTTCCGTCCGTTCAGGGGCAAGGGTATCCATGCCCGGCATGATGGATACGGTCCTCAACCTCGGCCTAAACGATATTACGGTTCAGGGTCTTATTGCTCAATCAAAAAACGAGAGATTCGGGTATGACTCATACCGCCGCTTTGTCCAGATGTACAGCAATGTCGTCATGGGTATGAACGGAGAGGTTCTGGAAGAGATACTGGAAGAGAAAAAGAGTGCAAAAGGGGTGGAAAGGGATACCGACCTTGGTGCTGAAGACTTAAAAGAACTGGTAGCGAGTTTCAAGGCTAAGGTGAAAGAGGTTACAGGCACTGCGTTCCCGGAAGAGCCACAGGAGCAACTCTGGGGCGCCATAAGCGCTGTATTTAACTCCTGGGACGTTCCAAGGGCTATAAGATACAGGAAGCTTAACAACATACCCGGTCACTGGGGAACGGCGGTAAACGTCCAGTCAATGGTTTACGGAAACATGGGTGAAGACTGCGCAACAGGCGTTGCCTTCACGCGCGACCCCTCCACGGGAGAGAATATTTTCTACGGGGAATTCCTTGTCGACGCTCAGGGTGAGGATGTTGTGGCCGGAATCCGTACGCCGCATCCGGTAAATAATTCGGGGGAAAATGAGGCAGGCCTTTCTACAATGGAAGATATTATGCCCAAGGCATACAATGAACTGGTGGAAGTATACCTGAAGCTGGAAAAGCACTACAGGGACATGCAGGATATCGAATTTACCGTTCAGAGGGGTAAACTCTGGATGCTCCAGACGAGAAGCGGAAAGCGTACCGCTGCGGCAGCGGTGAAGATTGCGGTAGATATGGTTAATGAGGGGATGATATCGCAAGATGAAGCTATTATGAGGGTTGAGCCTTCACAGCTCGACCAGCTCCTGCACCCGATGCTCGATCCTGATGCGCCAAAAAATGTTATTACAAGGGGACTGCCGGCATCTCCCGGCGCGGCCTACGGTGAAGTGGTCTTCTCTGCAGATGATGCAGAGGCAGCTGCAAAGCTGGGCCTCAAGGTTATACTTGTAAGGCACGAAACATCTCCCGAAGATATTCATGGCATGCATGCCGCTCAGGGAATTCTCACGGCAACAGGTGGAATGACATCCCATGCAGCAGTTGTTGCCAGGGGCATGGGGCGCTGCTGCGTTGCAGGCGCCGGAGAGATGCGCATAGACTATAAAAGCGAACAGTGCATAATACACAGGACGGTCATAAAAAAGGGAGACATTATCACGCTCGACGGCAGTACCGGAGAAGTAATGCTTGACGAGGTACCGACCATAGACCCCGAACTTTCCGATGACTTTGAAACCCTCATGTCATGGGTGGATGAGAGGCGCCATCTAAAAGTAAGGGCCAATGCCGACACCCCTGCCGATGCAAAGCAGGCGAGAAGCTTTGGCGCCGAGGGGATCGGCCTTTGCAGGACGGAGCATATGTTCTTCGATGCCGACAGAATTATGGCGGTAAGGGAGATGATTCTTTCCAATACGAAAGAGGAGAGAAAAAAGTTTCTGGCAAAGATAGAACCTATGCAGAAATCCGATTTCAAGGGGATATTCAGGGAGATGAAGGGACTTCCGGTCACCATAAGGCTCCTTGACCCTCCGCTTCACGAGTTTCTCCCCCAGACTAAAAAGGACCTCCAGGATATCGCTGTCGATATGAGCGTGACTGTTGACAGCCTGCAACACAAGACTGAGACACTCAAAGAAATGAACCCTATGCTCGGCCACAGGGGATGCAGACTGGGCGTTACCTATCCCGAGATCTCCGAGATGCAGGTAAGGGCGATAATCGAGGCGGCATGTGAACTGGTAAAAGAGGAGGGTTACTCTATCGTTCCAGAGATCATGATACCGCTTGTAAGCCATATCAAAGAGTTTTCCTATATTAAACAGAAGGCTGTAAAGATAGCCAATGAAATTATTGAAAAGAGCGGATGCAAGCTTGAATACCTCATTGGAACGATGATAGAGCTGCCCCGCGCTGCCCTTACAGCTGATGAAATTGCAAAAGAGGCGCGCTTCTTCTCATTCGGAACAAACGATCTCACCCAGACTACGCTGGGACTCAGCCGTGACGATTCTGGAAATTTCCTCCCCTATTACATTGAGATGGGTATATACAATGTAGACCCCTTCGTCGCCCTTGATCAGGAGGGGGTCGGTCAATTGGTAAAGATGGGCGTTGAAAAAGGTCGCAGCGTAAGACCGGATATCAAGCTCGGTATCTGCGGTGAGCATGGGGGAGAACCATCATCGGTAGAGTTCTGCCACAACATAGGTCTGGATTATGTGAGCTGTTCTCCATTTAGAGTGCCCATAGCAAGGCTAGCGGCCGCACAGGCAGCGCTTAAGGGGAAAAAATAGAGAAAGGCCAGCTTATATTTATTAAAAAAGCCCCCTTCACTGTGTGATCGGGGCTTTTTTTGTCTGCAACAAATTATATCTTCTTTAGGACTACACGTTAAAGCGGAAGTGTATGACATCACCGTCTTTGACGATATACTCCTTCCCCTCTATCCTTAAAAGTCCCTTCTCCTTGGCTTTTTGTTCGCCTCCGGAAGATATAAAATCATCATAGGCCACTACCTCGGCCTTGATAAAACCTCTTTCAAAATCGGAGTGTATAACTCCGGCCGCCTGCGGCGCCGTAGCTCCCTTATGAATCGTCCATGCCCTTACCTCTTTGACGCCAGCCGTAAAATAGGTGTCAAGGGAGAGCAGCTTGTAGCCTGCCCTGATCATTCTGTCAAGCCCGGCTTCCTCCAGCCCCAAATCGCTCAAAAACTCCCCCTTCTCCTCAGGGTCCAGCTCCGATATCTCCGCCTCTATATTCCCGCACATTACAACAACCTCAGACCCCTCGGCCTCGGCAATTTTCCTTACGTCATTAACATAATCATTACCTTTAGGAAGATCATTCTCACCGACGTTTGTAATGTAAAAAATCGGCTTGGACGTAATGAGAAAGAGATCTTTTATTGCATATTTTTCATCATCGCTAAGTTCCAGGGTTCTAACCGGCAACCCCGCATTTAACTGTGTTGAGACCTTATCGAGAATAGCAGCTGTTTTTATGGCATCCTTATCTCCTGATTTGGCAAGCTTCCTGCTTTTTTCAAGCCTTTTGTCGATACTTTCCATATCTGCAAGGATCAGTTCGGTATTTATTACCTCAATGTCCCTTGCCGGATCGACACTGCCCGAAACATGGACTACATTTTCATCTTCGAAGCACCGCACGATGTGAGCAATGGCATCGACCTGACGAATATGTCCGAGAAATTTATTGCCAAGCCCTTCTCCCTGGCTAGCGCCCTTTACAAGTCCGGCGATATCCACGAATTCCATACTTGTGGGAACCACCCGCTCCGGATTTACAATTTTACTTAGTTCATCCAGCCTTTTATCGGGTACCTGAACCATGCCGACATTAGGTTCTATAGTACAAAAAGGGAAGTTCTCTGCATGCGCACCCGCCGCAGTTATGGCATTAAATATTGTAGATTTGCCGACATTGGGCAGCCCTACAATTCCGCAATTAAAACCCATTTTAGCTCCTGTATAAGTCTAAAACCCTGCTTATTTTTTATGTCCACGCCTGGGGCTTGAAGTTCCAAAACTTCTTCCGCTACGCTGGGCGGGGCGACCCTTTTGCCATCCTGATCTTGGTTTCCCCTGTCTACTGTTGTCGTACCTGCTTCTGCTCATGAGTCGGTCCACCTCTTTAGTGCCAAGCCCTATGCGGTCAGGTCCTGAAGTCTGCTTTTTTTCCATGAGGGCTGAAATCGCCCTGCATGCGATATCGGCAAGGAGTTCCTTTTCATTTCTTATCTGAGCTATAAGCTGAGCCGCCTCTTCAAATACAAGCTGCTCTTCAAGTTGAGTCAGGAGTGAATTGATATGCTTTTCTTTAACCTCCTTTATGCTCGGTATTTCACTGAAGGTCATAGGTGCGCCTGAGACCTTCATTATGCGGCTTAATTCCTTAAACTCGAGAGGCGTTGCCAGGGTAATGGCGACGCCTTTCTGTCCAGCCCTGCCAGTCCTCCCTATGCGGTGAACATAGCTTTGAGGATCAAACGGGATATGGTAGTTGAAGACGTGGGATACGTCGGAGATATCAATCCCCCTTGCTGCTACATCGGTGGCTATAAGGAAATCAATGCGGCCCTTCCTGAAGCTGTCCATGGCCACCTCTCTAGCTCTTTGGTCCATATCGCCATGAAGCGCCTTTGCCGCATAACCTCTGGAAACGAGGGTTGTGGAAAGGGCGTCTGCCTCCTTTTTCGTACGGCAAAAAATAATCGCCTTGGAAGGTGATTCCGTATCTATAATCCTGACAAGGGCCTCTTCCCTCTCCCTTTCAGACATGACACAATAACGCTGATCTATATCCACGTTGGTGGAGGCATTTTTAGGTGTAACATCTATTGCCACCGGATCTTTTAATACCTTTCCTGCAAGCCTTCTTATTGCGGGAGGCATGGTAGCGGAAAAGAGGAGCGTCTGACGCTCAGCCGGAATAAAAGAGAAGATCTTTTCAATATCCTCCATGAAGCCCATGTCGAGCATCTCATCGGCCTCATCAAGGACAACCATGGCGGGGTTGAAATTTCTGAACCTCTTTGACTTCAGGTGATCAAGCAGCCTTCCCGGCGTTGCAACAACGACCTGTACCCCCCTGTTAACCATTTCAACCTGCCTCCCTATGGATTGCCCCCCATATACGGCCGCAGTCTTTATACCGGCAAAACGCCCAAGCCTGAACAGTTCTTCACTGACCTGCGATGCGAGTTCTCTCGTGGGGACTATAACCACTATTTCCACACCTTTTTTGCCATCTATATTACTCATCGTAGGCAGACCGAAGGCAGCTGTCTTGCCGGTACCGGTCTGCGCCCTGGCAATAACATCGCGTCTTTCCAGCACCACGGGAATCGCCTGCTGCTGGATAGGGCTTGGGAGGCGGAACCCTGCTTCCTTTACACCTTTAAGAATGTTTTCAGTTAGTTTAAACTCTTCAAAATTTTGGATACTGCTCTCTGTCGTCATATTACACCTTTACATTGAATTTTATTCTGATGCAGATTGGGAAAACAAAACTAACCCCGCGAATATCATCCTTATGAATGATATCGAACAGCCCTTCCTTAATGAAAGAGTCTATGCGGTTTTTAGTTTTCCTTGTAAGGAGGTTATAACGAATGCGTCTTCGGATCTAAAGAGGAGAGGATGCACACTGGGGGAAAATAAAACCGCTGTGGTATGTCTATATTGTCACAATTTGTTCAGTTGCGGCATTATAAGCCTATTGCCCCTGTAATAGCAAGGTAATTAAAAGGCATGGTTTTAATCACCTTTATTGATGCATTATTCATCCATTTTATTTATCTTGGGAGACTTAAGTTTATGGAGAAAAAAAGAGTTGAAAAAGGAATCTTGTTAAGATAACATGTTAGTGAGCGCTAACTTATACGGGAAATTGAATTTGAAGCAGGCGGGCAAGGTTGATAAAGAAACAAGGCGAGATCAGGTGGCAAGGGCTGCCCTTCGAATCGTCTCCGAGAAAGGGGTGAAAGGGCTTACTACTGCGGCTATTGCAGCTGAAGTTGGCATTTCCGAGGCGGCTCTCTACAGGCATTTCAAGAATAAAGACGACATACTCGTTGAGACTCTGGGAAAGATCGGTGATGGTCTTCAGGAGAAGATGCGGCAGGTTGTCGCCTCCTCCATACCCTGCATTGAGAAATTAAAGGCCAACTTCATTCTGAACCTTGAACATATTGAAAACAACCCCGGCATACCCCGCCTGATTTTTTCAGACCAGATCCATATAAACAACGACATGTTGAGAGAAAAACTTTTGGGCAACATTAATGAGCATACATCTCGCCTGGAGATGATGATAGCACAATGCCAGCAGAACAAAACCATCAGGGCAGATATTGATCCAAAGGCGTCTGCCCTGATGCTTCTCGGCATGATACAGACACTTGCAATGAAGTGGTCTCTTACGGGGTTCTCATTTAGTCTTAAAGACGCTGCCTTAGAGCTATGGAATAACTATGAAAACTGCATCAAGGTTAAAGACAGTTGATATGATAAATAACCTGAAAATAATTTTAAAGGCCTCTCTACTGTTGTTTCTTGTCCTGTCTGCCGCCGCCGCTGCCGAGCCCGATCTTGAACTGCTTAGAAAGTCGGTGGAGACGGCAAGGGCAGCAGAGGGGAAAATCATAGTCGACTATGAACTCACAGATCAAGACGGCAAGAGGTTCAAGCTTAGCGACTACAAAGGCAAACCGCTGCTGGTTAGCTTTATTTATACAACCTGCCCCGATATATGCAACTCTCTTGTTGCGACACTTGTTCCCGCAATTGAGGAGATTAAAAAAGGTTTGGGCGATAAATTTAACGCCGTAGTAGTGGGCTTTGATGCCGAGTAC
>JAVVFD010000085.1:0-11044 GCA_032250935.1 bacterium
GATGTAACGCTCTTCCCGCAGCCCGATTCTCCAACGAGTGCAAGAGTTTCTCCCTGCTTGATTTCAAAACTAAGGCCGTCAACTGCCTTGACTGTGCCTCTTGAAGACCTGAATGTAGTTTTAAGCCCTTTAACACTGAGGAGTGTTTCTCTCCCCTTCATCGTTCGCCACCATCCCTTGGAGATAGGGTGTCACGTAGATAATCGCCTAGAAAGTTGAATGACATAATTGTAATAAATATGAACAGGCCTGGTATTAATATCCAGGGATAGTTAATGAGGTTTTGGACGTTTTGAGCGGAGGCCAGCAGGTTTCCCCATGATGCGTCAGGTTCCTGTATGCCCAGCCCGAGCAGGGAAAGGGCGCTTTCACCAAGTATGAAGCCAGGTATGGATAGCGTTGCCGAAATTATGGCGTAGTTGAATGTTGAGGGTATGATGTGCCTTGTCAGTATACGCGCATCTCCAGCTCCAAGCGCCTTTGCGGCAATAACGTAATCCCTTTCCCTCTCGGAGATGACCATCCCCCTTATGACCCTTGCAAAGCCTGCCCAGCCGATAAAACTCATGATTACCACGATGAGGAGGAATGTTATGGCAGAGGATATATTTGAGGGAATAATAACGGCAAGCGCAAGGAGCAGGAAGAAGGATGGCACCGACATGAAAACTTCCGCAAGGCGCATTAATATATTATCCGTCAGGCCGCCAAAATATCCCGATATGCTCCCGATCGCTATGCCTAGCGCATAGCTTATCATTACTCCAAGAATCCCGACGGTGAGGCTTATCCTCCCTCCATGCATAATGCGTGAGAATAGATCTCTTCCGAGGGCGTCGCTTCCGAATATGAATAGCCTTTCCTCCTTGTCGGTAAGGCCAAAGAGACGCCCCTCATCGGTAAAGAGCTCTATGTAAACCTTTCTGGAATAGTCTTCCTCATATCTTCGTTTGAATACATCCACCATCTTTGCCGGGTATATGTATAAAATCCCTTTATTCCATTCTGAGAGAGGGCTGATGTGGATATCAGATGGCGGGGCATTGGGGTATTTCCTGCTCTGCTCCCTGAAGTCGTATGGTGAGACGAAGGGGGCAAAGAGGGCCGAAGCATAGAGAATTACGAGGATGAGAAGGCTTAAGGCAGCGGGCCAGGTTATGTTTTTAAAGAATCTTTTTCTTAGCATGTTAGTCTTATTGAGATTTAGAGCACAATTATTCTAACTCCCACTAGCCCCCTCTTGCTCCAAGAGGGGGGATGTTTTACTCCTCCCCTGGGGTAAGGGGAGGTCAGGTGGGGTCAGGTGGGGTTACTGTCATTAATCAGTCCATCATTATCCTTGGGTCAACCACTGTGAGCGTCAGGTCCGCTATCAGATTGCCTATGATGAGCATGACCGCCCCTATGACCAGCGAGCCCATTATCAGGTATATATCCTGCCCCATAACGGCCTGGAGCATCATCGTGCCCAGGCCCTGCAGGTTGAGGACCGCCTCCACAAGGGCGGCGCCGCCGAGCAGGCTGCCCAGTTCATATCCCGCAAGGGTGATGAAGGGGTTTAGCGCATTTCTAAGAACATGTTTGAATATGATAACAGGCTCACTAAGTCCCTTTGCCCTTGCCGTTCTCACGTAGTCGGAATTCTTTATCTCCAGAATATTGCCTCTCATAAGACGCATAAGACCTGCCATGCCGGACGTGCCGAGGACTATTACGGGCAGGATCAGGTGTTCAGCCCTGTCTGCAATTTTCCCAAACATGTTTAAGGAATCATATTCGTATGAAAACGTGCCTCCAATTGGGAACCACCCGGTCTTCAGGGCGAAATAGAGCAGCAGGAAGGCAAGGAAAAAATTCGGGATGGCCATCCCAAAAAATGCAAGGAATGAAAAGGCCCTGTCGAATAAACTGTTTTGCCAGTAGGCGACCGCTATCCCGATAGGTATGGCCAGACTCCATGAGAAGACGATGCTGGCCACAGAAAGTATAATCGTATTGAAGGCCCTGCTCATTATGAGGCTAAGTACGTCCACGCGGTAGGCTATGGAATCGCCGAAGTTAAGGTGCAGGATCTGCCATAGCCACTTTATATATTGAAGGTATAAAGGTTTATCCAGGCCGAAATCCGCCTCCAGTCTTCTTATGGTCTCTTCCGATATCTGGGGGTTCATCTTGAGGGTGGAGAGGTAATCTCCCGGCGCAAGGGATATGATGCAGAAGGAGAGGAATGTGATCCCAAAAAGTAGGGGGATCATGTGCATTAGCCTATTTAAGATGAACCTTGGCATTACCTGGCTATCATGATCCTTTCGGGTTTATATAGACCCCATATGGTGGGCGTGTAATTTCTGAGTTTCCTTTTGTAGGCCGTGAACACCTCCTGGCGCACAGTAAGTATCATGGGGAGCTCCTCGTGGTAGATCTCCTGCATACGGTTATAGATCTTTTTTCTCTTCTCGATGTCCATCTCCGATGCCCCTGCCTCTACAAGTCTGTCCATTTCAATTTCCCACCTGGTTGCAGCTTTTTCCTGCTTGGGATTCCAGAAATGAAGTTGTCCGCTCGATCGGTGAACGTTTGCTCCGCTGTGGGGTTCAGGGCCTCCAGTGAGCGATATAAGGATGGCGTCCCACTGGAAATTACTCATCAGTTTCTCAACGATGGAGTTGAATTCCAGGGGCCTGAAGTTAACCTTCATCCCCAACTTTTCCCAGTCCTCTTTCATGATGGAGCACATCTGCTCTCTTAGCAGGTTTCCAGCATTTGTGTTGAGGGAGAATTCAATGATATTTCCCTCCTTGTCTCTAAGATAACCGTCAGCCCCTTTTTTGTACCCTCCATCGGCAAGGATCTTTTCCGCTTTCTTAATGTCATATTCGTAGTCTTTCAGGTTCGGATTGTGAAAGATCTTGTTTTCTTCAGATATCTCGGCTATTGCTGCTTTTCCAAGACCGTGCATCGTGTTAGCGATGATCGTTTCCTTGTCTATGGAATGTGCTATCGCCTTTAGAAAGTGTTTGTCTGTAAACCAGGTGAGCTTTGGATCTGTCTTGCCGTTTTTTATGTAATGCCTTGGATTCCTGTTGAAGGTGACGAAGGGGGAACCTGTATCAAGGCCGCGTCTTTTTACCGTAATATTTAGTTTTGCAGCCTCCTCCTTGAGAGTTTCCACCTCTTCTGGTCTCGGGCTGTGAGTATCTGTCTGCCCCGCTGTGAATTTCATGTATAGTGCATTCTGGTCGGGGACTATAAGAAGGGTCTGCTCATCAAGGTAGGGCATAGGCTTTCCGCTTTCATCCTTCATCCAGTAATGTGGATTTCGCTTGTATTTGACGTATTGGGCCGGCTCATATTTTGTCATTTTATAAGGTCCGGCCCCGATAAGCTGATCCGGTGGGGTGTCAACTCCCCAGCTGTCTGCAAAATGTCCATCTTTGAGGGGCTGCAAAAGTATATGCTTCGGCATGATATCTGCCGCCATAATTGAATTTAGAAATGGCGCAAAAGGCCTTGGAAGGGCGAAGCTTACCGTCATGTCATCAAGCTTTTTAAGCTTAAGCGGCTTCCCGTCTATGGTCAGCAGGTCTCTTATGCTTGTAGGCACTTTAGAGTCATAAATTAAATCAAACGTAAAAATTACGTCATCTGCGGTAAGCGGCTTGCCATCACTCCATTTTACGCCTTTTCGAATATGAAAGGTCCATACCTTTCCGTCATCGCTCATTTCCCATGATTCGGCCAGCATCGGTTCAGGCTTTAGTGTATCCGGGTCCAGTCTTAGCAGCCCCTCAAAAAGTGGTCCCACTACCGTGTTGGTGCTCATCTCGTTGCTGACAACAAGATTGAATGTCTTCGGGTCACTCATAGCGGCGGTGACCATATGCTGAGATATCTTTTTATTCAAGTCGTTCTTCTTCTCTGCCTCGGGGGTGCATGCCTGAATAGAGAGCATAATTGCTAGAAAAAGAGATGCCATTATCAGCTGAAATTTTGAGAGTGACATAGGTTTATTTCTGATCCTTCAGGGTTTTTAATTCAGTCATGAATTCATCCCTGGATATTAGGCCTTTTTTTACAAGTACGCGGATGAGTGCGAGCAGCTCGGGGTTTTTTACAGCGCTTTTGGCTGCCTTTTTTTCCTCTTCCTGTTCTTTCAAACTTACATGATGTATGATTTCGGGTGGTATGATTTCAGGGCTGCTTTCTTCCGCCGTTGTGATTTTCTCTGTTAGCGGCTCTATCTCAATCCAGTCCCTGTGATTATAAAACTTGTCTATTGCCGCAGCTATTTGAGAATCCGTCGCAATTACGGGCTTTACCGTGAGGCCCGTAAGAAATGATACCTCATCTATTGCCAGGATATTTGTGGGCTCCGACATTGCAATAAACAGGGTCTTTTTGGCCGTGCCTGCTTTTAGTTCAAGTGGAATTATGTGATATTTTTTTGCAATCTCAGCAGTAATCAGATTACAGGTATCTTCGTTGAACTTAATGTTTGACAGGTCGCCGCAGGGCAGTTTTAGTTGGCTGCTTAAAAACTTGAGCAACGTGATTTCACTGATATAGGCGAGTTTAACAAGGTTGGAGCCTAGCCTGCCTCCCCACTGATGCTGTCTTCCTATTGCAGCTTCAAGCTGGACTTTGTCGATCAGACCTTTATCTACAAGCATTTCGCCAAGCCTTTTTTTTGTGCTCATGCAATCCTCCGGAGGAATATTTAGCGATTAAGCTTTTTCATTATCATACAATATAACGATAGCTTGTCAATACCGGATATGACAACATTTTTTTAAGGTGAAATCATTATGAATTTCATGGCGGATGAAGCTGTTTTTTCTTGACATATTTTTTGCCGTGAAATATTCTTTGTTGTTTAAAAATTGAAAAAGGTGTTAATAAAATTTGAGTGATGTCCTTTCCCAATTAGGTGTTCTGCTTGTAAGCGCGGTATTTGTAAATAACTTCGTGCTTGCCAGATTCCTTGGTGTATGTCCATTTCTTGGCGTATCAAAGAAGGTAGAGACTGCAGTAGGTATGAGCATGGCGGTTATGTTTGTTATGACTATCGCCTCTGTTGTAACCTGGCTCGTCCAGAAATTTATCCTTATCCCCTTTCAGATTGAATATCTCCAGACTATAGCCTTCATTCTTATTATTGCGTCATTGGTGCAGTTTGTCGAGATGGTTGTTCAAAAGACCAGCCCGGTCCTATATCAGGCCCTCGGTATATTCCTGCCGCTAATAACAACTAACTGTGCCGTTCTTGGAGTCGCAATACTTAATATCCAGAAGGATTACACATTTCTCTCTACTACCGTTCATGGTTTCGGAGCCGCGCTTGGTTTCGGTCTTGCTCTGTTGCTTTTTGCCGGCTTAAGGGAAAGAACGGAGCTTGCCGACATCCCCGAGTCATTCAGGGGCGTTGCAATCACGCTGATAACAGGGGGGCTGCTTTCGCTCGCGTTTATGGGTTTCTCCGGTCTTGTTAAATGATTAATTATGGAATTACTGAATAGATGATAGAAGCTATTATCAGTCTAAGCGGCCTTGGTCTAGTTGCCGGCTTAGGTCTTGCAGTTGCATCGAAGGTGTTTGCAGTCCATGTAGACCCTAAGGTTGCTGCTATAGATGAGGCCCTTTTGGGAACAAATTGCGGAGCCTGTGGTTTTCCGGGTTGCGCCGGGCTTGCAGCTGCAATAGCCAGTGGCGAAGCTAAGGTGACAGATTGCCTTCCAGGTGGTGAGGCCGTTGCAAAGGCCGTTGCCGCCATCATGGGAGTCGATGCCGAAGTTGCTGAGAAAGAGGTTGCCGTTGTTTTGTGCAAGGGTGGGGACCGCGATGCAAAGACCAAATTTGACTATCGCGGAGTTAAGGATTGCTGGGCTGCCATGCAGGTAGGCGGCGGTTTTAAAAGTTGCAGTTATGGTTGTCTTGGACTTGGGTCATGTTATAAGGTTTGCGAGTTCGGGGCCATTGAAATTACCGAAGACAGGCTGGCTATTATCAAGCCTGAAAAGTGCGTCGGTTGCACTCTCTGCGTAGCTGCCTGTCCTAAAGAAATAATCAGGATGGTGCCGGAAAGCCAGAAGGTTCATGTGCTTTGCAGTAGCCACGATAAAGGGCCGGCTACTAAAAAGATTTGTTCTGTCGGTTGCATCGGTTGCACATTATGCGTAAAGAAGACTACAAATATGACTATGGATAATAATCTTGCAGTTGTAGATTATAGCGTGCTTGACAACGCTCACGATCCGGCTGAGGTTTGCCCCACGAACACTATTTCAGATTATAATCAGGCCCATCCCCTTGAGAGATTTAAAAAAGCAAAGAAGGGAAAGCCTGCAAAGAAGGTAGCCAAAGCAGATGCAAGGCCTGCAGCTAAAACAGCTAAAGGCGCAGAGGCCTCAGACGAAACATCCAGGGCGGACAGCAAAAATATATCAGCGGCTATTGAAAAAAAGGACAAAGGAAGTGATGATGTCGGCTAAGGGCTTTAAGGGTGGAATTCATCCTCCTGACTCGAAAGGGCTGACGAGGGATAAGGCGATTGAGGTAATGCCAACGCCTGACAGGGTGGTAATACCTTTGCACCAGCATATAGGGGCGCCTGCCGTTGAAACGGTTGAAGTCGGCGCTAAGGTGAAAAAAGGGCAGATTATCGCCATGGCGAAAGGCTTCGTATCTGCTCCGATTCACTCCAGTATTTCCGGTGAGGTAAAGAGTATTGCCGAATTTCCTCATCCCTCTGGAACCAATATGATGGCTGTTGAGATAATATCGGACGGCGAAGATGCCTGGATTGACAATCTTAAAGAAGAAAGGGACATAGAGAGACTTGATGCTGAAGAGATAAAAGATAAAATACTCTCGGCCGGGATAGTGGGCCTTGGAGGCGCCACCTTCCCGACGCATGTGAAGCTGTCTCCTCCCAAAGACAAGAAGATTGAGGCCGTAATATTAAATGGTGCCGAATGCGAGCCATACCTTACCGCCGATCACAGGTTGATGATAGAGGATGCCGAGGCGGTTATCGAGGGCTTAAGGCTTTTGATGAAGGTGCTGGGAGTTGAAAAAGGCTATGTCGGCATTGAGGATAATAAACCTGAAGCTGTGACTGCTATTATGGCGGCAGCAGTCGGTACGGGGATCGAGGTCTTAAGTCTTCATGTGAAATATCCGCAAGGAGCCGAGAAACAGCTTATAAAGGCGATTTTGAACAGGGAGGTCCCATCCGGCGGACTCCCTATGGACGTTGGCGTTGTTGTTCAAAACGTTGGAACGGCCGTTGCCGTATATGATGCCGTTAAGTATGGCAGGCCGCTTATTGAGAGGATAACTACTATTACGGGCAGTGGAGTAAAAAACCCTAAAAACCTCAGAGTGAAGATAGGGACTCTTACAAGTGATCTTATAGAGGCGGCAGGCGGACTGAATGACGATGTCGCCAAGATTATCATGGGTGGACCTATGATGGGTATTGGCCAGCATTCTACTGAAGTGCCAGTCGTAAAGGGAACTTCCGGCGTGCTGATTATGAAGGCTGAAGATGTTAGAGACAGACAATCAAATCCATGCATCAGGTGCGGGCGCTGTTTAAACGCATGCCCCATGATGCTTGATCCTGCAACTTTGGGCATTTATGCCGAAAGAGATATGTTTGCAGAGACTGAAGAGCACTATGTAATGGATTGTATAGAGTGCGGTTCATGTTCTTTTGTATGTCCCGCAGACAGACCTTTGGTGCACCTTTTCAGGTTTGCCAAGGCCACTATAATTAGAAACAGGCAAAAGGAGGGTGTTAATTAGCATGCAAGAGAAGCAGGAAGACAAGCTGATACTTTCCTCATCGCCTCATATACATAGTGGTGAGTCAATAGCCTCTACGATGCATACCGTTATTTTGGCCCTGCTTCCCGCCTCACTTGTGGGCGTATATTATTTCGGCCTTCCCGCTCTAACCGTTCTTGTCCTTGCTACTGTAAGCTGCCTTGTCTTCGAGGCTGCGGCGCAAAAGGCGATGAAAAAGAAGGTAACCATCTATGACGGGAGCGCTGCGCTTACGGGAATACTCCTGGCGATGAATATGCCGCCGAGCTCGCCATGGTGGCTGGTCGTGCTGGGCTCATTTATAGCTATAGGTATGGGAAAGCATGTCTATGGAGGCCTTGGATACAATCCCTTCAACCCGGCGCTTGTGGCAAGGGTTGTGCTGCTTATATCCTTCCCCGTGCAGATGACTACATGGACGGCTCCCAAGTCTATCCTGGAGGGTGGCGACGCGATTACCGGCGCAACTCCCCTCGGGATGATTAAAGAGGGCCTTATGAAAAGCGGCAATATTGATTCAATAAAGGATGTATCTGAAACGGCCCTTTTCATCGGTAATGTTGGAGGAAGTATTGGCGAGGCATCTGCTATTGCTCTTCTTATAGGCGCAGCACTGCTCTTTTACAAGGGGTATATCTCCTGGCATATACCGGTCTCTTTTATCGGCAGTTCGTTTTTGTTTGCGGGGATATTCTGGCTCATTGATCCCACAAGATATGCCGACCCTGTCTTTCATATACTTGCCGGCGGTATGATACTTGGAGCCTTTTTTATGGCTACGGATTATGTTACCTCACCCATGACAGGCAAGGGAATGCTTATCTTTGGCACGGGTTGCGGACTAATTACTATGATAATAAGACTTTGGGGTGGTTATCCTGAAGGAGTATCTTTCGCAATTTTATTGATGAACTCGGCAACTCCCCTGATCGACCGATATACCGCTCCTAAAAGGTTTGGCAGTGCTAAACGCGATGGGGGAGAATCATGAATAAAGACATATTCAAGATGGTTTTAACCCTTACAATCGTGTCTGCCATAGCTGCCTCGTCTCTGGCCAAGATATATGACGCAACCAAGGATAAGATTGCCGAGGCTAAAAGGCAGGAGATGCTTCGCGCTATCAAGACAGTTCTTCCAGATTTTAATAACGAGCCTGATAAGGACCTTGTCGAGCTTGTTTCCGGTAAGGATAAGAAAGGTCAGGATGTTAAGGTGACCTTTTATCGCGGCAAAAAAGACGATAAGATTATAGGGGTTGCATTTAAATCTTCATCAATGGAAGGGTATAGCGGCCTTATTGAGGTTATGGTAGGTGTAGACCCTGCAGGCACCGTTAGCGCAATAGAGGTGGTTAGTCACGCAGAAACTCCAGGCCTTGGTGATAAGATAGCTTTTTCTGCTTTTGAGGATCAATATAAGGGCAAAAGCCTTCAAAATGCAAACTGGCTTGTAAAAAAAGATGGAGGAGACTTTTTTCAGCTAACTGGCGCAACTATTTCTCCAAGGGCGGTTACGGAGGCGGTAAAGAAAGGTTTGGACTTTTTTGCAGCACATAAAAGTGAGATTCTTGGATAGATAAGGATAGTTTATGAGTGGCTATAAAGATATAATCAAAAAGGGTGTATGGACCGAGAATCCTGTCTTTAAACAGCTTCTTGGTATGTGTCCGCTCCTTGCTGTTACAACATCGGCCGAAAATGGATTTGCCATGGGTATGGCCTCAATGTTTGTCCTTATATGTGCAAACATAGTTGTGTCACTCGTTAAGGACTTTATCCCATCAAAGGTGAGGATACCCTGCTATATCGTTGTAATCGCATCCTTTGTGACTATTACCGATCTTGTAATGGCGGCCTACTTCTTTGAACTCCATAAAAGCCTCGGCCTGTTTATTCCTCTCATTGTTGTTAACTGTATGATCCTTGGAAGATCTGAAGGTTTTGCCTCCAAGAATTCTCTGGCAAGATCCTTTGTCGATGGCATTGCCGTCGGTATAGGTTTTACGCTGGCCCTTGTAATACTGGGCGGAGTAAGAGAACTCTTAGGCAGCGGCAGTATCTTCAACATTAACGTCTTTGGCGATAGTTATATGCCGCTTATTGTAATGATACTTCCGCCGGGTGCATTCATAGCCCTTGGTTTTATTATCGCCTTTTTCAATAAACTGGAGAGTAGCAAGTAACTTAATAGTATAGACTTCTATGGACCCTGACCCCGATTTATCTGTCTTCACATTTATCAATTCTCTCTTGAACCCTCCTGCATTGCCAGGAGGATTTAAGACGAGCCCTGCTTGCTTCTTTAAACCTGCTTCTCTTTTTATAGATGGATATTAACAGTCTACTTATCAGTTTAGCCGTTTTGATATTGCTGATTCTGGCTTCCGGCTTCTTTTCCGGTTCTGAGACGGCCCTCATGGCGGTAAACAAGCTGAAACTGAAACATGAGGCAAAAAAGGGGCGTAAAAGCGCTCTCATCCTTGAAAAAATAATCCATCGACCGGACAAGCTTATAGGCACGATTCTGCTCGGCAATAACCTAGTTAACGTGGCCGCTTCGTCTATCGCAACCTATGTTGCGATAGAGATTTGGGGAAATGAGTTCGGCATACTTTACGCCACAATAATTATGACCCTTGTTCTGCTCATATTTGCCGAGGTAACGCCAAAGACCTTTTCGGCTTATCACTCGGAAGGGACGTCCTATCTGGTGGCAAGGCCGCTTAAGATCATAATGTTCCTGCTCAAACCGCTCGTATCACTTGTAACCTTTATTACTAATGGTATACTTGCCTTGATGCGGGTGCGAAGAATGGCCGGTGAAATCTTTACTGAAGATGATCTTAAGATGATGATACTTCTTGGAGGAGAGACGGGGGCGCTCGGAAAGAAGAAGTTCAATATGTTGCAAGGCGTACTTGATCTTAGAGAGATAAATGTCAAAGATGTGATGGTGCCGAGAACGGAGATCTTTGCAGTTGATCTTGAAGGCCCTCTTGAAGAAACTAAGGCAAAGATAATGAAGTCACCATTTTCCAGGATACCAGTCTATAGAGGCGATATTGAGAAGATGGAGGGGGTTTTGCTGGTCAAGGATTTTTTGAAGGTGCTGGCATCGGGAGATGAACCCAAGATAGAAGAGATCATATCACCCACGTACTTTATACCTGAGAGCAAGAATATTCAGGGGCAACTCACCGACTTTCAGAAAAAAC
>JAVVFD010000086.1:0-10988 GCA_032250935.1 bacterium
GTATATGATACGGTAATTTCCATAAATCAGTTCACGTATATCTTCACTGTGGGTTTCTGGAACTATTCGTCCACTTTTTGGGACTGACTTTAATAGTTGAACTTTGTCTAATAAGGTTGCTACCCATTTTGTTGCAGCAGAAGGGTTGTCTTGAGCGATATACCCTGCAATTTCTGCTGTCCTGCCTACTGCGAGGGGCGACCAAATAATTTTCACTTCTCAATCCGGCCCAAAATTATATCTTTAACTTTGCTATGTTCAATCCCCTCACCAGAGTCAATTTGTGCAACTGATGTTTGTACGTCCTCCAAAAGCTCAATTTTTTCTTGCATAGCTTCATATTCTACAACATCAAGCAAGACAGCGACCCCCTTGCCATGCTGGGTAATGACGAGCGGTCTTTTTGTGTCATGTACTTGTTTTAAAAAAGAAGCAATCCCAGTACGGAACTCTGACATAGGCTTAATGTCTTGATCAAATTTTAGTCTTTGCATAATGCACCTCGCTTTTACAAGTTTAGTACATTATACCGTACGTTTTATGGTGACATCAAGTTTATTTTAATGGAATAATGATTAAATCTGCTGCCGTGTTAACGATCAGCTGCATAAAAAAGAGGCTGCTAGTTGCCTAGTTGTGCCTGGTTGGGGGCGGACCTTGCCAAGTATGTGAGAGAAAAGGATAAAGATGCCTTACTTTAAAAGGTCCCCGGTTATCTGATCGCCCTGGAGGAATAGGCTATATCGGGATATTTAGCGCCGATGCCGGAGCAGAAGGACTTCAGCCCTCCGCCCGAACCGGTCGATTCGATCTTGGGCGTCTTGAACCTGGTCGCCCAGCCGAGCGAATTTACCTCCAGCGCTGTTATACTCACCTTGCCCGCCCTTACACCTTTACATTTCTGATTAAAAGACTATACTTAGTTGTCAGGGCTCTCTTTTAGCGCTACATATTTTGAAGATTCTCATCTGCCCCGCGTTTCTTTTTTGAAGTTTTTTTACTTAATTCACTATAAGTATGGTTTCCTGGGAGAAAGACAGATGCATATTGCCATGCTTTCGCCTGTTGCCTGGCGAACCCCTCCCCGCCATTACGGCCCATGGGAGAGCGTTGTATCCCTCCTCACGGAGGGGCTAGTCGCCAGAGGCATAGATGTTACGCTATTTGCCACGGGAGATTCTCTTACAAAGGGCCGTCTCCACTGGGTCTGTAAAAAAGGCTACGAGGAGGATGAACATGGAGACCCGAAGGTCATGGAGTCTCTTCATATATCGGAACTCTTTGACAGGGCCGCCGATTTCGATATCATACACAACCATTTCGACTTTCTCCCCCTCACCTACAGCGGACTGGTAAATACCCCGATGCTTACAACCATACATGGTTTTTCATCTCGCCGCATTCTGCCTGTCTATGAAAAATATAACGGCAATACCTTCTACGTCTCCATAAGCGAGGCCGACAGGGCGCCAAGCCTTGATTACATCAGGACAATACACCACGGCATTGACCTGTGTGAGTTTACCTTCAATCCAGAGCCTCAAGGTGACTATCTCCTGTTCTTCGGGCGAATACATCCCGACAAGGGCGCTAAGGAGGCTATAGAGATTGCCCGGCGCAGCGGGAGCAGGCTCATTATGGCCGGTATCATCCAGGATGATGCCTACTATGAGAGAGAGGTTGAGCCTCATCTTGATGGCGACCTCATCACCTACGCAGGGAGTGTGGGGCCAGAAAAGAGGGACGAGCTCTTAAGGGACGCCAGCGTGCTGCTGCACCCTGTCAACTTCGACGAACCGTTCGGCCTTTCCATTATTGAGGCCATGGCCTGCGGCACCCCGGTTATCGCATTCAACAGGGGGAGCATGCCGGAACTTATAAGGGACGGAGTTAACGGCTACCTTGTCTCCACTGTGGAAGAGGCGGTTCATGCCGTGGGAAGACTTGGAGAAATCAACCGGGCCGACTGCCGGAAGTTTATAGAGGATAATTTTTCCGTCGAAAGGATGGTAGATGATTACATAAAAGTCTACGAAGAGATCATGGCAAAGACAAGGCGCGATGATCGAAGGCCCTGGGGATACTACGAGGTTTTGGCCGACGATTCCAACCACAAGGTAAAACGTATCGTAGTAAATCCCGGGAAACGGCTCAGCCTGCAAAGACACAGACGTCGCTCTGAGCACTGGCACGTAGCCTATGGTGAAGGTGTGGCAACACTTGATGACAGGGAGATAGCGCTGAAGGCTGGAGATTCCATAGATATTCCCCAAGGCTCCGTCCACAGGATGGAGAACCGGGGCGCTGAGGATATGGCCTTCGTAGAGGTGCAGCGAGGCGACTACTTCGGAGAGGATGACATCGAGCGCCTGGAGGATGATTTTGGCCGAGACTAGGAGAACAACTATGGAACCTGTAGTAAAGCGCTATGCAAAGAACCCCGTGCTGACGAAGCATGATATCCCCTACCCGGTGGAGACCGTTCACAATGCCGGTGTAGTCAAACATGAGGGGCGATACATCATGCTCTTCAGGTCGCACATGAGAAACGGCAGGTCCATAATCGGCAAGGCCGAGAGCGCAGACGGCTTTTCCTTTACGGCCTCCCCCGAGCCGTTCATCACACCTTCCAGGGAAGGTGTATTTGCCGAATATGAAGAATGCGGAGTAGAAGACCTGCGCATATGCGCAATGGAGGGGGAAGACTATCTTCTCACCTACAGCGCCTACTCAAGGCATGGCGTAAGAATAGTCCTGGCAAGAACTGCTGATTTCACATCTATTGAGCGTATAGCCATGATCTCCCAGCCCGATATGCGAAACGTTGTCCTCTTCCCGAGGAAGATTGATGGACGCTATGTGCGCCTCGACCGGCCTCACTCGGAAATATCGCCCTGGTCGATTTGTATTTCCTATTCACCCGATCTAATCCACTGGGGGGAATCGAAGGTGGTCATGAAACCGGTCACCTACCACTGGGACGAGATGAAGATAGGCCCCGGCGCGACCCCTTTCGCCACAGACAGAGGCTGGCTCCATATATACCACGGTGTTTTCGAGACCATGTCGGGCGCTGTCTACAAACTCGGCGTTGCACTCCACGATATTGAAGACCCCTCAAAGATCATCGGCGTTTCCGATGACTGGATACTTCAACCGGAAGACCCCTGGGAGATTACAGGCTATGTCTCGAATGTGGTCTTCAGTTGCGGCGCAGTCCCAGAAGATGACGGGACGGTAAAGATATACTGGGGCGGGGCCGATACGGTCATGTGCGTCGGGACGGCCAGGATAGAAGAACTGGTGGAGATGTGCCTGGGCGACAGGGTAAGGCCCCCCTTATAAAATATATTAATTTATGCGTCTATGAGGAAATATGAAAAAACCGCAAAACCCGCTCAATATAGAAAGGCGTAAGGAGAAGTTTACCTCTCACCCGGGGAGGGTGATTACGAAATTTTTTTCCCCCGGCGGAGAACACCGGATCAGGAATATTATCGATCGCGTTATGTCCCTTTCCGAAGATGAAGTTGACGTCAACCTGGAAGAGGTCATTGAAGGCTTTGTTGCCCGCCACAAGAGTGTAAGGCAGATTTTCGGGAGAAATTTCGCTGACGTAGAAAGATACCTCCCAGCCGGCATCAAGATATCAGACGACAGGCGCATGCTCATCGGGGCCTATTTTACCCACGAATATTCAATACAGGCGGCCGCCTTTTTTAACCCTTCCATCGTAGACCACCCGGATCAACGGGGCCTGGAGAAGGGGGAGAGGAGGGTCATTCTCAGCTTTCGTTCCACCGGCGAGGGGCATATATCGTCTATCGAATTCAGGAGCGGCGTGCTCGATAAAAACAACGAACTCCGTTTCGACGAGGTGAGCCGCTACGTTGAGACCCCTGAAGTGATAAAGAACCCTAAATACGACAACCATGTATTCCGCTTTAAACTGGAAGATATGGAAACGCTCAATGAAGTCTCCTGCCATATCATGGATCGCCTGCCCGATTATTTCAGTTTTAATGCCATGAACAGGGCTATACAAAGTGAACTGGACAGTCATCCAGACCCTTATCCCCTTCTTCATGAAACTATCGAAAAGATGCGCTGGCTTGCGAAGTCAAATTATGAACTGAAATTCAGAAAAGACAGGAGGATATCGGAAAAGGTGATCTTTCCCGTGTCGGAAAACGAAAGCAGGGGCATAGAAGACGCCAGGTTTGTTCGTTTTGTCTATGACACGGGTCAAGTAAAGTATTATGCCACCTACACGGCATACAACGGTTTTAATATCCTTCCCATGCTCCTTGAGACGACGGATTTTGTCACATTCCGCATCAGGACACTCAACGGGCGGGCGGCACAGAATAAGGGGATGGCCCTTTTCCCGAGGAAGATAAAGGGCAAGTATACGATGATCTCCCGCCAGGACGGCGAAAACATGTTCATCATGTCCTCCGACAATATCCACTTCTGGCACGATGCGACGCTTCTCAATAAGCCCACATACCCCTGGGAATTCATACAGATAGGGAACTGCGGCTCTCCCCTGGAAACTGAGGCGGGGTGGATACTGCTTACCCATGGTGTCGGCGCCATGCGCAAGTATTGCATAGGGGCCTGCCTGCTGGACCTTGACGATCCCTCAAAAATTATAGGCCAACTATCGGAACCGCTCCTTCGACCAACCGAAGATGAACGGGAGGGCTATGTGCCTAATGTCCTCTATACATGCGGCGCAATTATACATAACGATGAACTGGTCATTCCCTATTCCATGTCTGATACGGCGTCGGGCATTGCCGTTATTCCCGTCAAGGACCTTCTGTCGAGGTTTAAGGCCGGGGTCGGCAGCTAAACAGGCGGCATTATTTCTAATTCCCTCCCACTCAAGAGTAAGGTTGGGGGAAGGAATAAAGTCTGCAAAAACCTATGAGGCAAGCATATGAGTGATTTCAAGAAAATAGCGGTTATAGGAAATTATCTTCCACGACGATGTGGAATCGCAACCTTTACCACCGACCTGTGCAACGCCATTGCCGGGCACATGGAAGAAGAGGCAAGCAATCTTGTCGCTATAGCCATGGACGATATTGAAGAGGGCTACGATTACGACGACAGGGTGAAGTTCCAGGTGAAGGCAAACCTTCTTTCAGACTATCTTTGCGCGGCAGAGTTCTTAAATCTTCACAAGTTTGATGTGGCCATTTTGCAGCATGAGTTCGGCATCTTCGGCGGAAGCTACGGCGCCAACATAATCCATATGGTGAAAAATCTGAGGATGCCTGTAATCACTACACTCCATACGGTCCTTGAAAATCCGACAGAAGAGCAACTTAAAATTACCCGTGAACTGGCAAGTCACTCAGAGGCACTGGTGGTTATGGCCCATAAGGCGCATTCTCTCCTCACGGAGGTCTACGGCATCGATGAGAGGAAAATCGTCCACATCCCACACGGAATACCCGACGTAAAACCCGACAGCTCAGGCGCATTCCGCAGGCAACTCGGCCTCGAAGGTCGCCGCATACTGCTCACCTTCGGTCTTTTAAGCCCAGGAAAAGGGATAGAGGATATGATAAATGCGATGCCCGCCATCCTCAAAAAGTGCCCCGACGCCGTATTCATTATCCTTGGAGAGACGCACCCCCATATCAAAAAGGAGTACGGCGATTCTTACAGGCAGTCTCTTTTTCAGCAGGTAAGGCGCCTCGACCTTAAGGAGAGCGTACTCTTTCACAACCGCTTTGTCGATCTTGAAACCTTGACAAAATATATTACCTCGGCCGATGTCTATGTAAGCGCTTACCTCAATAAGGAACAGATCGTATCAGGAACCCTCGCCTACGCCATGGGACTGGGCGCAGCTATCGTCGCCACTCCCTACTGGTATGCCGAAGAATTGCTCGCAGAGGGCCGGGGGGTTCTCGTCCCCTTCGGCAGTGTTGATTCCATGTCGAAGGAGATTTGCGCCCTCCTTAGTGATGAAAAGAAGAGAAGCACTATATGTAAAAAAGGTTATGCAATGGGCCGCTCCATGGTATGGCAGGAGGTGGGAAAGAGCTACATTGCCCTCACCGATGAAGCGTTGAAACGAAGGTCAGAGAAGCCGATACAGCAGATTGCAGAAAGGATTGATGCACGGATCATCTATGAACTCCCCGAAGTAAACCTTAGCCACCTGAAGATGATGACCGACGATACGGGCATACTGCAGCACGCCAAATATTCCATGCCCGACCGCCATCACGGCTACTGCGTCGATGATAACGCAAGGGCCCTTATCGTGGCGGGTATACACTACTCACTATTCAAAGACAAGTCCGTCATACCGCTTATTCAGAGATATCTCTCCTTTATGCACCACTCCTTCAACCCTGAAAAGGGGAGTTTCAGGAACTTCATGTCCTATGACAGGCGCTGGCTGGAAGAGGCGGGAAGCGAGGATTCACAGGGGCGCTCCATATGGGGACTCGGCGTGGCCGTTAAATGCGCACCCAATGAAGCTATCCGCAAAATGGCAGCCAGCCTCTTTCTGGAGGGACTAGGCGCCATGGAGACATTTATCTCTCCCCGTGCCTGGGCCTTCGGCATCGTGGGTCTCCACGCCTATATGGAGGTCTTCGGGGGAGATGCGAATGCCCGCAGGCTCAGGCAGGATATGGCGGAGAAACTCCATGCCCTCTTTGAAAAATGTGCTTCAAAGGATTGGCCATGGTGCGAGGAGACCGTAACCTATGCCAATGCAAAGATACCCCATGCGCTGATCCTTGCCGGTCAGTGGATACCGGATCCCCTGATGCACAAGACGGGACTGACCGCCCTTGAGTGGCTGCTGGAGAAGCAGACCGCCCCCGAGGGGCATCTCTCCATCATTGGAAATGCCGACTGGCACAATCGCGACGGGAGTTCAGCCACATTCGACCAGCAGCCGATAGAGGTAATGTGTCTCATAGATGCCTGCGCCGAGGCCTTTCGCTCAACGGCAGATATGAGGTGGATGGAAGAGGCAAAAAGATGTCTGGGCTGGTTCCTGGGGAGGAACGACCTTGGTGAAAAGGTCTGTGTCCTTGAAACAGGCGGCTGCTGTGACGGCATAGAGGCGATTGGTGTAAACGCCAACCAGGGGGCAGAGTCTACCCTTTCATGGCTCATTTCCCTTCTCACCATGTACGAGATAATGGGGGACGAGGTGCTGGTGGATAGATAGGAGGGCTGAGCTTCCGGCCCAAAGGCCGGCCAAGGATTAAGAAGAACGACCTTCAAATGCGATATCTTTATGGCATAGGTGCCTCCATATCTACCACCTTTGACAAAAATCCCGATTGCATTGGTTTTTTCAACCCATTTCCCGGGGCTTAAAACAAAGGAAGAACCGGGACCTTAATATTGAACGTGGAAATCCTAAGAAATCATGCCTTGGAAAAAATAATGGATAAAGATAAAAGAGGCTTGATCAGCAAGCAACCACGGGAAACGCTCTTCCCGGAGATTAACTGTATGCCGGTTTTTGAGCCTGATTTTGTTCCGCCCTTTCCCCGGCAGGAACAGCCTTGACGGCCTCAGACGAAAGGTTCTTGCCGTTCCCCTTATAGATATACCTTTCAAAAAGGCGGTGATAGCCGGTCCAGTCGGAGTCGCTGCCGTTTTCAGCTTCTAAAAGTGACTGAATGGAATTCACCTTTGCATCCATATCATCGATATAACCTAGCATAGTCGCCTCAAGGGTCTTGGGCCTTTTTGGGGAGCCGTATGCGTATTCACTATGATGACTTAGAAGCATATGCTTTAAAAGGAGCGAAAGCTCAAGAGGAAAACCATCCATAGATCGCAGCTTCTCATCCAGCATCTCTACCCCTATGCTTATATGGCCGATCAACCTGCCTTCGTCCGTATAGTTAAAAGATCTGCTATATGACAGTTCCCTCGTCTTTCCTATATCGTGAAAAATGGCCCCGGCAATAAGAAGGTCGCGGTTGATCTTATCGCCATAATGGGATGAGACCATATCAACAAGCCTGCACATGGAAAGGACATGCTCAAGGAGGCCGCCGATATAAACGTGGTGCATCCCCTTGGCGGCAGGCGCCTTGCTGAAGGCTTCCATGAGAGGTCTGTCTTCAAAAAGAAGCTTAAGGAGCGTGCCTATATGAGGGTCCGATACGGTCTGAACGATAGCTGAAAGATTGGAAAGCATCTCGGTCGGTGGAACAACGGAAACGGGAAGAAAGTCTTCTACATCAACGTCTGAATCATCAACCTTCTTAATATCGTTTATCTTTAACTGTATCTTCCCAAGATATGAAGATGCGCGCCCCTTTACTGAGACGAAGTCATCGGCATCGAAATGGTCGGAAATAGTCTCGGCATTATCCCAGACCCTCCCCTCAAGCTCTCCCGTTTTATCCATGAGGGAGGTTACTATATAGGGCTTGCCAGTCTTGCCTACTGAAAGACTCTTGCTTCTTACAAGAAAAAAACCGTCAATGAGGTCATTTTCTCTAATATCCTTTGCATAGAGTTCCTTCATCTGTTCAGGACGCCTGATCACGATGCAGCTTTCTGTTGTAGAGCTGCTCGATCATTATCAATATATCTATAGGCTTGCTTTTTTTAGGCATGTGGATAGTCGTGCCCATTTCTGCGCTTTCGTGCTCGTGTGCATCTTCCTTAAACATGGAGGTCAAAAGCACTATTTCAGGGTTTTCTCCCACAGAGGCCGCATGGGCAGATATATCGGTGCATGTACTTACTCCGCCTTTTTTTGGCATAATAAGGTCTGATATGACTACATCGGGAAGCTTCTCCTTATAGACGGCCACACCCTCCTCGCCGTCCTTTGCCATGAACACCTCAAAGCCGCCCTCTTCAAGGGTATCTTTAAGCATCTCTCTGAAAAAAAGTTCATCGTCTATGACGAGTATTTTCCCTACCTTTTTAACCGTATCCGACATTATCAACCCTCTTTAACGAGCCCGCAGTTGGAGCAAATAATTGATCTCAAGATAGCCATTTTAACCGCATAAGGAACATAATTCAATAACCTTTTGGGTATCAGTCTTTCATTACCTCGGGAGAGGGCTCTATCATTTTGGCGAGTTCCTTCACCTTATTTATGGCATACTCCCTCTTTCTCTTGTCTCCACTCTCTTTTGCCACCTTTTCAAACAGCTTAATGGCATTTTCATATTGACCCAGCTCCTGATATGCCTGAGCCGCCATATACTTGGCGGTAAGAGCCCACATCCCCTCACCGGGGTAAAGATAGGTAACCTTTAAAAATTCGATTATAGCCTGCTTAAAGTCACCTTGACCCTGAAAACTTTCACCTATCCAGTATTGCGCCTCGGCCTTTATTTTCGTCTCATCGGCAATAGCTATAGTCTCTCTCATTGATTTAATTGCCTGATCATAATCCTTATGCTGCTGAAAGGTCAGACCGGCCTTCAAACGCTCCATAGACAGACCTTTCAGCAAGGGATATTCATCGAGAAACTTCCTGTAATCGTTAAGCGCTTTTTCCACATGATTAAGATGAAGATAGGCCGAACCTCTCAGATATAAAGTCATGGCCATCATATGAGCCGGATCAATAAAGACTTTAAGCTCTTCAAGAGCGGCTGCATAAGCGGTAAGCGCTGGAGAGATGCCCTCCAGCTCCATAACGGCTCCTCTGAAATCTTTTGACTTAAAGGCTAACTCCCCGAGCCTGAATGAGGCGAAGCTCCTGAGAAGACCCACTTTCAATATATCCTTTACCATGAGGAAATAATGCGAGGCTTTTTTCTCCATTCCCTTCTTCAGATAAATCTCCCCCGCCATAATCATGACCCTGGAAGAGTATACCTGAGAAGGAAAACGCTCTATTATCGTATCGGCAAGCTTTAACGCATCGCGGTGACTTCCGACCTCAAAAAGAGCAATCGCCTCGTCACATCTCTGTTTGAGATCGACCGTCTTGTCGGGGCTTACATCAAAAAAAGTTGGTGAACTCTCAAGGGCGCCCTTAAAATCACCAAGGGCCGAATAGCTCTTTCTTATCATAAGATCTCCCGGCCTGTAACTATCCGGAAAATCTTTAGAGAACCTCTGAAAGGACTTTATGGCCCCCTTGTAATCACCCAGGATAAATTGATTCACCCCTATCTGCCATTTCACATCCTCTTCAACAGGGGTGTCATCAAACTTTTTTAATAGTTTCCTATATTCATCATTCGCCTTTTCAAGGCGGTTTCCCTCTTGAGCGAGCCAGCCTTTAAGATAGTAAGCTGTCGCTGACTCCCTGCTTTCAGGATATTTCTTGATTATCAAATCAAGTATCTTAAGCGCATCGGGCAACTGGTTAAGCTTTATATATCCCCATGCAAGCCTTAAGGCATTTTCAGGAAGAAAGTCGCCCTCCCCTTTGGCCTCAACTATCTTGCTGAAACGTTTTATTCCTTTTTTGTAGTTGCCCGACAGATAGTCGATCTCCCCCAGAAAGATGTTGGCATCCTTCACTCTTTCGCTTTCAGGATATTCGTCTATATAATACCGGTATGCCTTATGAGCTTCCTTAAATGCCTCTGCCTTTCTGTAAAAGCCGGCCATTTTCCATATTATCTCTTCCCTTTCTGTTGAAGGAGCCCTGTCGGCAAGTTGACTGTATAGTTTAGCGGCATCAAGAAATCTCCCCGACAGAGCCTCAATATCGGCCAGCCTGAGGCGCGAGGGAATGAGAAAATCGGAATCACGATAGTTTTCAATCAGGATGGAATAATTGGTCTTTGCTTCCTCCAGCTCTCCAAGCTTGAAAAATGATTCGGCAAGGTAATAAGAAGCTTTGTCTGCAAGCGTCCCCAAAGAATCTTTCTCCAGGTATTCGCTGAAAAATCCGGCCGCCTCTCTAAAAAGACCCTTTCTAAAACTGATATCCCCAAGAGGGAAAAGCGCCTTTTTAGATGCAACAGAATCTTCATATCTCTTCAGAATTTCCCTGTAAGTCATCT
>JAVVFD010000087.1:0-10875 GCA_032250935.1 bacterium
TGTTTGTTGGGCGTGCTTCATACACTACCAGAAAACCCCTTCATGTCCACTACTTACATCAAGTGGTGCACTTACGATTAGAATTCACCTTAAAGACTTGACCCCTTGTTTGTTTTTGCCTTGTTGCTTTGACCCCTTGTTGCTTGGGACACAATACTTAATTGCTGGACTTCTCTTCTTGGTGCTGGTCAAATATATCTTTAAATAGAGGGGCGATTTTCTTGAAGGCATCAAGGACGGCCGGATCAAAATGTTCCGGCATGGTACGGCCGTCACCCTCGGTGAGAATATTGAAGCTCTTTTCATGGTCAAAAGCCGCTTTGTAGGGTCTATGACTCCGCAGCGCGTCATATTGGTCGGCGAGCATGACGACTCTGCCCTCGATGGGTATTTCTTCTCCTTTAAGTCCACCGGGATAACCACTGCCATCCCACCGTTCGTGATGCGTTAGGGCGATGGCGGCAGCCATTTGGATACTGGGATGATTTGATCCTGAGAGTATGCTGTTCCCGATTGTCGTATGAGTCGGCATGATCGCCCATTCTTCATGAGTAAGAGAACCGGGCTTTAAGAGGATGCAGTCAGGAATGCCGATCTTACCGATGTCATGCAATGGGCTCGCAAAGGAAATTTTATCAATAAAATCCGACGGCAGACCCAGTGCCTCTGACATCTTGGCGGCGTAAAACCCGAGCCGGGCTATATGGGCGCCTGTGTCGGTATCCCGAAATTCCGCGGCCGCCGTCAGTTTAAGCATCATCTCGGTGCTTAATTCCTTAATGTCCCGGGTTCTGGCCTTCACCTCCTCTTCCAGTATCCGGGTATGGTTGACCATAAAGTCGTCGAAGGCCTTGATCTTCAGCAGGTTCCGGACTCGAATGAGTAATTCTCCCTCATCGAGAGGTTTGGAAAGAAAATCATTGGCCGAGACAGAGAGGCCTTTCAATTTTGATTCCCTGTCGTGCAACCCTGTCACCATGATGATAGGGATTTTCGTGGTTCGCGGATCTTCTTTTAAAATCCGGCAGACCTCGTGGCCATCCATGACCGGCATCATGATATCGAGGATGATCAGGTCAGGTCGGCTTTCACCGACCTTCCGCAACGCCTCCTCACCGTTTGAAGCATATTCGATATTGTAGCCTGACACAACCAGCCACCGGGTCAGCAGTTGGAGATTGATTTCCTCATCGTCGACAAGCAATATTTTCGCATTCATTTGTCCAGGGTCTCCCTCACCTTCGCCAAAAGGTCTTTTGGCGTATACGGTTTTGGAAGGAAGCCAAAACCGCCCTCATCCAATTCCTTGTTGGTGATGATTTCACTGGTATAGCCGCTGACGAAAAGTATTTTCATCTTCGGGCTTTTAATGAGGATCGCCTCACTTACCTCTTTGCCGTTTTTCTTCGGCATGATCATGTCAAGCATAACGAGGTTGACCTGCTCCCTGTTCTCGGCGAATTTTGCGATTGCCTCTTCGCCATCCTCCGCAGCGATGACCCTATAGCCGAAAGACTCCAGTATGACGCTTGACAGTTTTCTCAGAGCGTCATTGTCCTCGGCCAGCAGGACGGTCTCGTTCCCGCCCTTGACATCTACGGCGCCCTCCGGTTCCTTGTCGATTGCCACTTCATTACAAAGGGGGAGAAATATTTTGAACACCGTGCCTTCGCCCGGCTCACTATAGACCTTGATATAGCCGTCATGCTGTTTGATTATGGCGTAGGAAATGGCGAGACCGAGTCCTGTCCCTTCGCTAACACCTTTTGTGGTGAAAAAAGGATCGAATATTTTCTTCTGCGTTTCCGCATCCATTCCCTGCCCTGTATCAGTAACCGTGATGAGCGCATATTTCCCGGGTTGGCCATATCCGTAGGTGGCAACATATTCTTCATCTATCTCCCCAAGGCTGGTGGCGATTATGAGCCGCCCGCCTTCGAGCATGACGGCCCTGGCATTGGAGGCAAGATTTATCAGTACCTGCTCGATTTGTCCGGCATCGGCCATCACAATCAGGGGTGTGTCTGCAATATCCAGATGAAATTCAATATTCTCTCTTATGATGCGGATCAGCATTTTTTGCAGATTCAGGATAAGGTCGTTGATATTAAAGGGCCTTATGTTAAAAATCTCTTTTCGGCTGAAGACCAGCAGCCTTCTGGTGAGGTCCGCGGCCCTGTCGGCAGCAACAAGCACCTCGGACATATTATTTTTTGCCGGACTATCGGTTGCCAGGGTGTCCATAACCATGGCGCCATACCCCATGATTACATTGAGCATGTTATTAAAATCATGGGCAATTCCCCCGGCCAGAGTGCCGATGGCCTCCATCCTCTGGGCGTGACGGAGTTGGCCTTCCAGCTTTTTTTGATCGCTCACATCCCTTACCAGCTCTATTGCTGCAACGATCTTTCCTTGCATATCCCGTAAAGGTGATGCGGTAAGCTCCAGATGAAGTGTCTCCTTACCCATAGGTATCGCACTCTCTATCTTATGAATGCCCCCATCACGGAAGGCCATGGCGACAGGGCATCCTTCGCAAACCCCGTCTTTGTTTTCATATGCCGAGTAGCAGCGCTTGCCTAAATGGTCTCCCATGAGATTTTTCAGAAAATCATTCTGATAGGTGATTTTAAAGTTGGAATCCTGGATGCTGAGCCCTACCCCCATGGAGGCCATGATGGCCTCGGCCCGTGATCTTCCCTCATGAGCCTCGATCAGCGCTGTGTGCAAGTCCTTCTCCGCCAGTTTTCGTTCGCTTACATCACGAACATTGCATTGGGCCAGTATAGCCCGGTCGACCATATATATATCCGCGTAGACTTCCTTGCCGGTCCTGGTTTTCAACGGAACATCTTCGTAATTAAGGATGCCCTCCCTGTCCAGATCCTGCATTATTGCCGAGAAAGCACGCTTATCGATTGAAATACCGATAGCATCCAGCTTTTTACCAAGACATTCCGCTTCGGAATAGCCCAGCATTTTTTCGATGGCCGGATTCGCATGAGCGACATGTCCTTCCTTCTTTTCAAGAAGCACGATGCCGTCACTGGCGGTTTCAAAAAGCCTCCGATACCGAAATTCAGACTCTTCCAACAGCTCTTCCAGTTGCCTGCGCTCGGTGATGTCCTCGATGGCCAGCAGGATAATCCGTTTTTTGCCCCAGGCTTGCTCAATCTGTCGGGCATTGAGGAGCATGGTACGCCTGCCGATGCCGGCAAAATTGTGTTCCACCTCATAGTTATCAAAGGTGGTCTGTTCAGGCAGGATTTTTTCCAGTAATTCCCGCAGCCTGGGGATATCCCACTGTTTATTGCCCAAATTATAGATGAGCTGTCCCACCGTCTCCGCTGGATTGACCTGGAAAACCGTATAGAAGGAACGGCTGGCCGAGACTACTCTTAAATCCTGGTCCAGGGCGATTAAGGGTTCACGCACCGTATTGATGATATTCTCTGCTAATTCCTGTGATTGCTTAAACTTTTTTTCCATGATCATTCCCACCCCTCCGGTTGATGCGTTAGTGTACGCCCCACATGGACATGGACTAATAGGGTGAATTCCCCTGCAGGAGGTCCTTCTCTAATAAAGGCCTAACACAACAATTGACCGAATGCAAGGGCATCCAACCTTTAGGGGCAACCCTTTATCGTTTATTGCTCAAATGGAATAACCGGGGGGCAAAGGGTAACCAGGGACATCCATGATAAGTAAAGTCAAGGGGAAAACGGAGATTTCCCTCGGGTAACCAGGGACAGCGACCTTTTAGGTAACCATGGAGAGCGACCTTTTAGAATTTTCCCTTCTTGGGCCATGGCCGTCCCGGTGGATTCGCCTTCAATTCACGCCCAAGCAAAGCTTCAAGTTTTGCAATAAAACTTTCATCGCCACAAGGCCGACCGGTTAATCCGTTTTTTCGTATATCTTTAACGAGTTCCTCATCATCAGACTCTCGCAGATACCCTGCCCAGTCTTTTATCTCAGCATCCAAAGGACTATCGTAGGAAAGCAAGGAATCACCATGATCTTCCATATGCCCCTTGGCGCTGGTCCATTGATAATCTTCGGCATCGGCCACCATAGCCACTCGAACAGGATTGTTTTCAATATAGCGGACAGCCGCATATAAATGCCTCTCGTCCAGGATGGAAGAGAAGAAGCGTCCCTGCCAAAGATGTCCCTTTTTGCCTGACTTCTTATTGAAATACTGAGCGTACCTCATATGAACGGTGTTGAAGGTTCTGGAAAGTGATTCCTCGTGGTTCGGAACAAAGACAAAGTGAACATGGTTCGTCATCAGGCAGTAAGCCCAGATTTTCAGGCCCTCTTTTTGAGCGTAGTCTTCAAGTCAGCCCTTATAGCGACGATAATCTTCTTCATCCTTGAAGATCTCCTGCTGGTAGTTGCCTCGCTGGGTAACATGATGGGGATAGCCTGTTGCAACGGCTCTTGCTATTCTTGCCATGAGGTAAATATAGATAGGATACTGCACGATGTCAATCTAAAAGGTCGCTGTCCCCGGTTACTGAATGGTGCACTTACGAGTAGAATCTGCCCTGACTTATTGCCCAGGTTACTTTCTCACGAAGAACACATTGACCATTCTTTTCTTCCACCCTGCTGCCTATGGCCCTGCTACTTAATTTCATCCTTGTATCTGTGTTCACTGTGGTGAAAAGCTTTTTTTAGGATTATTCTTTTTCGCCCGTCAGCCCTTCAAAGGCATAGGGGTTTAAGAACTGCCGCCCCCAAAACAGCTTGCGGTCTGTTTCATTCAGGCCTGCTTCATCACATACTAAATCCCAGTTTTCTTCAATGACCTGTTTTTGGCGCCAAGTAATTGCAAGCGCTTCTTCAGGGGAAAGTAAAAAGTTGTGAGCTGTTTTAAGGCATGATGTAATCCGGCTCATGCGGTTGTCGCCAGAGATCAGCATAGCTTGAGAGGCTTCATTGCCTGAGCGGCCTTGAGGGCATATATCGTAAGCCGGGGTGAGGGACAGCATTTCACCATCCCAGAAGGCTGCATGATTTCGCGCGTGATCATCGGTGTTGCCGCTTAAGATGTTAAAGGCAATGCGGGAAAACAGTTCCCTAAGCGTTGCAGAAGCATTCCTGAAGCGGTGGCGGATAATTTCGGCCAGTTCTTCATAGCTTGCATAGCGGGCCATCATTTCATCCAGGCCCAAAAGTGTCAAGGCTGAAACCATGCTTTGGCGTTGCCAGCCCTCAGGTGTGTAAGTGCGATCAAAGCGCTCAATCAATAAAACATCTTTGTGTGAAGACTCAGTCAAAGAGACAGGGGCGACATTCAATCCAGCCAGCATGGCGAGGCGCATGGCAATAAATTCAGCTTTCACAACACTGTGTAAATCAGAGCTCGATGAAAACTTGGCAATATACTTTTTATTATTATCTTCGATGAGCGCTTTCGGGCGAGCGCCACCGATAGAGCTGCCATGGTGAAGAGCGTGATCAAGCTCCTCTGTTAGCGGAATGCCTTTCTCAACGCGCTCGGCAGATTTCAGTAGTTCATCCAGTGTGACATTCACAGAGGAACGCGGCACATATTCAGTTGGTGAGAGTTGAAAATCTAAAGCGCCGATACGGTCGGAGCCGGATTCCAGCAGATAGGTCAGCTCATCAAGCTGAGCGCTGTCTACCCCTGTGCCGTTCAATCCAAGCTTCTTATTGATCAGGACACGCCGCCCCCATGCATCAGGCGCTGCGTCCCGGATACAGCCTGGCATATTTAAGCCCTTTAATAAGGGTAATTCGCCTGAATGCAAGGGCAGCTCAACATCATAGATTGGAATGGCATTATCACGTTCCAGATAGCTTTTGCCGTAGTTGAAAATTAATTGACTGCCGTCAACTGTGAGCTTTCCTGCAACAACAGGCTCTGGCTCATTGGGCAGCCAGATCCATACAAAGGCTTCGCTGTACTTGCCCCTAGAAGTCATCGTCTACATCCTTTTTCTTTTTACGAACCGCCTTGGGGAGAAGAGCGAGCTTGTCAGATGTCCTCTCAAAATGTGCAGCAAGTGATCTGCTTTCGGCATCGAATAGATTAACACCCACAAGCGCGGCCACCTCGAAGACAAGTCCAATGGCGCAGGAGAGGTCTCCTTTTTCTATTTTCTGAAGTGTGGCCCGCGAAATCCCCGCACGATCAGCCAGGTCATGTTCAGTCCATTTGAGCTGCTTGCGACCAAGCTTTATCTGTCCGCCAAGAAGGGAGGCTGCTTCCACACTGTATCTGGAGAATGTTCTTGCTTTGGCCATTGTTATCGTTAACCTTTAATAATGATTGCTATAGTAACTGTGAGTCCCTGATAGAACTGCGATAATATCCATATTAATTAAGTATGATAATTTTTGTCAATCAAATAATTGACTATAATAATAGGCATAAAGACACTCCATGACCATAATAATATACATCAAAGAAAGAAAGTGAGCAAAGAAGCAGAAAATAATTAATCGCGATGACGGCTCCATCATACTGGAGATGAAGACCTCCGGCTGGTGGGATGTGAAGAAATGGGTGCTTTCTTACGGGGCCGAGGCGAAGGTTCTGGAGCCAGAGAAATTTAGGGATGAAATTGCGGCGGAACTGGAAAAGAGTTTAGGGCAATACAGATGAAACCACGAAACATCAAACATGTAGAGTGCTTTAAAAAGGGGAAGGCAAGCCTTCCCCCTTTTAATATGCAGACAACCTCTAATAATAGTATCTTTGTCATTCCCGCCACCTATCAAGTACGGGATAAACTTTCAAGCCGGGCATGACATATTTTCAGAGCTGTCATTTAGTCTTTTACCGGCTAGGACGCCTTCTTGACAATGAGGTCGAAGTATTCCCCAACCTGCTCCATCTTGACAATCTCATGGCCGTCATTTTTCAGCGATACGGGAACATTCTTTATAGGCGCGCCGTCATCCAGAAACATCTGAAGCGTCTGTCCAGGCTCCATCATCTCAAGCCTTATCTTCGCCTTCACATAGTTGATCGGGCAGTTGACTCCCCTGAGATCCATAGAGGCATCGGCCTCGCCTGCGCCTTTCACATCGGCTAAGGCCGCCTTCTTCTCTACCTTGGCAGCTGCCGCAGCTTTGTTCTCAGCCGTCTCTTCCCCTTTAAACTTCATGTTCGCATCCATTCCGCCGTAGAGATCGGCAACGGCTCTGGACAGTTCCTCCATAAAGAGGACCTCCTCCTTCAGACCTTTGGCATCCAAAAGCCCAGATATATATTTTGCCCATCTTTTTGTGAGGCCTTTGAAACGCTCTGCAATCATCTCTTTGCGGATGAAATGCTTCTCAAAATCCAGAATGGACAGATAATCGTCTACCGGCTCTATGCCCTTGGTTACGAGGAGCGCCTTAGTGGTAAGGCCAAGCGCCTTTGCCAGCGTATCAGATGCATCATCAAGCCTGCCCTCTGCAAGGTTCTTCTCGGCCTTAAAGATATGGCGTCTGCCGTCGTCAATATCGGCCTCGATCATATCAAGCACGCCTGCCCCGCATTCGCCCTCTCCAAGTCCCGCGAGAGAGAACTCCTCGTCATTTCCCCAATCCTTATAGGCATCGGGATCATCGCTGTATGACGGCAGGGGATATTCGGTTATCATCTCCTCCATACGCTTGTAGCCAGCCCTGTCGAGATAGGCGTAGTAATCTTCACCGTCAACACGTCCTTCGCTGAACTCCTTTAAAAACCTGCTTATTACCTCGGGGATCTTTTTGGCGGGGACGTATCCCATCTCCCTGCCGAGGGCTGTGTGGCCTTCTTCCACCCTTCCGCCCAGGAGGATGTTGTAGTGGGGCGCCATCCTGCCGTCGCCGCGCTTTGCGCCGCCCTGCAGCCCTATCGGTCCTATGGGGTGCTGCCCGCAGGAATTATGGCAGCCGCTCACCTTTATCTTGAGAGCATCCATCTGTTCAAGAGGCAGGCCGGCAGACTCAATCTCCTTGCTGAGGGCCGTAGTCATATTCCTCGAAAGGCATATACCGAGATTACAGGTAGAGGCGCCGGGGCAGGACGTTATGTCGGCCACTCCGCTCACACCGGACTTCGCATATCCGGTCTTTACAAGCTCCTGGTAGAAGGGGTAAAGGTCCGCTCCCTTTAGCCACCTGGTCATAATATTCTGGTCATGAGTGGCGCAGGTACAGCCCTCGCCGTACTTCTCCACCGTATCGGCAAGCATCCTCAGGGCATCAGCCTTGATATCTCCAAGGGGTAGCCTGATCTTGGCAAAGTAAAACCCGTCCACCTTCTGGGGAGAGACGTTGGTATCGAGCCACGACTTGAATCCCTCATCATCCACGTCGGCAATCCTCTTCTCTTCATCGCTGATGCTGGAGTCGGGATAGACAGGCGCTCTCAAATCGAGCGCCTTCTTCCCCTCACCCCTTACGACCTTCATCTTTTCTTCGTATAGCTTTTTAAACTCGTCTATCCCTATCTTCTCCATGACGAAGCGGAGCCTTGCCTTGTGCTTGTTCTTCCTGTTGCCATGTTCATCGAAGATGAGCATTATAGCCTCTGCAACATAGACAACGTCCTCAAGGGGGATAAAATCCTCCAGCAATTCTGCAGGCCTCGACTTTGCGCCCATCCCTCCTGCCGCCCATACCCTGAAGCCCTTTGTTTCAACGCCGTCGATTAGCTTCGTCTTTGCAATGAAACCGACATCGTTTATGGTGGCAAAAGAACAATCGTCAGAGCAGCCTGAAAAGGCTATCTTGAACTTCCTTGGCAGGCTGTACCCCTTTGGATGAGTCAGGAAAAACTCCGTAAGCGCTGGCGGATATGGAGAAACGTCGAAGATTTCACGGTCGCAGACACCGGAATCGTAACAGGCGGTAATGTTCCTCACCGTATTACCCCCGCCGCCCCTGGTGGTCAGGCCCACGTCCGACATCTCCTCCATCGCTTTTACCGTGTCTTCCAGCTTTACGTAGTGAAGCTGGATATCCTGCCTCGTCGTTACGTGAGGGATGCCGTTGCCATACTTCTCCGAAAGGTCGGCAATCATACGCATCTGCTCAGGCGTCATATTGCCGCCGGGCACCTTAATCCTTGTCATAAACCGCTCCTGTCCCCTCTGGGCATATATACCCCGGGCGACCCTGTACGGCCTGAGTTTTGCCGCTGTAGTCTCTTCCCTGCCAAATCTCTCTACCTCTATCCTGTAAAGCTCGATGTCATCAATGACCTCCTTCGGGAGGTTGTAAAAAGGTTTCAATATATTCCCCTTTGCAGCTAAGTTTATGGTATCACGCGAAAGCGCGGCGTGACAGAAAAAATAATCTTTATTAAAAAGGTAAAGATTGTACCACAGGAAAACCATTTAAGGCAAGAGCCTGTTTTGAATCATTCCCCTGGTATCTTAAAAAACTTTCATTTTAAATCGGTCACTTCCGTTACCATAATCGCTTTATCCTCTACATGCCAATTTATCTCAAAATCGAGTATGCTTATTGAAAAATTGGCCCTACGGTGCTTTGAAGTGTAATAGGCCGGCCTCGGGTCTTGACTGAGTATATCGATTATAAGTTCCTTTAGCCTTTCATGGCCATTTTCTTTTTCCTTTAATATCCGAAAATCAGCCTCATCGCTAAAAACAACCTCAAAGGGCCTTTCAGGAGCAGCATCGGCATAACCTCCTTTTGCATCTGCTATGGAATCGGAATAAGAGAGGTATGGCTTGATATCTATAACGGGAGTGCCGTCCAGGATATCAACGCCTTTAATATGCAAAAAAACCTTTCCTTTTTCAAAAGATATCCCTTCCAGTTCTACTGCAGAAAGGCCGATAGGGTTCGGCCTGAATGGCGAGCGTGATGCAAAAACGCCCACCCTTTTTTTCCCGCCCAGCCTTGGCGGTCTCACTGTTGAGTTCCAGCCCTCATCTGCGGAGACATGGAAAACAAAAAGCACCCATATGTGCGAAAAGCCCTCAAGCCCCCGTACAAACTGCTCATTATTAAAGGGGGGAAGAAGTTCTATCGTAGCGCTTGCCTCAGATACAAGGCCGGGCTGCCGGGGAATACCGAATTTCTTCTTATATATGGAGTGGACTATGCCGATCTGTGTAAGCGCACGTTCAGGAATCAAGGCTGAATTATCCTTATAAGACAGGGGAAAAAGGTACTCCCCTATTTCGAAATGCAGAGTAAATGATTAAAGAGAGGAATCGTTTGCCTTTAAACGTTCTATTTCCTGTCTGGCTTCGATGAGAGCCTCGTTTGTATCGCTGAGCCTGGTTGCAAGAAGCATCGAAAAAATGCGGAATATGACATACATGAATGTACCTTTATCTCCCTCCTCAAGCATCTCTATATAGGAGGCATCAACCATGAGGCATAAGGTTTTACCGATCGATTTAACTGATGCAGACCTTGGCCTTCCCTGAATCACAGCCATCTCTCCGAAGACATCACCAACATTTCCAAGTTGAGCTATTTCCACGCCGTCCTTAACAACAATCGCCCGGCCCGAAAGCACAAAAAATATGCAACTATCTTCTTGCCCCTCTTCTATAATAAGCTCATCGTCTTCATACTCCACTACCTTGCTAAACTGCATCAAACTCTTGATGTCGTCTTTAGCAAAGGCTTTAAGTATGGGCAATTGCTTCAGTCGTTCAATAATTATTGCGTTTTCATCCAGAAAATCAGACTCTTTCATTTCAAATACTCCCTAAAGGTATCTCAAGCAGATATCATATGATGCAGCACAAAGAAGAAACCGTAACAAGGCAACGCCAGGCCAAAGACAGGCCTAGAATTTAGCCGGAACATAATTAAGCCATGGACCCAGCCATTTTTCCATATCCTTATGTGGCACACTCTTCCTTTTTGCATAAT
>JAVVFD010000088.1:0-10750 GCA_032250935.1 bacterium
CATCAACGGCAACTTCGATATTCATATCGTTTCAGTCAATATCGCATAATGCCACAACTTTTGAACGTTACCAATATGTTTGATATCAATGCCTTTGTCAGTCAGATTTCGACAAACTAGAATAGTTCTATGGCATGTAATTGGGTCTTTTTCTGCGCACATAAGGGCTATGCGGTACTTCTCCATGCCATTAATTATTCTTTTTAAGCCTTCCTTGAATTTAGGATTTTCACCCACAAGCGTATAGTTTACTTTCCCATTAACATAACAAGATTGGTCTTCAACTCGTGCCCCGCAGAAGTCTCCCAAAAACACATAAGCGATTCCATGTTGATTGAGAAATTCTGTAAGTTGATCTTTGTTGAATTCTGGCTTGAACTGACTATACGGCGAAGACCGAACATCTGCGACAGCAGTTATTTTGTGTTTTTTCAAAACACGTAGGAATGAATCGAGTATGTGGGGGGAGTAGCCTATTGTGAATAATTCATTGCTCATAAATTTACCACTATTACGAATAACACCTGATTTCTTCAAGATATTCAGGGAACATATAGATTCCATTTATTTGTAACCAATATCCGTTTCTTCCGTCTTGCGATTCATACGCACGACTTAGTCCGACCCTTATGAAAACTTCAGATTGTGAATGAATGAAGTTATTAAGGTTGGCGAAATTATCTCCCTTGTTTTTCTCAGCGTAATTATAAAAGCCTAAGTCAGTTATAGCTAGATACCGGAACTCCTGTCCTGAACTATCCGTAAATATTATCTTAATTTTCCCTGGATTAAAAGAATCTGGCACGATACTGATATCTCGGGGGGTAACTGAAATGGTTACAATGGATTTTTGTGGTTGATTGTTGATAGGTATATGTTTTTGCCCGAATGGAATTTGGACAGAAAAACCTTCTTGTACATTTGGGCTTTTCGTCGCCTCTAAAACCACCTTAAACTCCTCAGTGCTACATGGGCCGTTAAAAGTAAGCGGCCCTAGATAGTTTTTGTCTTCAGTGTGAGGGGCTGGACATGGGATAGGCACAAAATTGCCTGCCATTTTGGCGCCAGGAAGGATATTCAACCTGCGGCATTTAGTTATAGCCAGGTAAGGCAAAGGCCTAATGCATTCATTTGTGTCTGGATTTATCCCGGCGATACAAACAATATCCGGCCTCGAAAATCTGGTAAGATCTGTAATGATTATTTCCATTTTTTCTCCTGCCGAACAGTATAATATACCAAGATGCATACTATTGATATCACACATTCTGTATAGTATGTTTATATATTGAGGGGCGAATTCCCCTCAACTTGTTGCGTTTCGTTGTTCCAGCCTGTATCAAATTCGGGTTAAAGATAATCAAGTATCCTATCGATTTGCTGCGGGGCTGATTGCCGGTATCATATAAAGGACATATCGAATACTAGCAAAGATCAAGGTGTTGTCAAACATAATCTATTAACTAAATTGGGGGGGCTAATGAATATGGAATTTGGGGAAGAATAAAAGGGAAGAGGGGCCAGCCCTTGAGTGGACAATTATCCCCTTCTCTTAAAATTCCATTAAATCATAAGTTGATCTAATCTGCCACCTTCCCCCTCCCCTCTTTCCTATGGCTGTCGGTACGCCACGGCCTTGTGGCCAGGAAGAACGCCACAATCAACGTCACAAGAAGCCAGTCGCGCCCTATCAGGATGAGCGCAGTCCAGCTGTACCCTCCATATGGCTCTTGAAGTTCATTGTATAGATCACCGAGCAGGATTATGAGAAGGATGGAAGGAACAAAGAATTTAATCAGGAAGCCCCACCAGCTTCCCAGCTGAATGGTTGATATCTTGTTTATATGGTTTCTCACAAGCTCGAAATTGAAGAACCAGCCGACAATGAAACACTCAAGTATGCCGACAATTACCAGGCCGTAATGCGTAATGAAATGATCGACAATATCCAGCCATAAAAGCCCGGCCTGGGTGGTAAACACAACTGAACCGAAAAAGCCTCCCACACAGACGAAGGTAATGAGCTTCCCCCTTTTAACCCCGAATTTGTCCACTATGGCAGAGACGAAGGCCTCGATTATAGATATAGAAGATGAAAGCCCTGCAACGACGAGGCTGAAAAAGAATATTGCGCCGAATATGCTGCCGCCGGGCAGCAGTGTCATAGCCTTGGGATAGGCGACAAAGGCAAGGCCGATGCTCTGGGATACCACTTCGGATATATCCTTTCCCTCCTTGAGCGCCATATAACCGAGAAGAGAAAATGTTGCAAAACCTGCAAATATGGAAAAACCGCTGTTTATCAATGCGGCAATAAATGCATTTTTAGTGATATTCGCCTTTGCAGGGAGATAACTAGCGTAGGCGATCATTATCCCGAAGCCCAGGCTTAAGGTAAAGAAGATCTGGCTGTATGCATCTATCCAGACCTTGGGCTGGGCCAGTTTTGCAAAATCGGGCCTCAAGTATGCCGATATACCGTTCATTGCGCCTTCAAGAGTTAGTGACCAGGCAACAAGAACAGCCATAAGAATAAAAAGGAGAGGCATGAACACCTTGTTCGCCGTCTCAATGCCCTTTTCAACGCCCCTGTATACAATCGCCCAATTAAACACCCATATAATGGCGAGAGAGAAAAATATCGGCGTCCTGATCTCTCCAAATGCAGATGGTGAATCAGATACCTTGAGGTACTCTTTGAAAAAGAAGGCGTTGGGATCATCTCCCCAGCTAAGATCGAAGGAATAAAGGAAGAAATTAAGGCACCAGGCTATGACAACGGTATAATAGAGGACAATGCCGAACATGACGAATGTGGCGGCCCACCAGCCGAGCCACTCCCAGCGTCTGCTGATCTTGGCAAAGGCGAGTGGCGCGCTCCCTATTCTCTCATGTCCTATGCCGAATTCAAGGATGAGCAAAGGGATGCCTGCCGTAAAGAGGGCAACAATATAAGGTATGAGGAAAGCGCCGCCGCCGTTTTCGTAAGCCATATAACTAAAGCGCCAGATGTTGCCAAGACCTATGGCCGAACCCACTGCGGCAAGAACAAAGCCAAACTCACTCTTCCACTGCCCTCTGCTGTCAGACATAAAAAACCCTCCTTAAGAGATAGTTGAAAAATCCAGCCTTTAAGCGGCTATATTATCCATTTTTTGTCGATATTTGAAAAGTTATTTTTTAAAATCAACTCATCCAGCTTTTCAGCCTGCTAAGAATAACGCCCATAGACTTGTTTATAAAATTCGACCTGGAAAGAAAAGGGATGGGAGGTCTCTTGCGAAGACCGAATTTCTTCATCTCCTTTTGAAGGAGATGACTATTTTTATCCGCTTTATTAAGACCCATCTGAATCGCCTTGACAGCCCAGGACTTAATCCCGGCCCTCTGGCAGACCTCGGCAAGGTTTATGTAGTACTGCGGTTCGGAAATGTCCATCCTGACCGCCTCTTTACATAGATCTATCGCTCTTTTTTTGTCACCACCGGATCTCATAATGGCAAGGCCCAGCAGAGAAAGAGATAGAGGAAGCCTCTCTCCATCTTCAAGAATCTTCTCAAAGGGTTCTATAGCCAGCTTAGGATAGCCGCCTTTAAGCAGTTGGTATCCCTGATCAATAAGCTTCTTTTTCTCTTCAATATCCATAACGTCCCCCTCTTGGCAAACTTAACAAGATATTATTATATTCAATTGATAACTCTGCCGTTCTTGTCAAAACAGACTCCCTCCATCATGAGAAGCTCTTTCTTTGTCTTAAGACCGCCCGGCGCAGAATATCCGGTTAAAGAACCATCGGACGAAACCACCCTGTGACACGGTATGATTATCGGTATGGAATTGGCGGCCATAACCCTGCCTGCGGCGCGTGCAGCATTTTTCCGGCCAGCCATTTCTGCAAGCTGGCTGTAAGTCCTGAGTTCGCCGTATGGTATGGATTGGGCGGCGCGGCAGATATCCCTGAAAAAAGCTGTGTGCCTTGAAAGATCTACCTTAAGCTTGCTAAAGTCTACATGACTGCCGCTAAAATATCTCTTCAAAAGAGAGTCAATATTGCTGTAATTTTCTCTATCCTTTCCCATTGCATGCGTAATTTCATCAGCCATGGTCAAGGCGGGGTCGCCCGGCAGATAAAGGGAGATTATTCCTTTATCACTAAAGGCAATTGAAATCACCCCCCAGTCAGTCGGCACCCTAAGCGTTTCCACAGCGTCTTCCGATCCTTACCTTAACTTCTTTCATTACATAGGTCGCTTCGTCACTCCTTAGCAAAAAGGATGAAATGATGTAAGTTATTACACCGGCTGCAATCGCTGCGGTGACAACAATTATCTTTTCCAAACTGTTGCCGTCCATGCTCCAGTCCGCAAACCTGGATACAAATGATGCAACCACCCCCGTTGCACATGAGGCAAGAAGTGATTTCATAAAAGAGCTCAGCATAACCCTGTCGATAATTTTCCCTGCCCGCTCCCTGATGACAAATATTAAAAATGCAAGATTGATAAGAGAAGAAAGGCTTGTCGCAAGAGCCAGTCCGCCGTGGAGAAGGGGCCCCATGAGAAGGAGCGACAATAGCACATTAGAGATAAATGCCGCAAAGGCTCCCCGGACGGGGGTCTTCATATCCTGCATGGCGTAAAAAGCTGGAACAACCATCTTTACACCGCCAATGGCCCAAAGTCCAACCGCGTAATACCTGAGGGCGTCGGCTGATTTCAGGGTAGTATCGTAATCAAAGGCTCCCCTTTGAAAAAACAGACTGAAAAGGGGAACACTTAAGGCAAAAAGTCCGGCTGCTGCCGGAAGGGTAATAAAGGACATGACTTTAATGGAAAAGGTGATCGAATCATGCATGTCTTCCAGCCTTCCTGTGCTCACCTGCTCACTCATCGTGGGGAGGAGAGCAGTCGCCATTGATATTACGAATATGCCCAGCGGGAGTTGAAAGAATCGATCGGCGTAATAGAGATAAGATACGCTTCCTTCCGGCAGGTAGGATGCAATTATGGTTGATATAAAAATATTCAGCTGGTAAACGGCTATCCCGAACAGCGCCGGCCCCATTAAAAGCAAGAGCTTTTTTAAAGCGGGATTTCTAAAATCGAAGCTTAAAGACGGAAAATATCCTTCCCTTCTGAGAAATGGGATCTGTAACAAGACCTGCAAAACTCCTCCAAATACCACTCCGATAGAGAGGGAAACAACGGGCTCACCGAGATGCGCTCCGAACAAAAGCGCCGAAGTTATAATGGAGATATTCAACAAAACAGGAGCCATGGCAGGGGCGGTAAAATGACCTACCGAATTCAAAACCCCCATTGAAAAGGCGACGAGGCATATCAGAAAAAGATATGGGAAGGTTAATCTTGTCAAATATACGGTCAACTCAAACTTTTCAGGGTCGGCAAAGCCACCGGCAATTATCTTAACGATAGCTGGAGCAAATATAATGGCAAAAACAACTACAACAGCAACGACAAGAGTCAAAAAGGTAAAGACCACATTGACTATTTCCTTTGCCTCGGCTCTGCCTCCTTTTATTTGAGCATCCTTAAATATAGGTATAAACGATACAGTAAGCGCCCCTTCTGCAAAGAGGCGCCTTAATACATTGGGTATTCTAAATGCGACAAAGAAGGCGTCTGTCGCCATTGAAGCCCCAAAGAGTCTTGCAATCACCATATCTCTGAGCAGGCCAAATATGCGGCTTAGAGACGTAAGGCTGCCAACGAGGGATGCTCTTTTCAGTATGGTTTTCTTTTCAGACATATATATTAAGCTGACTAAAGGTCACGCTCTCCCTTCATAAATATTGAAAAAAGAAATCTCTTATGCTAATAAATATACATAGAACGCAAAGAAATGATAGGCTCCAAAGGGAATAGTAAAGTATTGCCCGAAAAAAAACAACATCCTCATAGGCTTAAGCCAGGTTTATAGTCAGCTGAAAGCATTAACATTTCAATGAAGTTCCACCAAGGGGTCTTAATATGGGAGTCAAAATAGGAGATATGCTCGTCCAGGCAGGGATAATAACGGGGGATCAACTGGGAGAGGCGCTTAAATGCCAGGTTATCTACGGTGGAAAGATCGGAACAAACCTGATTGAGCTGGGATTCATCAGTGAGGATACCATTGCCGGATTTCTCAGTAAAAAGCTTGGGGTTCCATACGTCAACCAGGAGACACTTGCCGACATTCCTCCAAACATAATCCGGATTATTCCAAAGGAGCTGGTAGAAAAATACCATGTCATTCCTGTCTCGCTTGAAAAAAACAGGTTGACCCTTGCACTGGAAGACCCGACAGATTTGAATGTAATCGATGAAATTTCATTTATAACGAACTTTGTCGTTAGTCCTGTCGTTACCCCGGAAGTTGACCTCATGCTTGCCCTTGAAAGATACTACGGGATTAAAAGAAATACGAGATATGTATCTGTGAGAGATAAACCGGCAGCGATAGTCAAGCCGGCCCCACCTGTTGCACCAATTGAAAAGATAAGCGATCTGGAAGAGGAACTCGAAGAGGCTGAGATCATTCAGGAAGAGGCAAGGAAAAGCTTCCTTAAAGAGTTTTCCATAGATGATCTCTCCAGAACGCTGGCAGAATCAGGAGACAGAGAAGTTATCGCAGATGTCATAAGCCAATACCTGGGAGATAAGTTCTCAAGAATGGCGCTCTTTATAGTAAAAGGTAAAAAAGCCGTAGGATGGAGGGCTATGAATGAGGGAGAGCCCCTGGAGGGGATTGAAGATATGCAGATATCCCTTCAGGAACCTTCTGTACTTAAAACGGTGGCCGAAGGCAACAGCTTCTATCTCGGCCCTATACCGGAGACAGAAACCAATCAGGAACTGATAAGCTCCATGGGGGGGAATCCCCCGATTGCGGCCCTTCTTGTCCCTATAGCAATGATGGGAAAGGTTGTCAATATACTCTATGTAGACGGCGGAGAAAAAGAACTGGGTGATACTCTTCTCGACATTCAAAGACTTGCAAATAAGGCATCAATGGCCTTTGAAATATTGATACTTAAAAACAAGATCATGATGACCTGATATTATTAAGGCGCCTCTATAATGTCAGTTTTTCTCTGATCTGATTAAACTTTTTCTTGCCGATACCGCGAACATTCATAATCTCTGATATTGCCTTAAAAGGCCCCTTTTCTTCCCTTAACCTGACTATTGCCTCGGCTGTTTTAACGCCAATTCCGGGCAGTGCCGTCAAGTCATCTATGCTAGCTTCATTCAGATTTATAGGCATTCCGAAAAGAAGAAGGGTCTGACCTTTCATTCTTCCACGTCTTATCTGCCCGGCATTCAGGCCGCCTGGCTGCTGATTTCCGGGGTTTATATATTCAATCCGGTCTCCGCCTTCAAGCGGCTCGCCATTAAGCACAATATAATTGGGGCCGGCTTCATTCAAAGGGTATATGCGGCCTGCCCCGTCTCTTACGATTTCAAGATGAGAAGCAGGTCCTGAACGATCCTTATTTGAATCAATATTGCCGGCTGGATAAGATGAGTCAGATCTGAATAGACCGGCAGAATTATTAAAAGAATATGCCGCAGTCATCAGCAAGATGGCTAAAAGAGCGATAAGCTCCTTGCCCATAGCGGCTATTTACCCCGCTTGAGGTCTTCCTTAAGCAGCTTGTAGTTTATACTATCAACAACTGCCTGCCATGACGCCTCGATGACGTTATGAGAAACGCCTACAGTACCCCATTTATCAACGCCATCACCCGACTCCATAAGCACCCTCACGGATGCCGCCGTACCCTCGCCCGCCGTCAGCACCCTTACCTTAAAATCGATAAGAGCGACATCTCTCAGCTCGGGATAAAACTTCTCCAGCGCCTTTCTAAGGGCATTGTCCATGGCATTTATAGGGCCGTTGCCTACTGATGCAGTATGCTCAATATGCCCTCCCACCTTAATCATGATGGTAGCCTCGGCAAATGGAGGCTCGTCCTCTTTCCTCTTCTCGTCTATAACCCTAAAGCCGATAAGATCGAAAAATTTATGCTCCTCTCCCTTCGCCTTTCTCATAAGCATCTCAAATGACGCCTCTGCGCCTTCATACTGAAAGCCCCTGTTTTCAAGTTCCTTTATCTTCTTCAAAACAGACTGAACGGCCGGGTTTTTACTGTCTATATCCAGGCCGAACTCCTTGGCCTTATAGAGGATATTACTGCGCCCTGACAGGTCTGAGACAAGGACCCGCTGGTGATTACCTACAAGTTCAGGCCTTATATGCTCGTAGGTGTCACTATCTTTTAATACGGCGCTCACATGTATGCCGCCCTTATGGGCAAAGGCCGAATTCCCGACAAAAGGCTGATGTTTGTTGTGGGTCAGGTTGGCAAGTTCAACGACGAAGCGTGATACTTCCCTCATCCTCTTCAGCTGCTCCGCAGAGATACAACTCATCCCCATCTTTAATTGAAGATTTGGGATTATGGAGCAAAGATTGGCATTGCCGCATCTTTCGCCTATACCGTTGACAGTCCCCTGAATATGATCTGCTCCCATTCTAACGGCTGCAAGTGTATTTGCAACGGCAAGGTCGGAATCGTTATGGGTATGAATTCCAAGAGGATAGTCTATTTCTGACCTTAGTTCAGCCATTATCCTCTCAAGATCGGAAGGCAGGGTTCCACCATTAGTATCACAAAGGACAATGCAATCAGCGCCCGCCTCGGCAGCCGCCTTTACGGTCTTTACGGCATAAGCGGGGTTGGCCTTATATCCGTCGAAAAAATGCTCCGCATCATAAAAGACCTCATCCATCCTCTCCTTCAGGTATGCAATGGATGAATGAATCAGATCAAGGTTCTCCTCAAGCGATATACGAATAGCCTTTGTAACGTGAAGATCCCAGGTCTTTCCAAAAATAGTTGAAACGCTAACGCCCGAATCGAGCAGGGCCATAAGGTTAGGATCATCTTCAGGCTTGTTGCCCGCCCTTCTTGTACTGCCGAAGGCTGCTATCTTGACACTTGATAATTGAATTTTCCTGACCTTGTCGAAAAAATCCATATCCTTTGGATTAGAGCCGGGCCATCCCCCCTCGACATAATGCATACCAAGTTCATCCAGTTTTTCGGCAATTCGCACCTTGTCTTCGGCAGAAAAGGAGACATCCTCAGCCTGCGTTCCATCTCTTAATGTGGTGTCGTAAAGTCTTATCTTTCTCATTTTCATACCTTGTAAGTAATTATTGGATCATATTATCTTATAGCCCGTATTTTTTCAAGGATAAGGGGCTAGCATACGAATTAAAGGGGATGAGAAGACACAAGCGGAGAAGATCCCTGTAAAAGAGATCGATTAAAGGCATGGCTTTTGTTGACATTCTATACATTAATCCAGTACATTTAGCTGATTAAAATTTTTGACAGGTGATTTATCTTGAATATATTAAGAACCGTTATTTTCAATATTCTTTTTTGTATAAACAGTTTTGCCCTTACAGGTTTAATAGTTTTTTTCAGGCCGCTGGGGCTCAAGTTTGTCTACCCGATCGGACGATTCTGGGGCTTATCCAACCTTTTCATGCTTAAGGTTATATGCGGCATCACCCACGAAGTCAAGTTCAATGGCAGGCTTCCTGATGGACCTGCCGTCTATCTTTCAAACCATCAAAGCGCCTGGGAGACTGTGGCCTTCCCCACCATTTTCCCACCCTTCATGTGGGTCCTTAAAAAAGAATTGATGTATGTACCGATTTTCGGATGGAGCCTTATGGCACTGGGTCATATAGGTATAAACAGGAGCGCCGGATCAAAATCCATAAAACAGATAAACAAGGAAGGAAAAAGAATATTAAAATCGGGCTATAATATGCTTATATTCCCCGAGGGGACAAGGGCCGCGCCGGGCAAAATTGAAAACTTTAATCCCGGGGGAGTTGGCCTTGCCATAACCAATGGCGTACCTATAGTGCCTGTAACTCATAATGCTGGAAGGCTCTGGAACAGGCAATCATACGGCAAAAAGCCCGGCAAGGTGACAGTTATTGTTGATGAACCTATACCAACTGCAGATATGAGCCCCTCCGAAAGAAAGGTACTCAATCAGAAAATAAAGGATATCATAGCAAAAAGGCTCGAAGAGATTGGCGGATAGCATCTATTAATGGTACCGGGCTACCTGAGCGTTACAATCGTCACCCCGGCCCCGCCCTCAGACTGCTCGCCGCTGCGATAAGCGGCGACATCGGGATGATTCTTCAAGTAAGCCCTTATCCCCTTCATGAGCGCGCCCGTTCCTATGCCATGAATAATCTTCACTTCATTGAGTCCCGACACAGCGGCGCCATCGATAAAACCCTCAACCTCGTCAAGTGCCTCCTCGAGCCTCATTCCTAGCAGTTTAATAGAGCTGGCGGCATCGTCAAAGCTCATCGTCACCTTATGTTGCTTTTTTGAACGCTCACCAACTTTTCCGGTCTCCTTCATAATGTCCGCAAGGGGAACGTCAACCCTGATCCCCCTGGATTCGACGCCCAAGCGCTTTCGCCTTCTGTCAAGAGAGACGACCTTTGCATCCCTGTCAAGACTCCTTACAAATACCATATCCCCTTCGGCTACGCTTTCAAAAGAAGGTATTTCCACTCCGCTATGCTCGTCAATCTTTTTCTGAACATCCATTCTTTTCTTCTCAAGCTTTTTAAGTGCGGCCTTACTCCCTTCTTTCCTGCCTTCCTTTATAATATCGCGCAACTCTCTCTTGGCTGCAAC
>JAVVFD010000089.1:0-10734 GCA_032250935.1 bacterium
AACCGCCTTGGTACGTGAACCGTATGCCGGGTGGTGTGAGAGGACTGAGGGGGCGACCCCTCATCCTACTCGATTTATTAAAGATCATCCCACATAATGGCCCGGTTTCTGCCCCCCTCTTTTGCCATGTAAAGCGCCTTGTCGGCGAATTTCACGAGGTCTTCAGGTTTGCAGACACCGTCGTGAAGGCAGGTGGATATGCCGAGGCTTATAGTTATGGATTCCCCCTTCGGCAGGGCTGAGTAGGAGCTTTTACTTACTGCATCCCTGATCCTTTCCGCCTCGAACATCGCCCCTTCTTTATCTGTATGAGGCAGGAGTATTACAAACTCCTCCCCCCCATACCTTGCGGCTATGTCCGTCTTTCTAATCGTCTTTGTTATTGTGGAAGCCATCTCCTTAAGTATGAGATCACCTTTTCTATGGCCATAGGTATCATTGACACTCTTGAAAAAGTCAATATCCAGCATTATGCATGCAAGGGTGACCTTGTATCGCATGGAGATATTATATTCTTCATCCAGTCTGGAATAAAAGAAACGGTGGTTATACAGACCCGTCAACCCATCTGTTGTGGCAAGTGTTTCAAGTTCGATATTGGCAAGCCTCAGGGATTCCATAAGCGTTGCGTTTTCCAGAACATTTCCGGCAGCCCTTGCAACAACCTCACAGAAACTTATCTCCTTTTCGGATATCTTTTCTTTTTCCGTTGCCACTCTTAACAGAAGTGTTCCCATAAACTTGTCGTCAATAGATATGGGAAGAACGGCCAGTGAACTAAAGGGCAGGTCCTTTATGAACTCGGCCCCTTCTTTTAAGATGGGGTTGGCCTTTATATCGTTGATGATGACATCTCTTTTGAGATCGATTGACCGCCTTATCTCGGGATATTTTTTCAGTTCGATTCGGACGCCTTTTGTTTGGCTGTCTTCATTGGAGGCGATGATGAGGCCAAAATCGCGGTTGTCATCTACCTTGACTATGGAGCATCTTACCGCATCAAGCGCCACAGCCACCTTGTGAGCAATATCGCTTAGTATATCTTTACTGGTGTGAAAGACGGTAAGCGATTCGTAGATGTCGAGCACGTTAAGAAGATCTTTCTTTTCGAAATTGATATATATATTCTGGGTGCGAAGGGATGACCTGATTTTGGCGATGAGCTCTGGCATATATACAGGTTTTGCAATGTAGTAGTCAGCCCCCGCCTCAAGACCCTCAATAATCTCATCTTTTTCCCCGAGGGAGGTTACCATGATTACGGGGATCGCCATTGTTGAATCGTCTGACTTAAGTTTTTTGCACACCTCCTCGCCGCTCATGTCCGGCATGAGCCTGTCCAGCAGGATAAGGTCTGGCGACGTTTTTTTAGCCACCTTGATCGCCTCTTTACCGCTGTCAACGGCCGTGATGTCAAACTCTTCAGAAAGGCTGTCTCTTATAAGCTCTCTGAAAAAAAGATCGTCATCTACAACCATTATGTGGCTTATTTTGTCAGTCAATATCTTCCCTTTGTAAAATTGCCTTGTTGCTATGCAAATGACGCCTATCTTGAGAATCCAGACGCCTGCGGCTTGCCTTTATATTTTCTTATCTGCAAGCTCGCTGGAAATTGCAGAATTTATCTCCACAATTGAGAGTGTACTATTTAAAGAAAGTCTTTTCAACTCTTCATATTCAGGCCGCAGTTCAGTCAAGCCCTTTCTCTTTTCAATCACCTTTACCCTGATCCTTCCAAAAGACGTTTCTACCGTCTCTTCCCGTCTTATAAGCTTGATCCTTTCGACCTCATAGCACCTTATCCCTATGGTTGTACTGCCTGAGAATATGATTGATGAAAACCGGCCTCTTTTTTCAACAGGCGCGATTACCTGAAGCAGTGTGGCCGGACGCATCTTCTTCATAAATATGGGGGTCATGCAGACATCAAGGGCGCCGCAGTTAAAAAGTTCTTCCACAAGAGGCTCGAAAAATTGCGGATTCATATCATCGATGGATGCCTCCATGATCAAGACATTGTCTCTATCGTACACTTCATCAGAGATATCAACTGTTGCATTTATCTGCTCACCTAGAAATATCCTCAGCAGGTTAGGGCGGCATTCAAGATCCCTCTCTCCGGCCCCATAGCCTATAGCCTGGGTGTTTATATCCGGCATGTCGCCAAATTCAGTTGTCAGTACCTTCACTATAGCGGCTCCCGTAGGAGTGGCGAGCTCAAAGGGTGCGTCGGAGCCTTTAAAGGGGATGCCTTTAAGGAGTTCGGCTGTAGCCGGGGCGGGGATAGGCATATGGCCGTGGTCTCCCTTTACCATGCCGGTTCCGGTAATGATCTTCGATGAGACTATCTTTTTTATCCCCAGATGGTCTACCCCTATTGCCGTTGCCACGATGTCGATGATGGAATCTACGGCGCCAACCTCGTGGAAGTGAACCTTTTCAGCGGCAATACCGTGAACCTTGCCCTCCGCTACGGCAATGGCGTCAAAGATTGCAAGGCTAAGATCCCTCACCTCTTTTTTGAGGGCCGACTCTTCCAGCATCTCCCTTATATTACTGTATAGCCTTGAGGGCTGTTTCTCCTTTACCTCTACGCTAAACTTGGCGGCGTCGATCCCGTTTTTTTTGACCCTTTTGCATGATATTTCATAACCCTCCAGTGGAAGTTTGTCAATACCCTCTTTTATGGCTTGTAAAGGCAGGCCAAGGTCGATAAGGGCCCCCACCATCATATCTCCGCTAATTCCTGAGAAGGCATCTATATATATGGTTTTCATTTTATGCCCTGTTAATGAGACTGGCCGCGTATGCAGCGCCGAAGCCGTTATCTATATTGACTACAGTTATACCCGATGCGCAGGAGTTCAGCATGGCAAGCAGCGCCGTCACGCCGCTGAAACTGGCTCCGTATCCGACGGATGTAGGCACGGCTATGACGGGAGCTGCGACCAGCCCGCCGACGACGCTTGGCAGCGCCCCCTCCATACCGGCGACGGCTATGATAACGGATGCATTGAGCAGTTTTTTATGGGAGCCAAGCAGGCGGTGAAGCCCGGCTACGCCGACGTCATATAATCTTTCAACCCTGTTGCCCATGATTTCAGCGGTAAGGCAGGCCTCTTCAGCAACGGCTATATCCGACGTTCCGGCTGAAATGACGAGTACAGTCCCTTTTCCCTTATCTTCGATCTCGTGGTTCAATATACGCGCAACCCTTGCATCTGGAAAATATTCAGCATTTTTAAAGGCGCTGTAAACTGTTTTAGCTTTCTCTTCATCAAGCCTTGTGATGAGGATATTTTGACCGGCCTTGTTCATCTCCCTTATTATGGAGGAAATCTTTCCGGCATCTTTGCCTTCACCGTATATTACCTCAGGAAAACCTTGACGAAGTTCCCTGTGCGAGTCGATAGATGCAAATTCAAGGTCTTTGAAGGGAAGCTCTTTAAGACTGCCAAGGGCTTCATCAACATCTATCTCTCCTTTTTTTACGGAGTTGAGCAGTTCTCTTATATTGTCCAGGCGCAATTTCTTATGTCCTTTTTTTGTGTCATTCCCGCAAAGGCGGTAATCCATGATAAATATGCAACTATATTAGCACTAGTGATAATTCAATATTATGGGCATGAAAATCAATTAAGCAAATAGCGCTATTTCTTCCCTAAAAGTTCAAACATATTCTTTTTATAGAATTCGACTCCTGGCTGGTCAAAGGGATTTACGTCCATAAGATAGCCCGTCATGGCAACGGCCCTCTCGAAGAAGTAGAAGAGCTGCCCAAGCGTTGCGGCGGATCTGTCTTTAATGGATATGGTCATGTTTGGAACGCCACCCTTAAGGTGAGCCATGGCGGTTCCACGATAAGCCTTGTCGTTTACAAATTCGAGTGTTTTTCCCGCAATGTAGTTAAGGCCGTCAAGGTCATTATCAATCTGCGGTATTTTTATTTCCCTCTTTGATTGTTCGATATTGAGGAAGGTTTCGAAAATGATGCGTTTTCCCTCTTGTATCCATTGCCCCATTGAATGAAGATCTGTGGTCATATCAGCCGATGCGGGGAATATCCCCTTGCCGTCCTTCCCTTCGCTTTCTCCCGCAAGTTGCTTCCACCACTCTCCGATATAATGAAGGGATGGATGAAAGCCTGAAAGCATCTCTATGTCTTTCCCTTTTTGATGTAGGATGTAGCGCGCTGCGGCATAGAGGTAGGCCGGGTTTCTGTCCGCCTGATAATCAGATGCAACAGTCTCAAAGCTCTTCGCCCCCTCCATCAGCTCGGCTATATCAACGCCTGCAACAGCGACAGGAAGAAGCCCCACAGGAGTCAGTACGGAATACCTGCCGCCCACGTCGTCCGGTATGATAAATGATTTATACCCTTCATCATGAGCCAGCTTTTTCAGCGCCCCCTTTTTTTCGTCCGTCGTAACAATGATCCTGTCCCTTGCGCCCTCCTTGCCATATTTTTCCTCCATTTTTTGTTTGAGTATGCGAAAGGCTATGGCGGGCTCCGTAGTCGTTCCGGATTTTGATATGACGCCCAGACAGACATCCTTGTCAGCTATCAAATCTATAAGGTCTGCCAGGTAGTCTGAACTTATGTTTTGTCCTGCAAAATAGACCTGCGTAGATTTTTTGTCGTCCTTTGTTGACGGGCTGGCAGAGTTATGGCCTGAAAATGTTTGACCGGTAAATGCTATAGCCGCCTTCGCACCCAGGTATGATCCCCCGATGCCTATGCTGATGAAGACATCGGCCTTGGCCCTGATATCCCCGGCCGCAGCATTTATATCATCAATGAGGCTGTTTTCCGTCTTCGACGGGAGATGGAGCCAGCCAAGAAAGTCGCTTCCAGGGCAGTCTCCACTTTCCATCGCTTCATGTATGGTCTTAACCTGCGGCCAAAGGGCTTCAATTTCCTCTTTTGAAATAAAGTCCTTTGTATTCTCAATATTCAACTTTATTGCGCACATATAACCCCTCCCGGAATTTAAATAAGCTGCGGTTTTACCATTGCGTCATCGCTTGGAAGCGCCTGCTTTTGCTTGCTTTAAGCTGGTTTAACTTCTTGCTATTTGAAATCCTCTTTCAGCCGCACCGATAAGCCCGACCTCATGGTTCATAATTACCCTGACAGGGATCTCTTCAAGAAGCTCTGACATCCTCCCTTTGTCAAGAAAGGACTTCATGAACAGACCATTTTGGATCTTATTTATTATCTTCGGCGCTATCCCTCCGGCTATGTAAAGGCCGCCAGTAGGCATGATCTTGAGGGCCATATTGCCAGCTTCAGAGCCATAAATAGAGACAAATATATCAAGCGCCCTTGAACAAAGCTCATCATCTCCATGAAGGCCATATTTTGAAATAAGGGCTGCAGCGTCACCTTCATTCATCTCGCCGCTAATGGCCTTGTCTTCCTTGCCAGGCTCAGAAGATGCAAGGAAGGTGTAGATATTTGCAAGCCCCTCGCCCGATAGAAGTCTCTCAAAACTTACGTGGCCGTATTTGTCCCAGAGGTATTTTAAAAGCTCAATCTCTTCATAATTTTGGGGGGCAAAGCTTGCATGCCCTCCCTCGGATTGAAATACTCGGAGCCGCTCCTTTGTTTCAGACCAAAATGCCAGGCTCTCGCCAAGGCCCGTTCCAGCCCCTATTGTGGCTATAGGGCCATGGGGGTCGCTTTCCACATTATTTAAGACCGCCAGCTCTTTCTCTTTCAGATGAGGCACTCCAAAGGACACAGCCGTGAAGTCATTCATGAGGTGCACCCCGGCAAGACCGGTTTTGCTCTTAATGGCCCCTTCTTCCGCCGACCATGCAAGGTTGGTAAGATCGCAGCGGCCAGATTGCACCACCCCTGCAATGGCTATGGATGCAACGGTCTTTCCGGGAGGCACAGAAAGTTCAGTCATGAAGGAAGATAGCAGCTCCTCCAGTGATCCGTAGCTGTCGCTGTTGTACTTTCTTGAATGCAGGAAAGAGACGCCTCTTTTTTTGTATGAATTCAGGGCAACAAGGGCGAGAAGCGTTTTTGTCCCGCCTATGTCTCCTGCTAGTATATACCTGCTTCGCATAAAATCTCCGAATTGATTACATAATTAAAGATCAGATGAGAGTATAGTTTATAAGAGGCAGATTTTCAATGGCCATTAAGAAACAAATGGTGAAGGGATTTTTTCAAGTAAATGCCTGAAGTTAAAAAGAGAATCGCCCCCTTTTGGGCTGCCCCTTTCGACTGACAGCTTAGCCATCATTGCTTTCCAATCAGGGGATGGAAGCGATTACGAAGTGCCGCTTCAAGTGCAGGAACAATGAGATCGTAGTTCTTTACAGGTAACTGGAGCGAGTGAAGCCGAAAAGAGCGCGTAGACATAGTTGGACGCGCCTTGAGTTTGAGAGCGAATGTCGTCTTGTGTAGCGGAAGGTTTATATGTTCAAGAACTCTCGCTCCAACGTGTTTCGACTTGCCCAGATAAAGCGGCATCCATTCCGGCAACGTCTTGTGCTGCGCAATACGCTTTCTGATTAGCTGCTATTGAGCTAGGCCTTATTAACTAAACCAATTAAAAACAACAAAATTACAGCGCCGATAGTGGCCATAATTATAGAGCCTAAAAACCCGCCTGTTGTTATACCGAGCAGGCCGAATACAAAGCCACCCAATACAGCACCAACAATTCCTACAATAATATTTCCTACAACACCAAATCCTCTTCCCTTCACTATGACGCCAGCAAGCCACCCGACCAGCGCGCCAACTGCTAAGAATATTATTAAGCTGATGATATCCATGTTGCCTCCTGTTTATTTTTTAGCGAAAAGGTAGATGCCAACAACAAAACTGACCGCACCAGTAATGTAGAGAGTCATTACCTTATCCGTATTTGAACCTGTAACAGCTTGAATTATTTGCGACCCGACAGAACCGGATAATTGATACCCCCATATTGCAAGGCCAATTCCCAAAACCACTAGGGCAATACCAATAATTTTCAATGTAGCTCCTGTGCCCATAGCCATGTTGAACTCCTATAAGTTGAAAGAGATGGAATTTTTTAGTATTACAGCTTAGATTATACGGACGTTCCGTCCGTTTATGAATTTATACTAATTAAAGTCCTAAATTTTCGTGATGTCAAATTGTTTTTATGTTTTTCTATTTAAATATAAGCGTGTAGGGCATTAAAAAACCGCAAAAGCACTTGCAGTTGTGGGTTTGTCCGTATATCATTATGCTGTCTGCCTTTAGGTCGGGGACAGGTTAAAGTCTAAATAAAACAGTCAGATAGATTGGCCCGGATCGAATAATTCTCTGATATATGTTACGAAAAAGCGGAAACGGGTAGTTGCATATGAAGTTATTGGATGGGCTTGCCGTTAGAAGAAAACATTATTCTATTAGAACGGAGCAGGCATATGTGAAATGGATAAGGGGATTCATTCTTTTTCACGGTAAACGTCATCTATAGGAACTTGGAGAGTCCGATATAGCCGCTTTCCTTTCTCACCTTGCCAGCTCCGGGAATGTTGCTGCCAGTACACAGAACCAGGCACTTAATGCCATCGTTTTTTATATAAGCATATATTGCGTATAGAGCTGGGGGACTTCGGCAGCATTGAAAAAGGCAGGATAATGAACCGAGGCAGACGCAAATTCATATGGCAGATGCTCCTTTTTGCCGGGTCGCTTCTAAGGCCGCGCCTCAGCTTTCCGGCGCTATCCTCTCCCGTTTCGCCTTCAAAAGGCCCGGAAGGGATAAAGGAGGGGCTTGAAGGCTTTTTAGATGAGGAGCCTTATTACAACATCGCCCTGCTCTGGTTTAAAAAGGCGGCCACGGGCTCATTCAAACTGACCCGCCAGGGGGAGGGATATATGGCGATGCTTGAGGTGGAGACCAGGGGGTTTATCGGGTTTCTCACCTCATACAGGCACCATATCTACCGTTCCCACATGAACTACCACCCTGATGAAGGGAAATTAAGGGTGCATCTCTTTGAGAGGCATGTCACCATCGGGAAGAGGGTGGAGAGGACGCTGACCCGCCTCGATAATGACCTGCGCGTCATAGAGGGGAGGTTTTTTGAACAGGGAGAGCTTGTAAAGGTGGTGAATGAACCTATACCCGAGGGGGTTGACTATGAAGATATCCTGTCGGCATACTACAACGTCCGTCTCGGCGGCTACGGGCCGCTTGAGGAGGGGCGCAATTTCCAGATCAGGACTATCCCGAGCGAGGGGGAGTCTCTCATCAGTGTGGATATCGCCTCCAGGGATGAGACGATCAACTGGCGCCGTAAACTCAAGATAGCTACAGATGAGAAAGTCATTGCCGCAACGGTCCGCATGCCCCGGAAGATATTCGAGTCTAAAACGGGTGAGGTGCAGGCCCTCTTCAACGAGGCGATTATCCCTTTGGAGGGGGTGGTTAAGGACTATATCGGATATGGGGATATGAGGTGTACCCTTATTGAAGAGAAGTCGCCTCTCGACGTACCGGTGATAAGGCGGGGATAGGTCTGAAGGGACTCCATCCCGGCTTGATGGGTGATAAAAATATTATTGCAGAAGCCCTGCCTGCTCCCTTGCAACATAGGCCAGGATTTTTTCAACGATACGCTTGTGGATTTGCAGTCCTGAAACTTCATTGATCTGCCTGACCGCAGAGGGGCTGGTCACGTTGATCTCGGTAACTTTCCCTCCGATGAGATCGATGCCGGCCATGAAAACTGAATGATCCTTGAGAAAGACTGATATGGCCTCTACAACCTCTTTTTCATTATCACTTAAGGTGGCAGCCTCACATCTGGCGCCCTGGTGAATGTTTCCCATAAAACTTCCGTCTGCCGGAATGCGGTTTACGACCCCCAGGCACTCTCCGTCGACAAAAAACACGCGCTTGTCCCCTTCGTAAATGGCAGGAAGGAAGGCCTGTGCCGTCAAATAATGTGCGCCCTTCCCCTCGCCCATTTTGGCCTTCAGGTGTTGCAGGAGGTCCGGATCCTTTGCCGATATTTTCTCAACACCTCTCCCCGAGCAGTCTTCCAGCGGCTTGAGCACAATTTCGCCATGCTCCTTTGCAAATCCCAGCATATGTTCCCAGTTCTTTGTGGTTATGCTGGGCGGCGAGAATTGTGGGAGGCGGAGTCCTGAAATCTTCTCGTTCAGATCTCGAAGCGCCTTCGGCGGGTTGATCTGTATGACCTCTGGGGGGAGGTAGTCGAGCATCAACATGAGGTGATAATAGTTCATGTCAAAGGGGGGGTCGTTACGGATGAGGAGGCAATCGAAAGCTGCCAGGTTTTGTCCTTTCACATTCCCCAGTCTAAAGGGTGAGACTGATTCAAGAAGGCCGGGCGCTCCCATTACCTGATTATTGAGGAGATAAAGCGACTCGGGCTCAATCCAGTAGATGGCATGTCCCTTCTGTTTCAGCTCATCCATAAGGAGGAGGGACGTCTCAGTCTCCAGGTTGAGCGTGTCGTAGGGATCCATCAGGAAGAGGAATTTCAATGATTTGCCGCTCATTACTTATCCGCTTCGTCGGGATTCATAACCTTCAGGACTCTCTTAAAACAAAGGATAGCCCAGAGGCTGAATAGAAGCTCCAGCCAGAAGATGAAGAAAAGGGATCTTAAATCGAAAAGCTGGCTGCCGCGAAAGAGGGGGACGAGCTGCCAGCCTAAGATAAGTAATGTAAGCGCCCCTTCGGAAAGGGCAACCCTGCCGGAGAAGAAGCCGAGCACCCTGGCGCCAACGGCGATGATCATGGTTGTAATACCGCCGAGGGCAAGGATATGAACAAGGGCATCCCAGGCCGGGTCTGCGAAGATAAGCGAGAAGGCGATGACCATGGCCCACAGGGAATTGCACACAAAGGCGATTACGAGGGATGTAAAGCCTGTTTTAATGAGGGCCGGGATGATTCCCAGAAAGAAAATATAGGAAATAAGGGTAAGGGCCATTAAGATGCCCGATATCTGCGACAGCCTGGCTTCCGTAAAAACCGTAAGACCGAGCGCCGCCACTGATGCGAGGGCATTTATTATGAATATTGCGCCGCCCGCCTGGCTGAAGCGTTTGGCGCCGAGCACGTTGGCGATGAGCTGCTGTCCGGCCGCCAGAACTATCAGGAAAACGCCGGACCAGAGGACGAAGAAGGCCTTAGGCGCGTCACTTATATCCAGCCATGGAGCTGCGGCAAGCACGATAAAGCCGATAACAAAAAGGGAGGCTATCGGAATAAGCCTTGTCTTGTCCCCACCTAGTGCGGTGCGAACCATAACGAAAAGGAGCCAAAGGTTGCCCACCGTAATGACGGCATTTCCTGCAACCTGGATATCAGCCGAGGGGATGCATCTTAGCAATACGCCGAGCAGGATCAGCGGACAGATCCAGATTACCTGCTCCGATCTGGGCGGCGAGCCGCCCAGCACATGAGCGCCCGACTGCAATGCGAATCCGGCGACAAAGAGGCCGAAGAAGACAAAGACCTGGACGGTGAGATGAACGGATCTTAACTCTCCATAAAAGGCGGCGTTGTCGACAATCCCGTTTAAGACCGACCATATCCAGGAGCCCAAAGGGAACCCGATAAAGAGGGCGGCCAGTATTGCGGCGCCCCAGAAACGGTGAAAGACAGGGACCCGCGTCCGCTTCATGGAGGAGATTTCATAGGAACTTTTATTTCTTTTAAATAGAGCCATTTTTTAAATCCTTAAATGTATTATTTT
>JAVVFD010000008.1:0-33224 GCA_032250935.1 bacterium
TTAAGGGAGAAATGCCTGAATTTATCGGGTGAATCAAAATTACGCTGAATAGTTACGAAGAAATGAGCTATTGACTTTCCCTTGACAGGTTAAGGCCATGAGTGTAATTTGTGTTTTAGGAATCATTATTTTCACAAAGCTCGCACAGGCATAATGAATCAAAGCTTTTTAGATAAAATTAGAGAAGCGGGAAGCAGAAGGATAGTCTATACTTCTCATGCCCTCGATGAGATGAACGCAGAGGATGAGATGATCTCAACCTATGAAGTCAAAGAGGTTGTCCTGTCGGGTGATATTATTGAGGACTATCCTGATGACAAAAGGGGGCATAGCTGTCTGATGCTCGGCTTTTCTCAGATAAAAAGGCCCGTCCATGTGGTATGCTCCCCGAGGGACGAATTTCTGTGGATAATTACGGCATATATACCGGAAGAAGACAAGTGGGAAAAAGACTTCAAAACAAGAAAGAGGAGGAGATAATGGAGTGCCTGTACTGTGATGGGGAGATGGAGTTACAGGAGGCGGCATACACGGTTGACCGCAAGGGATACCATCTTTATCTTGAGAATATCCCGACTTATGTCTGCGCAAAATGCGGCGAAAGGGCTTATGACGAAAAGGAAGCAGAGGCCATCCAGGGGATGATCGCCGGTCTTGAAGAAGGGATTGATAAGGTGAGAGCGGCGGTTTAAGGGAGGTTGACCTTTCTCATTCGTGCATTGGGATAAAAAGAGAAACAGTCCCGTTTTTTGTGTCTTGTTTTAAAGGGGAAGGATGCTACCTATTGAGAGATCAACACCCGATGACCGTTTGGACGAGGCCGGTTTTTTTATGGGGGGATTAAAGAGAAGCGTCCCCTTTTCCCTCCCTAGATTTTTTCTGACACACCCAAGTCACTCCGATATATTCCTCAAGACTTTGCTTTGGAAGGGGGAGAGATGAGGGAAAGGATGTTAAAGAGAGAAGGATTAAGGCCCGATGACCGTGTAGATGGGGACGGTTTTTTTTGTTTAAAGCAGGGCAGCGATTTAATAGAACGCTGGCCCCAATTGCTTACTTGATATTGTCAAAGGAGGCCACATGCAAAACATTACAGTCAATCTAGATGGGAAATCCGTTGAGATAAACCGTAAGAAAATCCCTTTATTGAAGCTCATTCTTGATATTGAGAACCCTCGCATCCAGTACTTTCTTGATACAAAACTAAATAGCAGTGTGACTCAAGATAAAATTAAATTTGCTCTTGCCGAAGGTAACGATCAGTACGACAAATTGAAAGATCATGTCGAGGCTAATGGAGGCATTTATGATCCTATATGGGTTGTGCCACAGGGTGACTTTTTCGTAGTAATTGAGGGTAATACGAGATCATTCGTATATGAAGAGCTTTCAGAAAAATATTATAACGATGACAAATGGAAATCAATTGAAGCATATGTTCTGCCTCATAAAGTAGACCATGATGCAATTAACTTTATCAGGCTGGAAAAGCATCTCTTCGGGCAAACACCTTGGGCGGCATATGAAAAAGCCAGAGAGCTTTACAGGTTGCATACTCAACATGATTACTCTATTAAACGGCTTTGCTCATTAACCAAGTTGAGCACAGGGGATATCAACAACAATATTCAGGCATTCATGGATATGGATCAACAATATATTTGCCAAAATACAACAAGCCTTCTGAACGCTTAAAGTTTAGCTATTTTGTGGAATTCAGAAAGAACAGAGAGTTGAAGAAGCTGGTAAAGGATGGCACTGTTTCATTGCTGGATTTTTGTGACTGGGTTGGTGAAGGTAAATTCAGGCACGGCGAGGATATTAGAAAATTGCCACTTATCCTGAAAGACGATACGGCCAAACAGGCATTCATCGAAGACGATTTTCAGGCTGGCCTGGATCAGTTAGAACAGAAGAACCCTGCCGCGAAGTCTAAGCTGTTTGAAACTTCTGGAGGAGTTGAAAAAGCAGGGGGAAGGCTGAATAACTATTTCAACCCGTCAATCAGACCTGATCAGGAATCTAAATAGTTGTTTTCTGGATTCCCGCTGGAGTTTATCCCCTACTTGATACGGGGCGGGGATGACGATTAGGGTAATTAAAGAGGGCGCTTTTTAACAAAAGGTCTTTTGAAAAGGTCCGCGTAGAACATAAATATCAGTATCAATACTTCACATCCTTCAAAAACAGCCCCTCCGGCGGAGCCGTAACTCCCCCCCTTGTCCTGTCTTTTGCATCAAGAATCTCTTTGAATTGATTAATGTCAATCTTCCCCTGACCGAGTCCGACGAGCGTTCCCATAATGTTTCTGACCATCTGTTTGAGAAATGCCTGCGCCGTTATCTCGAAGATGATGTAGTCTCCCTTTGTCTCCTGAAAATGATTGCTGCTATTATCCGGCCCATCCGGTGTTTTGGTGAAGGGGCTGTCTCCCCTGTAAAAACTGGTGGAGAGAACCGTTCTTATGGGGTGTCTTGAGGTGCAGCCGGACGCCTTGAAGGAGGAGAAATCGTGCTCGCCGATAATTAATGCCGCCGCTTTTTGCATTATATCGAGATCAAGCTTTTTTCTAAGGTGCCATGACCTGTGCCTGTGAATGGCTGACGGGGCCTCCCTGTTTAATATGACATAGCGGTAGGTCTTTTTCTTTGCGCTTCGCCTGGCGTCGAAAATGTCATCAACCTCTATAGCCTCTATGACGGCAATATCATCCGGGAGAATGGAGTTCATGCTTGCAAAAAGACGGGCCGTTTCGATATCGCTACCGGTCCTGAATGTAACGGGCTGGTTAAAGGCGTGCACTCCCGTGTCCGTCCTTCCCGATGCCATTGTGCGGACTCTTTCGCGCAAGATTATTTCCAGCTTGCCGTCAACTATTTCCTGTATGGTAAGCGCATTTTTCTGCGACTGCCAGCCGTGATAGGCTCCACCGTCATATTCAAGTCTGAGCAGGATCTTTCTCATACCCTTTTTTATTTCTCTATTATTTCGTTTAAGAGCATTAAGGAACCCCAAGATTCTTGACAAAGTAGCCTATCTGTTAAATAATTGCAATACCATGCTGATTTATTTTTAGGTTATGCAATATCATGTCGGAATTAGTGCCGACCTTTCCTTTATGTGGATCTAATTACAGGACATCCATGCTTGATAAACTTTCCATCGCAAAAAACTGGCTGCCTCGCTATACGGGCATGCCGATAGACAGCTTCGGCGACTATGTACTGCTAACCAACTTCGATAATTACATGACCAGTTTTGCCAAGGAGTTTGGCTGTGACATATGCGGAGAGGGGAGGCCCATGCAGGCGGCCACCAACTCTGCCGGTCTCACCATGATCAATTTCGGCATCGGTTCTTCCAATATGGCGACCGTCATGGACCTCCTCTCCGCCAGAAAGCCCAAGGGAGTCCTTTTTCTGGGTAAGTGCGGCGGACTGAAGGCCTCGACGGAGATAGGGCACTTCATCCTCCCTAATGCGGCCATAAGGGGTGAAGGTACGAGTGACGACTATTTCCCCCCTACCGTACCGGCTCTGCCATCATTTAAGATCCATAAATTCGTCTCCGAGATGATACTCGAACACGGACAGGACTACCGCACAGGAGTCGTCTATACGACCAACCGGAGGGTATGGGAGCATGACGAGCGCTTCAGGGAGCGGCTCAAACATCTCACCTGCATAGCTATAGATATGGAGGTGGCCACCTTCTTCGTCGTCGGCCACTACAACGAGATCGCAAGGGGGGCGCTGCTGCTTGTTTCCGACGTTCCCCTTACGCCTGAAGGGATCAAGACGGAAGAGATGGATGAGCAGGTGACAAGAAAATGGTCCGATCTTCATCTTCATATCGGCATAGAATCAATGATGGAGATAGGCGATAAAGGGGAGCAGATAAAGCATTTCAGGTATTGATGTAAGGGCTGATTATATGGCCAATTAAAGGGATGGTTAATAGGAACGGTATGAGTGAAATAAAAAAAGCGCCAAATGCGATTAGTGGATTTTTTTATCCCTATAAGGGCTTCATGTTTATCATGAAAAACCCCAGGCTTTTATCCTATGTCGCTATCCCTACCTTGATAAACGCCCTTTTATATTCTCTCTTCCTCTGGTTTACCTCAACGAGAATAAATAGCTGGATATCCCGGCTTATACCGACTGGGGAGGAGTGGTACTGGACGATCCTCTTTTATGTCGCCATGGTTCTTGCCGCACTTTTGGTGCTTGTACTTGTCGTTTATACATTTACTGTCGTAGGAAGCCTTATTCTCTCCCCTTTTAATGATCTCCTTTCTGAAAAGGTAGATAAGATTTATTCAGGCAAGGTCATGGATGAACCTTTTAAACTGAAGGGTATTATGAGGGATATGGGAAGGTCGCTGAAGGCGGAGGCAGGCCGTATACTTATATATCTAAGCGGCTTTGCCCTTCTTCTAAGCCTTAACCTCTTTCCACCGATAGGGACGGCTGTCTACGGCGTGGCCATAACCATTTTCACCATGTATTTCATCGGATGGGAATATTTCGACTATTCGCTGGAGCGTCACAAGTTCCCCTTCGGCCGCAAGCTGAAGGCAAATATGCGCCACAGCCTTACGCTTACCTCCTTTGGGGCGGGGGCGGCGCTTTCGTTAATGGTACCACTTCTCAACCTCGCCGCCATCCCGGTCTGCGTCGTTGGTGCAACGCTTCTTTTTTGCGACCTTAAATCGGCAGGCAAGATTGCTGCTGGAGTTCAATCCGGCCCCAATCAGGTAGGGGGAGAATAATGGACTCTTCAGCCACTGCCAGTTAGATCCTTGCAAAGGATATTCAATGTGCTAAATTTATTTTATAAGCTTTTGACATAGAGTAAGGGAGGGAAGGGTATGCAAGTCAAATTTTTTCATTTTCATGAGCCTGTTAACGTAGAGGCTAAGGTTAGCGAATGGTTGGAGCAGCATCCATCTATCGTAATAGCCCACGTGAACCAGACGGAATCTTTTGCAGGCGATGGTAAATGGTCGCTGTCTATATCGATCTTTTATTCTATTTAGTAAAAAACCTTTGAATAACGGCTCTGCCGGTTTTTTTTGGTGTAAACTGGCTGTTAAATAAGAAAAAGGGCTCTGATATTTTTATAATGTATCTCGCCTTTACTATGTAAGACCTACAGTTATATCTACTTTCCAGCTGGTCTTTTTTATTCCCCCTTGAGCTCTTTTCATCCCTGAAAGCTCAAATTCAATTGACTTATCTCAGGCATATAGTAGAATGTTCGATTGTTCCACTCAGCAAATCTGCAGGAACTTTAGCTTTAAATTCCAGATAATAATTAAAGCCCCTGATGACATAAGGAGTGAGGTATGAAGTTAAGAAAAGACCGGCTTTTAGTTTTATTTGTACTCTTTATCTTCAGCGGCGCTGCCTGTATGGCTGGAGCATATAACAATGTTTCGCCCGATAAGGCAAGAGAAATGATAAGGTCTGGCGGAGCTGAACTGCTCCTTCTTGATGTTAGAACGTTTGGCGAGTATAAGAGTGACGGCCATCTGAAAAATTCGGTTCTTATTCCGATCAATCTCCTTGAATCAAAACTTGGCGAGATATCCGCCTATAAAGACAGAGATATAATCGTTTACTGCGCCGTAGGGGGCAGAAGCGCCAAGGCAAGCGGCATACTTTCAGAAAAGGGATTTAAGAAGGTTTACAATATGAAGGGTGGCATCAAAGAATGGAAACGCCTCGGTTATGAAGTTGAATAAGTGTCGGATTTTAAAAACAGTTTAAAAAAAGAGCATATGAAAAAAATAATAGTATTATCTTTGCTTGTTTTGATTGGCCTGCTCACAGCCTGCGGAGAAAGAGGGAAAGTCGATGAAGAAACAGCCGCAAAATACAGACCTTATCTTGTTCCGGGAGTAATAGCCCCTGATTTTACCGCGCGAGATATGGAAAATAAGTATCTGGATTTTTCCAAATACAAGGGAAAGGTTATACTCATGACCTTCTGGAGGAAGAAGTGTGAAGAGTGCGTAAGGGTGCTTGATCAGCTTGAAAAAGTGCATCTAAAGTATAAGGACAGAGGCTTTACTTCCCTGGCTATAGATGCGGATAATCTAGACTATGTCCCTTCAGCTAAAGTGATAGAGTTTGTAAAGGCGAAAAACCTGAGTTATCCCGTACTGCTGGATGACAGCTTTGCAGCGACTCAGTCCTATAAGGTTATTAACATACCTGCCACCTTCCTGATAGACAGGCAAGGCATTGTAAGCCATATCGTCTATGCCGCTGTGGACTGGCTAAACCCTGAAAATACGGCGAGGATAGAAGAGCTGCTGTAAATACATAGCCTTGCAGGAGTATCTGGTCGTCATTTAGGGCTTGACCCGGAATACAGAGTTTGTATGACTGGATTCCCGCCTGCGCGGGAATGACGAGTTGAAATGGTTATAATTTTGTCCTCATCGGTTACTCTTCTTTCTTTTTCGTTCTCCCAGCAGGTTTCTTTGCCGCCGTCTTTGCCTTGCCCTTCGCGGCAGTCGTTTTTTTCACAGGCGCCTTTTTTGCCGTTTTCGGGGCCGCTTTTTTCGCAGCAGGTTTCTTTTCTTCTTTCCAGGTCGAAATTATTCCATCTTCAAGCCAGGCAAATTCGCCATCGAGGAACTTTCTGGAAAACCTGTATTCGGATTTGTCGTCGTTGCAGTACACCGCACAGTGAAGATCTTTGATGCGCCTCCTGCTTTGTTTGCAAAAGGTATCGGCAAGTTCTATGGGCGTTTTGTCATCCCTGTTCTTTTCATAGAGCATCTGGGCCCTCGATATAACGGCAGAGATGGCGAAAAGCTCCGTCCCAATATCGACTATCCTTCCTAGAAGGCGCTGTTTTTTCTCAAGGGCGGCCTGGTAGCGGATCATTGCATGAAAGAGGTCTCTTGCAAGACGCCTTGTGCCCCTTTCCAGATATTTCAGGTGTCCCTTGAGAGTGCCTGTCATGCTGTGACTTTCCGGAAGAGAGTTTCTCATAATCCAGAGTTTTGGATACCAGGTCACGTAGTATTTTGCAGCTGCCGCCATATCCATCTTCCCTGTAAGAGGCGATAACTTGGCTATCTTCATGTGGGGGTCTAGCGCCTCTCTCGCAATGAAGAGGTGCATAATGTCAGTTGTTCCTTCAATTATAGTGTTGATTCTTGCATCTCTCAGCATCCTTTCGACCGGTGCGGCATATTCACCCCTGTCTCGAAGCGAATCGGCCGTCTCATAGCCTCTTCCGCCTCTTATCTGCAGGGTCTGATCTATTATCGACCACAGGCGCTCTGTGCTGAACAGTTTTGCCATAGCAGCCTCAAGTCTTATATCGGCCTTTCCCGCATCGGCCATGGCAGAGGTGAGCCATGCAATCGATTCAATGGCGAAGGTGTCCGATGCTATGGCTGCAATCTTTTCCGCCACCGCTTCATGCCTGCCTATGGGCGCTCCCCACTGATGTCTCTCATTGGCCCATGTCCTGATAATGGCAAGGCACTGCTTTGCAACTCCCGAGCTTCCAGCTGGCAGCGTCAGTCTTCCAGTATTCAGCGTTACAAGGGCAAGTTTCAGCCCTTTTCCCTCACCCAATATGATATTTTCTGCCGGCACATTTACATCTTTAAAGCTCAGAAGGCCGTTGTTAAGGCCGTTCAGGCCAAGGAAGGAGCAGCGGTGTTTTGTCTCAAAACCTTTCGTCCCCTTTTCGACGATGAAGGCGGTGATCTTTGTCTTTTCCGGGTCATCAGTAGGTGTGCGAGCCATTACGACCAGTATGTCCGCTATCGGCCCGTTCGATATCCACAACTTCTCTCCGTTTATGAGATAGTGCTTTCCGTCTTTTGTGGGGGTGGCTGTAGTGGTCATCCTGGAAGGATCGGAGCCGACGCCAGGCTCTGTCAGGGCGAAGGCCGAGATCTCCCCCTTTGCGAGACGGGGAAGGTACTTTTTTTTCTGCTTATCCGTACCGAACAGCTTGAGCGGCTGCGGAACGCCGATGCTCTGGTGCGCCGAAAGAAAGACTGCCGTTGAACCACAGTGGCTCGATATAAGTTCGATTATCCTGCCGTAGTTGTACTGTCCAAGGCCGAGGCCGCCATATTCCTTCGGTATCTTGATACCGAAAAGGCCGAGCTTCTTGAATCCTTCAATCACATTTTGTGGGATCTCCTTCTTTTTATCCACCTCGTCGGCATTCAGCTCCTTTTCAAGGAAGGGCTTTAGCTTTGCGATAATTGCATCGCCCGCCTTAAGGTCATCCTCGCTCTGCCTCGGGAAGGGGAAGACCTGATCCATGTTGAGCCTGCCCATAAAGAGATCGCCCGCGAAGCTTGGAAGATTCCAATCATCCTCCCGGGCCTCTTCCGTTACTTCAAGAGCCCTTTTTTCCGCCTCTTTGGATATGTCGCCGCCTTTTTTTTCAGCCATGACTTTGCTCCTGTTTGCCGAGTTCTTTAGATTTATTGACTGCCGCCTCAACGGCCGATATGACGGCCGATCTGAATCCCTTCTCCTCCAGCTTACCCATGCCGGCGATGGTCGTTCCTCCAGGTGAAGTCACCATGTCTCTAAGCTCGCCCGTATGCCTCTTCATCTCGGAGACCACCTTTGCAGAGCCAAGGACAGTTTCTGTAGCAAGAATGTTTGCCGTATCTCTGGGCAGGCCCATCTTCACCCCCGCATCGGACATCGCTTCGATGAATGTATATACAAAGGCAGGCCCGCTTCCGCTTAGACCTGTTACGGCGTCCATGAGCCCCTCGTCTTCAACGGTGACCGCCTTTCCAACGGCGCCGAATATGGCTGTTGCAAGTTCAAGCTCCTCGTCCGACACGCCCTTTCCAGGGCAAAGGGCGGATACGCCTGAAAGAACGAGGGCCGGAGTGTTTGGCATCACCCTCACTATCTTCGCCCCTTCCTTTAAGTAAGATGCGATCTGCTTGATTTTTATTCCTGCAACAATGCTAATAAGCAGTTTGTCAGGGCCTATCTCATCGGATATCTCATTAAGGACAGGCTCGATCACCTGAGGTTTAACCGCTATAATTATGACATCAGAGCGCCTTGCAACTTCGAAATTTTTATTGTGACCCTCTATGCCATAACCTTCAACGATGACGTTTAGTCTCTCGATGTTTTTGTCGCTGGCGCTGATTTCGGCGCCTTTGACCTGCCCTGATTTTATAAGGCCGTTTATTATGGCCTCGGCCATATTGCCTGAGCCGAGAAAACCTATTCTTTTACCTTTAAGCATGAAAAAAACTCCTTATTAATAATGTAAGTATAACAATTTAAGTATAAAGAGGGAAATCCCCGATGAATCTTTAAGTTTGTATCCAAAGCGGATTGCTCCCTCGCCTAAACCTAATGCCTTCAGGCGGTAGTTTATTTCGACAGACAGCATTCAGGAAAGACGGCTGGATCAATTCCGAAGACGACCTTCCCTGTAGTAAAGATGGCAAGCGTAATAATGACCGCTCCGATGATATTAAGCAGTATACCCACTCTTGCCATTTCGTATATCTTTATCCTGCCCGTACCGAAGATGATAGCATTGGGCGGGGTGGCAACGGGGAGCATGAATGCGCATGATGCGGAAAGGGTTGCCGGGATCATGAGGAAGAGCGGGTTCATCTTGATCGCCACGGCAAGACCGGCAAGTATGGGCAATATCATCTCCGTTGTTGCCGTGTTGGATGTAAGCTCCGTAAGGAATGTGACGGCCAGGCATATAATAATTATCAGTATGATCGGGTTAAGCGCAGACAGGCCGGAAAGGGCCGTCCCTACCCATGCTGAAAGGCCCGACTCCTTAAAGCCACCGGCCAGCGCAAATCCGCCTCCGAAAAGAAGTACTATACCCCAGGGGAGTTCTTTGGCCGCCTCCCAGTCCATGAGCCTTTCACCGCTGGCCCTTTTTGCAGGGATGATGAATAGCAGCAGCGCCATGATGATCGCCACCGTCCCGTCATCTGCAAAGTTAGGCTTGGGAAGAAGCGAGCTCCAGCCGCTTAAGGTAAAGCCGCCTATGGATACCCCTTTTCTGGTAAGCCACAAAAAGGCCATGGAGGAAAAGACTGCAAACACTATTTTTTCCTCATAGCCGATAGGCCCCAGAGAGTCATATTCTTTATGCAGAATGTTTTTATCAACCTTGCCGGGCGCGCCGCTTTGACGAAACAGAGAAACAAGGATGGTCCATGTTATGAAGAAAAACATTATTGAAAGTGGCAGGGCAAAGGCAAACCAGCTTGCAAAGGTAATCTCGGGGGCGTTGGGGAAATATATGCTGTATATCCTTGCAAAAGACAGATTGGGAGGGGTCCCGATGAGGGTTGCAAGGCCTCCGATTGATGCCGAGTAGGCTATGCTGATAAGGAGTGCCAGAGAGAATCTGTGCAGCTCTTTTTCAGTCAGGGTCTCTTCCATTTTCAGTATTATGGCGATGGCGATGGGAACCATCATCATAGTCGTTGCCGTATTTGAAATCCACATAGACAGGAATGCAGTTGAAGCCATGAAGCCCAGTATGATTCGTTGGGGACTTAGCCCTATGAGAAGTATGAGCCTGAGGGCGATCCTCTTGTGGAGATTCCATTTCTGCATTGCCAGGGCCACAATAAATCCACCCAAAAACAGAAATATGACGTGGTTGAAGTAAAGGGTGGCCGCCTTTTTTCCCGGCATGATGCCGAGGATGGGGAAGAGGGCGATAGGCAGAAGGGCCGTTGCGGCAAGCGGTATGGCTTCGGATATCCACCAGAAGGCCATAAGCAGGGCCACAGACGCCATGGCTGTTATCTCGGGGTGCTCAGGGTCGAGGTCTCCGAATATAAGAAGAATAAAGGCAAGGAGGGGTCCGGCGACAAGAGATACCTTTTTGACCTTTATGCCTCTATCGGCAGGGTCGGTATTAAAGTTTTCCAAGTATATATCTCCCTAAGCTCAAAGTTAAACAAGGATCATTCGTTTCCGCCTAGACGGTCCGAATCTTCATACCCTTTTTTGTTCGATGCAATACCGCCATAACTGTTCGGACTGTCTATATCCAGGACAAGGAGCGAGGCCGGATCGACTTTGAAGCCGTCAAAGTAAGCGCCCCAATGAAGGTGAGGCCCCGTTGATCTGCCAGTGCTGCCTACAAGACCTATAGTCTCGCCTTTTTTGACACTGTCACCATGATTGACCAGTATCTTTGAAAGGTGCATATAGAGAGTGGAGAGCCCCTGTCCGTGATCGATAATTACGGTGTTGCCGCCGTAGTAGGTGTCGTCCAGGTATGTGATCCTGCCGTCGTTAGGGCTTTTAATTTCAGATCCTTTTCCAGCCTTTATGTCATTTCCAGAATGTGGTTTTTTGTCTACTCCGTTCAGTATGCGTCGGGCCCCGAAATTGTTAGCGATTTTTCCCTTAACCGGTTTGATGAATTCGCCTCTCCAGAAACGTTCCTTACTTGCTATCTGCTTCGCCTTGAAGATGGCAACGTTGTCTCTTCTTATTCTCTTTAGCAGCTCCTCGCCGGGTTCGACCATTTTTTGGGGGAGACTTAATCTCTCGATATTAAAATCTCTTTTTTTGATTTCGAATCGGACGGTCCTGATAATGCTGTCATTTACCCCTTCGCCCTTTAAAAATAGTTTATATTCACCGGGCTTTTTGTCCATAGGGATGCCTATAAGGGTGCTGTAGCTTGACTCGCTGTCTCTTTGAAAGAGGAGCTTTTCCCCTTCCAGCTTTCCCGTCAGGTAGTCAAGTTTTGAAGAGTTTTTGACAGTGACAAAGGCAAGGTCTCCCTGCCTTATGCCATCTTCCAGGCCTTGCACCTTAATCTCTCCCGCCTCGGTAATCGGGGAACTAAAAAATATGAAAAGGCAAGTAAAAAATAAAATGGATGACTTATTTAATGTTTGCATGATATTTATCCAGACCTGCCCTTTTTTTATTGATGTTCAATTAAAGCTGGCTCAGACTATTATCCCCTTAAGAATAGTTCTGGCCTCGCCAACCATATATAGTGAACCTGTAATTATAATAAAGCTCCTTTCTTTTGCAAGCATAATCCCCTTAACTATCGCTTCTTTAATGTCCGGTATTACGGTCGCCCTGGAGTGTTTAAGTAGATTTTTTATTATCGGCGCTTCGGCAGCCGGGTCAAAGGCCCTGTCTCCAGCCGGTTTTGTAAGGATGATCTCTGATGCAAGCGGCGCCAACTCGGCCACTATGGCCTCTACATCCTTGTCGCCCATAAATCCTAAAACGAAAACACCCCTGTGGCCATTAAATCTGGTTTTCAGCGACTTGGCAAGCTCTTTGGCAGCTGCCGGGTTGTGCGCGCCGTCAAGTATGAAGGCAGGGTCATTAGATATGATTTCAAACCTTCCCGGCCAGAAGGTCTCTTTTATGCCGGTCCGTAAAATATCGTCATTTATCTTGTATCCATCAATCGTCAGCCTTTCGAGGCAGGCCAGGGCCAGCGATGCATTTTCTTTCTGGTGGTCTCCATACATGGATATCTCTATCCCCTTGATCTGCCTTTTGAGGCCGCAGTAATCAAATTTATCAGCAGATAAATCAGATATATGAAACTCCCTGCCGAGAAGAAATAACTCGGCTCTATTATTTTCGGCAATCTTTTCCAGGGCCTTAAGTGATGCATCCTCCTGTCTGCCGATAATGGCGGCTGTGCCTCCTTTAATTATGCCTCCTTTTTCTGCCGCTACTTCCTTAATGGTCTTCCCAAGGTAGTCCATATGGTCGAGGGAAATGGGGGTGATAATGGAAACAAGAGGAGTGATGATATTAGTCGCATCGAGACGCCCGCCGAGCCCGGTCTCGATGATGGCTATATCCACGCCCTGCCTTGCAAAGTAAAGAAATGCCAAGGCAGTTGTGAATTCGAAATAGGTCGGCTCCCCGGCAGTAAGTGCTTCCGCCGCAACCTTCACCTCATGGGAGATTGCATCGATTTCATCGGCCGATATTTCAGCGCCGTCTATTTTTACTCGTTCGGAAAATTTTTCAAGGTGGGGCGATGTGTAGAGCCCTGTCTTATATCCGGCCTTGCTAAGGACTGTTGAGATAAAGGCCGCCGTAGATCCCTTGCCGTTCGTCCCGGCGATATGGACGGACCTGAAATTAAGGTGGGGATTGCCCAGCCTCTCCATCAGCTGGAGCATCCTCTCAAGTCCGAGGTCTATGTGGGAGGGGTCAAGTCTGTCCAAACTCGGTTTCCTTATGGCTATCGGTATATTAAGTGAGGCGGAGCTTAAAGTCTGTTGGCGCTGAATATATCAGAGAAGAGGAGGGGCAGTAAATGTTAAAGAGGACAGGCGTCAAAGGAGATTAACCGGCCCGTCATATGTCATACCGTTCCAACAATTCTTTTCTTGTCGGGCAGGCGCAGATGATCTTGTCATACAGGGGTGTTTTGTAGCCGCATTTTTCATCAGATTTGCAGATAACCAGGAGTTCCATGTCGTCAGGGCCAACGACGCACATATCCTTTCTTGCGCCGGATAAGCAGGAAAAGTTTTTCTGACACCGGTTGGTCTTTTCAAGGGTTTCTTTGCTGATTTCTATCTTCATATTAACGGATGATAGCATACCCTGTTGTAAATGCAAGATAATCCGGCTTTATTGCCTTTTCTCCTCAAGATGCTTGACTTCCCTTTCAAATTCACCTTTGGTGAATATCCCTTTTTTTAGAAGAAGCTCTAACATTGCATGTATTTCCACATTCCTGTCCATGAGCGATTTAGATGCCATCCCTGCTTCCGATGTTCCCCTTTCAATAAGCGATTCATCGTGGAGCCTTTCAATTTCGTCGGCATAGATCGTATCGATCTTTTCCTTTAAGGGGGGGATTGTCACCCAGTCCTCATCGTCATAATATAAGCCGATGGCGGCGTCAATTTGAGATATTGTCGCTATTACCGGTTTCACTGCAGAATTTGTGAAGAATTCAACATCTGAAATTGCAAGCATATTTGAAAGATCCCACATGCCGAGGAACAATGTTTTTCTCCCGTCACTTTCTTTTTCCACCAGGGGGATAACGTGATGTTTTTTCGCCAAATCCGGAGAAATTCGATCAATTATTGCTTTATCAAGCTTCATTTTTGTGAGGTCTGCGCAAGGGACATTGTATTGCTTTGAAAGAGCTTTCAGAAGAGTGACCTCATTAATAAAACCCAGTTCTATAAATTTTTCTGCCAGCTTGCCGCCAACCCTTGCCTTATGTTTAATCGCCTGTTCCAGATTCTCCTCTGAAATGGCCCCTTCCTCAAGCAGGATTTCACCTATCCTCTTTTTTACTTCAGACATGTTTCATCCCTAACTGTAATTATTTCCCTACAAACGCTTCAAGCTTGAGCTTTTCCTCGGGACTTCCCATAACGACAAGCTTCATGCCTGCAGAAAGGATAAAATCATCTTTCGGATTATAGGCCCAGGTTCCGTCGCTGCATTTGACGGCAAGGAGCAATGCGTTGGCCGCATTCCTAACGCCGGACGCCGCGATCTCCTTTCCCAATGCGGCCGAAGATTCGGGCAAAGGCACTTCCTCAATACGCAGGTTCTTCTCCTTGTCTCTCAGCATGATATCGAGAAAGGAGACCACCGTGGGCCTCACCAGTTCGGAGACCATTCTCAGGCCCCCTATGAAGTTGGACGAGACGACGGTGTCGGCCCCGGCCCTGTCAAGCTTTTGCATGTTCTTCTGATCGTTGCAGCGCGTCACTATCCTCAAGGAGGGGTTGAGCTGCCTGGCCGTCATGGTGATTACCATATTGTCCTTGTCATGGCCCGTTGCTACTATGATTCCTGCCGCCTTCTCGATTGCAGCCTCTTTTAGAATGTCGTCTTCTATCCCCTCTCCCTGTATGGCGGGGACGTTAGGGAAGGACTGGCGGATGTTTTCCACCTTCCTCATATCCATGTCTATAACAACCGCCTGCCGATTGGTTTCGCAGAGTTCCCGGATGATGTGATATCCGATTTTACCGACACCGCAGACGATATAGTGACCATTCATTTTGTTTATCATCTTGTCCATTTTTCGCCTCCAGAAAATTTTTAGCAGTTCACCTTCCACAATGAAGGCGGTAATGTTTGAAACAACGTAAAGAAGTACCCCCATACCTAATATAATAAGAAATACGGTAAAGAGCCTTCCTCCGGGATGGTGTCCAAGGTCTATAATCTCGCCGTAGCCAACGGTGGAGAGGGTGATTATGGTCATGTAGAAGCAGTCGAAAAAGGAATATTCAGACCCTCCAACTACTTTGTACCCTATTGTCCCTATGCTGACAATGGTGATAAATAGATAGAGGGAATGGCGCAGCTTGTCGTGGTAGGATGCAATTATGGTCGATTCTTCGGGGTGGGGCATGGTTTATGTTAGCCTTAATTCATATGTCCGCAAGAGGCCTTTCTCCGGGGCGATGGCCGTTTTGGTGACAGGCGCCCGCAAGGGGAAACGGATTCTCTCCTGCTGATCAGTTAGATGCCTCTTTTAAAATGTTCTGGCGGTAGATAAAGATCACGTATAGGAGGATGAAGGCAAAGACCATTCCCAGTTTGATCGCCTCAAAACCCGCCAGTTTTATACCGTTTGACGTGATACTCTTGTTAAGCTCCTCCATAGAGAACTCCATGCTGACCGCTCCCAGGACGTCGCCCTCCTTGGCGTGCCTGTGGCAGCCGCTCGCTTCGGCACAGCCTCTCTTTTTGACCAGGTATGGTATGAGGACACGGGCATTATTATCCTGGAAGTGGTAAACAGGCACCCCCTTGCCGAGCACCTCCATGTCCAGCTCGTCTTTAGGGGTGTCTCTTGAGTCTGATTCCCTTTGAGAAAGGGCGGCGACAATGCGCATTTCCTTTCGGGCTATGTTCCCTTTGATGTCGGCTATTTCATAGAGGAGCTCTTCACGTTCATCGGGGTCGCTTACCCCTTTTAGCTCCTCCTCATATCGGGCCAGCTCCGTCGTCATCCTGCCAATAGCCTCCCTTTCTATCGGCACTACCTCCTCTTCCGCCACCTTCCTGAAGAGTTCGTCCACCTTCCGGTCACGGATCACCCTGATTTCCTGCAGGCCCGTAAGCTCCTCTTTCATGCTGTCAAGGAGGTCAAACCTGGAACTCATTTTGCCCTCACGCATGAGGTTGTTAAGAGATATCCTGACTGACTCGCCATAGAGATAGGTCCAGTTTTTTACCTGGTCTATGACTAGCTGCCGGTTCTTATCCATGTTGAATTTGGCATCAACCAGGGTCACAGACAATAGAACGGTGCATATCGTAAGCATACACTTCCAATCACAGAGAATCGTCTTTGTCTTTTTCATTAATCCATCCTCCAAAACAGTTTCTTGAATTATATAAATTATATTAAGGACAACTCTATAAATTTATGCTGGTAATTTAGTGGGTTAATAAAGGCCTGTTTAAGGTGGAAAATATAACAGATTGCATGCCTCTTTGCAAAATCATTTGTCCTGCCTTCGGTAACATTTTCTAATGACTCAATAGGCTGACAAACCTTTAATCCGGTAAGCGGGCCTTAAATGGTCTAACTTTAGCCGACAGGTATAGGGAAATCAGGAGCAGCTGGAAATAGATTTCTTTTAGCTTGGCAAATCACAGGTTGAGGACGAGAGTCTTTATTTCAGTCATCTCTTCAATGGCATACTTTAGACCCTCACGTCCCAGGCCGCTTTCCTTGATGCCGCCGTAGGGCATATGGTCGGCCCTGTAAGTAGGGACGTCATTTATTATCACGCCTCCTACGTCAAGTTTTTTAAAGGCCTTGAAGGCCTTGTTAATGTCCTTTGTGTATATGCCTGCCTGAAGACCGTATACGGAGTTGTTGACCATATCCAGGGCTCTGTCGAAATGGTCGTAGGGTATGAGAGAGACAATGGGAGCGAAGACCTCCCTGCAGACTACATTCATATCGGGATCTACCTTTTCCAAAACGGTTGGCTCAAGGAAGGTTCCTTCCCTGCCTCCTCCGCAAAGAACCTTGGCGCCTTTGTCGATGGCCTCGCATATCCAGTTGAAACTTCTTTGTGCTGCTCCCTGGTCGATGAGGGGGCCTATATCCGTCTCCTCATTCATGGGGTCACCCGATTTTAGTTTCTTCACCTTCTCTACAAATGCGGCCTTGAAATCATCGTAGATATCCTTATGCAGGTAGACCCTCTGGAGCGATATGCAGACCTGTCCCGAATTGGCAAATCCCCCCATAACTGATCGTGTCACTGCGGCATCAATGTCGGTATCCGGTTCTACAATGAGGGCGGAGTTGGAGCCCAGTTCGAGGGTCACTTTTTTCATGCCGGCACCGGCCTTTATCTCTCTTCCAACGGGAGGGCTTCCAGTAAAGGTGATCATCTTGAGCCGCTCGTCCCTTACAAGTGCGACGCCGGTTGAGGCTCCGCCTGTCACTATGTTTAGCCCGTCTTTCGGCAGCCCGGCTGAAAGAAGTATCTCTCCCAGCATTAGAGCGGTTAGAGGGGTCTGTTCGGCAGGCTTCAGCACTACCCCGTTGCCTGCCGCTATGGCTGGAGCGAGCTTGTGTGCCACGAGGTTTATAGGGAAATTAAAGGGTGTGATCGCTCCGATAGCGCCGATGGGGAATCTCTCATAAAAAGCGGTCCTGTTTTCAGACCCTTTCGAGGCGCCCATCGGTATGGTCTCTCCGTGGATGCGCTTTGCCTCTTCCGATGCAAAACGGAATGTCTCGGCCGCCCTTTCCACTTCGGCGCGGGAATAAACTATAGGTTTGCCGGACTCTCTGGTTATGGTTACGGCTAGCTCCTCTTTTCTCTTTGTAATGGCGATTGATGTATCAAGGAGTATATCGCTTCTACTGTGAGGAGGAAGAGTCGAGAGCTCTTTAAAACCTGCAATCGCAGATTTGACGGCTGCTTCGATATCGCTGTCAGACCCCTTCGGAACTTCGGCCAGTTTGGAGCCGTCATAGGGACTCAATAAATCAAAATAGTCTTTTGCAGCTGTCCATTTACCTCCGATTAGCATCTTCTTTTTCAATGTCCTGCCTCCTTAAATCAATGGCGCTCTTTCATTAGTTCACCTGCCTGCAATCTGAGATTGATAGAGATACCCTGATGAATAAAATGATGATACCGCAAGAAATGCGCCTGTTCAAGAATAAATGCTTTTTTGAAAATAGCGCCGTATTGAGACTTCATAGGCTGCTGCGGGCATGTATGTAAAAAATGCACTTTTACCGCCAAATAACGTAGTTAATGAGCGGCTTCGGACTGTTTGTCGTTTTTTTTATAATGAAATATATTGATAGAACGGCATATATTGCTAAATGTGCGGCATATATTGCTAATTTGAGGTAAATGCAGGTTTTGGGTACGTTTTCTGCTCTTATTTTGATAGCACTTAATAGAAAAGAAGCTTTGAAGGACAATCTTGCGTTAACCGGTGAACTCTGGAGGCAAGGCGTGGAGAAGACTATTAAGAAAAGAGCGGCTTTAATTTCAAGGGATAACCCGACCGTAAAGCTTATTAATTTAGTGCTCAATAACAGTGATATTTCAATAGAGCTTGCCTTGAGTGCGGCAGAATTAAATGAAACATCTATAAGTAAAGGGTCTTCCCCTCCAAGTCTGATTATCTATGATTGCAACTTGGCCATGCAGGGAGAAGAGCTCGTCTGCCAGCCTTTAAAGGGATATAATCTTTACCATAAGACGCCTAAGCTTGTAATCTCAACATTTAAGATGGATTGCGGAACCTGCAGCGAATTTGAGCCTGGAAAGTGCGCCCATATTCAAAAGCCCTTTAAAATTTCAGATATAGCAAACATCATAAATGAACTGGCGCTTCTTAAGCTGTCAGATTAGAGCCGCTTATTACTGAGCCGCCCTCCGGATAATTATTTTAGCCCCTCCTGTATATACACCTTTTTATCCTCCTGATCATACATGAAGAAGGTATGTAAGTTCTTTGTCGCTTGCATAAGGATGGAGATATGATCCTGTAATATTGGCTGAAAAAATTAATTCTTAATTTCGATCTGTATTTTGTGGATATTCTAGAGAGATTGGCGCATTGCAATATTGTCTGAAAACCGTTAATATATCCCTTTAAATTATAAGGGCATCTCTTTTTATCGTAGATCTGTTCTTAACAAAATCGGCAGGATTATTGAATCATGAAAAAACAAGATCCCCATCGTATTCGGGAAATACCTTATAACTACACCTCTTTTTCCGACAGGGAAATTATTATCCGTTACCTTGGCGAGGAGATGTGGCATCTTATTGAAGAGCTTTATGATACGAGGCTTACGGGGCGTTCTGCGCGTATGCTTTTCGAGGTATTGGGGGATATGTGGATACTCAGCCGCAATCCCTATCTCATGGAGGACCTTGAAAATGATGTCAAACGCCGTCAGGCGCTCATCGACGCACTTAATCATCGCTTGCAGCAGTTTGAGCTTAGAGCACGAGGGAATGACAAAGCGATTCGTCTGCTTGAGGCCGCACGCAGCGCCGTAGATGACTTCTCCAGGCGCTTTGAGCATAACGTCAGGTTAAGGAAGAATGTCATTAAGCATCTGTCCCGCGTTACATCAATGGATAATGTTGATTTCGGCGGTCTGGCCAGGGTGTCTCATGCCACGGACGCTACCGACTGGCGAGTGGAGCACCCCTTTGTCGTTATCACCCCCGACAGGGAGGAAGAGGTTGCAGCTATTGTCAAGGCTTGCATAGATGCCGGCCTGTCACTTGTGCCCCGGGGAGGGGGCACCGGCTATACAGGAAGCGCCGTGCCGCTGGATGCCGACTCGGCCGTTATTAATACTGAAAAGCTGGATGCCATCAGCGATGTAGAATACCTGAAGCTTCCCGGACTGGACGGGGAGGTTGCCACCGTGCAAGTCGGTTCTGGAGTAGTTACAAGGCGCGTTTCTGATCTTGCCGGAGCCAATGGTCTGGCATTTGCCGTAGACCCCACTTCGCAGGATGCCTGCACTATCGGCGGAAACATTGCAATGAACGCAGGGGGCAAAAAGGCCGTACTATGGGGCGCGACGGTGGATAATCTTGTATCATGGCGCATGGTTATGCCTGATGCTACATGGCTTGAGGTGGAGCGTCTTCATCACAATATGGGGAAGATTCACGATCAGGAGGTGGCAAGCTTTCTAATAAGCCGCTACAGGGCTGATGGAAAGACGCAGACAGGTGAACCCGAATTGCTTGAAATGCCGGGACAGGCGTTCCGTAAAAAAGGTCTCGGCAAGGATGTAACCGATAAATTTCTGGGCGGCCTGCCGGGCGTTCAGAAGGAAGGCTGTGACGGCATTATCACCTCTGCTCGTTTTGTCCTTCACCGCATGCCTAAGAAGGCGAATACCGTGTGCCTTGAGTTCTTTGGCTCGGATCTGTCAAGGGCCGTTCCTGCAATTGTTGAGATTATAGATTATCTGGACAGCTGTAAGGATGTTGTCCTTTCCGGCCTGGAACACCTTGATGAGCGCTATGTTAAGGCGGTGAAATATTCGACGAAGGCGGCAAGAAGAGAGCGGCCGAAGATGGTCCTCATTGCCGATATCGCAAGCGATGATGAAACGGCGCTCAGTGAAGCTGCAAAGGAGATGCTGCGCCTTACCAGGGCCAGAGACGGTGAAGGCTTCATCGCAGTAAGCCCCGAGGCGAGGAGGCGTTTCTGGCTGGACCGGTCCCGCACGGCGGCAATCTCGGCACATACCAACGCCTTTAAGGTTAACGAGGATGTGGTCATCCCGCTGGACAGGCTTGGCGATTACAGTAGAAGCATCGAGCGTATCAATATCGAATATTCCATTCTTAATAAGTTGAAGAATGTGGATGCCATACTGGATTACCTCGAGGGCGATCTCCCTGAGATACGTAAGGCAAAGGATTTCGAAGAGAGCACTGAAAACAGGGCCATAATTGATGCGAAACGAAAAAGGTCTATAGAGATTATTGAGACCGCCCGTAAAAGGTGGAAGGCGGTTTTTGACCGCATTGACGATGACGCATCGGCATGCGCTGACCTGCTTGGCGTTGATGAGCTTAAGGCCGTAAAAAAGGGAGATTCTCTGCTCGACCTCCTCCTTCGCAGAGACCTTATAATATCTTACCGAAGAGAGGTGGGGGAAGGCCTGGTTGACGCCTTTTCCGGCAGGGATCTTGCCGGTGTGAGGGACCAGTTTGAGGCGATTCACGATGATATAAAGAATGAGAGGCTCTTTGTTGCGCTTCATATGCATGCGGGAGACGGTAATGTGCATACGAACATACCGGTTCATTCGCAAAATTATGAAATGCTTCATCAGGCAGAGCAGGTTGTAGATCGTATAATGAAGCTTGCCCGCTCTCTGGGCGGGGTTATTTCAGGAGAGCATGGTATAGGGCTTACAAAAATCGGATACCTGAACCCTGAAAAGATGGCCGCCTTTGTAAGGTATAAAGACAAGGTAGACCCTAAAGGGCATTTCAATAAGGGGAAATTGATGCCCGGCTCGGGCCTGCAGAACGCCTATACCCCTTCATTTAAACTGCTGGAGCAGGAGGCTATTATACTGGAGGAGAGCGAACTGGGGGCGCTCAATGATGACGTCAGGCATTGCCTGCGCTGCGGCAAATGCAAGCCTGTATGCATGACCCATGTACCCAGGGCCAACCTGCTCTACTCACCAAGAAATAAGATTCTTGGCGCAGGGCTTGTTGTTGAGGCGTTTCTCTATGAGGAGCAGACGCGCCGGGGTATATCGCTGCGTCACTTCCACGACCTCGGAGATATTGCAGACCACTGCACTGTATGTCATAAGTGTGAGTCGCCATGTCCGGTAAATATAGACTTCGGTAACGTCACAATAAGAATGCGAAAAATCCTTACCGATTCAAGGCAAAAACGCAGAAGCCCCGGAGAGCGGGCCGCATTCGCCTTTCTAAATACCAAGTCTCCCCGCGCCATCCATTTTATGCGCAAAGGTCTGGCAGTCTGGGGATTTAAGGCGAGCAACCTTGCCTATTCGCTGGTAAAGGCCGTTGGCATGGATGGAGGCAAGGGCGAGATACCGGCCGCCACCACATGCAGACCCGGTTTTATGGCACAGTCTTTAAATATGGTCCAAAGACCGCTTAGAGTCGATGTCCCGGAAGATACGGCAAGAGGCGCGCTTGGAATTGAAGAGTCCCAGATTGTACCGATTATCCGTAATCCGAAAAAGGTGAACGATGATTCTGACGCCGTATTTTACTTCCCGGGCTGCGGCTCCGAACGTCTATATAGCGATATCTCTCTTGCCACGATTGCCATGCTCTATGAGAGTGGTGCCGAGACTGTGCTTCCACCTGGATATTTATGCTGCGGATATCCCCAGATCGCTACAGGGCGGCATGCAAAGGGGAATCAGATGACAACTGAAAACCGCATACTGCTTCACCGCGTTGCAAATACCCTTAATTATATGGATATAAAGACGGTATTGGTTTCCTGCGGCACATGTATAGATCAATTGGAGCATTATGAGTTTGAAAAGATATTCCCCGGATGCAGGCTCATGGATATCCACGAATATCTTATGGAAAAAGGGATTGCACTTGAAGACAACGGCCAAACCAAATATCTCTACCATGATCCCTGCCATAGCCCGACAAAGCTGCATCAACCTATGGACGTAGCCTCAAAACTTCTTGGTCATAATGTGCTTTTGAGTGAAAGGTGCTGCGGCGATGCAGGGACGCTTGGAGTGTCAAGGCCAGATATATCGAACCAACTCCGTTACAGAAAACGGGAGGAGTTGGAGAAAGGTATAAAGGAGCTTACGGGAAAATCAAGGGCCGATAAAGGAGAGGTGAAGCTGATTACCTCCTGCCCTGCATGCCTACAGGGACTGTCAAGATATGAGGATGAAACCGGTGCAAGAGCTGCCTTTATGGTGGTGGAACTTGCCAGGGGCGTCCTCGGTGAAGAGTGGAAGAATGACTTTCTGGCTGCGGTTCAAGAGGACGGGATCGAAAAGGTACTGCTCTAATAAAAAATCACCGGCTATTATCCAATAAAAAACTATTTCCCCCTTTCAGATTCAAGGCCTGATTTCGTTTTTCTTTGCGGTTTTTTTCAGTAAACAATTTTTTTGGAGAATTTTTTTATGGCGCTTTTAAGTATGCAGGATGTAACTCTCAAGTTTGGCGGTCCTGCGCTTATGGACGGGGTTAACCTTCAGATAGAGGAAGGTGAAAGGGTCTGCCTTCTCGGCAGAAACGGCGCCGGAAAATCTACCCTTATGAAACTGATCAGGGGCGACATAGAGCCGGATAGCGGGGAGATTTCGCGTCAGCAGGCCCTGCGCGTTGCCTATCTGACCCAGGAAGTGCCACATGACCTTGAGGGAACAATATTCGATTTGATAGCAACAGATTTTGATATGCACATTGACCACGATGCCCACCAACGGATTGAAAAGATACTCTCTCACATGAAGCTCGACGGGGAGGCTTTGTTTCCGAACCTCTCAGCAGGTATGAAGAGGCGGGTCCTGCTGGCGAAGGGACTTGCCAATGACCCACATATCCTCTTGCTCGATGAGCCGACAAATCACCTCGATATAGAGGCTATCAAATGGCTGGAAGGTTTTCTGCTTCGCTATGGCGGCACTATATTTTTTGTTACCCACGACCGCATCTTTCTGCAAAATCTGGCCACCCGTATTATTGAACTTGATCGCGGCAGACTCACAAGCTGGGACTGTGATTACAATACTTATCTTACAAGAAAAGAGGCTCTTATCGATGCGGAGGAGGCGCAAAACGCAAGATTTGATAAAAAGCTGGCCGAAGAAGAGGTTTGGATAAGGAAGGGGATCAAGGCGCGCCGTACCCGTAATGAGGGCAGGGTAAGGGCGCTTCAGAAAATGCGTGAAGAACAAAAGGAAAGGCGCAGTCAAACAGGTAATGTCAGCATGACACTTCAGGCGGGCAAAAATTCCGGACGGCTGGTTGTTGAGGCAAAGGGTGTAAGTTGCGGCTATGGTGAGGATGTTGTGGTGAGAGACCTGTCCACCATAATTATGCGTGGAGACAAGGTCGGAATCATCGGGCCGAATGGAGCAGGAAAGACGACGCTCTTAAAAACTCTTCTTGGAGCGCACCCGCCCATAAGCGGAGAGCTGAAACTTGGAACAAATTTAGATATCGCCTATTTTGATCAGCTAAGAAGTCAGATTGATGAGAATAAAACTGTGCAGGACAATGTGGCCGATGGAAACGACCAGATAATAGTCAACGGAAAGCCTAAACATATAATAGGGTATTTGCAGGACTTTCTATTTACACCCGATAGGGCAAGAAGTCCCGTAAGAATCCTCTCCGGGGGAGAGCGGAACCGCCTGCTCCTTGCAAAACTTTTTACCAAACCATCCAATATGATTGTCATGGATGAGCCGACAAACGACCTCGATATGGAGACCCTTGATCTGCTCGAAGAGCTCCTTGCCGAATATAAGGGCACGCTGCTTATAGTCAGCCATGACAGGGCATTTATCAATAATATCGTAACGAGCACTCTCGTCTTTGAAGGGAATGGAGTGGTTGAGGAATATATAGGCGGCTATGACGACTGGCTTAGACAGAAAAAGGCTGCAGAAAAGGTGGGTAAAAACAAATCAGGCCAAAAAAAGTCGGGTAGTGATCGGGGGAAAAAAGGGTCGACCTCGAAAGATGAGTTTTAAGGAAATGAAAGAGCTGGAAGAGGCGCCTCAGCAGATCGAAGCCCTTGAGGAGGCAAAAGAGGAGCTTTACAAAATAATGGCCGATCCAGACAACTATCAGACAGGGGGAGAAAAGATCGCAAAGGCAAAGCTTGAAGCCGATAGCCTTGAGGAAAAGCTGTCATCTCTTTACAAACGATGGGAAGAACTGGAAGAAGTAAAGGCTGCTTTTGATGAAGCGGAATCATGATGTGAGAGAAGTATATCTGGAGGGACAGTGGCAACAAAATTTAAGATAGATGGAGCATATATTGAGCTCATAAAACTCTTGAAGGCGACGGGACTTTGCGGAACGGGAGGCATGGCCAAGATGGTGGTGGAAGATGGTCTTGTTTTAGTAGATGGAGAGGTGGAGCTTAGAAAGAGATGCAAGCTTAAAAGCGGGCAGACCGTTCGCTTTGACGGGACCCTCATAGAGCTTGAGTAGGGAGGAGCGTAAATATAGATGGCTAAACAGTGGATTAAGATAGAGAGCGTTGAAACCGATGATGGGACGCTGGAACTAAGGAAAAGGGGCGAGAAGGATTTCCTTATAACCATAGCTGGACGCGTGCTTATGAATTCACTTTCCAATCGTTCCGAGGTGATTCTGTCTCAACTTGCCCTGGCCGCACTTGGCAGAAAAAAGAGCCCACGGGCGCTTATCGGCGGCCTTGGTATGGGCTGCACACTAAGGGCCGCTCTTGATTGCCTGCCTAAAGATGCAAAAATTATTGTTGCGGAGCTTAATCCTGTAGTTGTCAAATGGTGCGAAGGGGAACTTGCCGGCTTAAACGGCAAAGCTGTTAGTGATCCGAGGGTCAGTATAGAGATAGATGATGTGGCATCGGTGATTATGAAGGCGGTAACAAAAGGGGAGGATGAAAAGTTTGATTGCATTATCCTCGATCTCTATGAAGGCCCTTTTGAGGCAGGGAAAGAAAAGGGTGAACCATTCTATGGGGCTGTCGCCCTTGATTTGACTGAGGCAGCCTTGAATAAGGGTGGAGTATTCGCCATATGGTCGGAAGACCCCGATAAGGCTTTTGAAAAACGCCTTGTTTCCGCCGGATTCTCATTTGAAACAGCCAGGCCCGGAAGGGGCGGACTCAGGCATATGGTCTACGTAGCCAAAAAGCCTGCCGGGGTTAAATATAGAGGACGGAGCAGCGGTCCCGGAGGTAAGGGCAGCGCGGGTAAGAGGAGGGGCGGCAGGAAATAAATAAAAGCAGGCAGCAAGTCCTTAGAACTCTCAGGGACTGTTTTTATTGTTTGCCGATGAAATGAATTTCTTCACTCATTAGCTCCCGGATCTTTTCATAATCAAAGTCTTTGTTTTCCTGGGAAATATTATCGAAATTATAGCTCTTTATTCCGAATCCCCTCGAATAAACTGTATTGTCAATTACATAGGCCGAATTTACGTAACTTCCTACAATCAAACTGCGGCTTTCAGGCAGGTCAAAGAGATTCAGGCCCGAACTGTAATCTGAATATGGAGGCTTGCATTGAAATAAGGAATTTAACAAGGTGGGCATGACATCTACATGACCTGACCTCTTGTTGACAGTATGGTTGTCTTTATTGTCAGGGAAAAAAATTACCAGGGGAACTGATACTTGGGCCCTGGTAAAGTTGCTGCCATGCCCCCAAAAACCTGTTTTATTATCATTGAATTCTTCAGCATGGTCGGATGTAATTACAATGACGGTATGATCGAGGGCATTCGTATCTTCCAATGCCCTTAGCAGTCTGCCGAACCTTGAGTCCAGGTAGTGAAGAGAATTTTTGTAATCATTTAAGAATGGCTCGGGATCTGTCTGTCTATTGAAAGCAAAAGACGCATCCTCCGAAACAGGCGTAAATATTTTGTGTTTTTCCGGGTAGTCATAGTCTGAGTGACTTGAAGTCAGGAATAGGAACCGGAACAAGGGGTTCTCCCCTTGATCTGTCAAAATGGATTTTTCCACAATCCTGGTTATTTCCTTATCATCCAGATCGCGCGCCCCTTTTTCTATGTAGGCATAGTTTTTATAATCTCTTTCATTAAAAAACATTTCTCTTAAGGAAAATCTTGTTAAATTTGAAGAAGTATAAATATGAGTTTCATAGTTGTTTTGTTTCAACACCTCCATGAATAATGGGGGATACAGGCTTGGCTGGGCCGTTACCTCTTCTATATAAGACGAATGAAGACCGTACATGAGACTGAATAAGCCGGGCACAGTAGCATTGCCTCCACTTAAATGGTTTTTAAAGACATAACTTTTTTTAGAAAGTTTGAAAATGTTGGGTGTTACTTCTTTATTCATCATATCAGAGCGCCAGCTCTCCAACACAAAAAAGAGGATGTCGTATTTTTTTTCAGGCTCTTTGCAAAGAGGGGCTATTAAAGGATATTGCAGGCTGCCGCTGCCCCTATTGGAAGAGTTGAAGATAGCGCCGTTTTTGTCATGTTCCTGCTCAGGCATGAGGTCGGGGAATTGTTTTTTTAGTTTTTTTATCGTTTTTGCTGAAGTAAGAGGGTAGAAAAGAGGAAAGTAGGGCGTATACCTGGTAACGCTCTCGATTTTAAACCCCGACGCTCCCGCATGAATCCCCTGGTTCAACAAAATCAAAAATAAAAAGATAGGGATCAGCAAAAGAGGAAATCTCTTTTTTTTATTGATGGACCACCTGAATATAAAGAGATTCATGATGAGCAGGATAATGGCAATTATGAGCGCTATTGCCAGAATACTTTTTGGGATGCCCATTCCCTTGAAGTCAAAAATAAACATGCTTATTAATGTCTGATTGATGTGGTACCTGTAAACGTAGGTAACCACTGCATCAGTAACTAAATAAAAATCAAGAAGAAAAAATATAAGAACGTAGGAATACCTGACGTAGGGGATGAGGTAGACGGGCATTAAAATAAAAACAGATAAAAAAACAAAGACGTAATAGTAGCTGGGTAAGGTTATGGCGTATATCCAGCTGATAGATGAATCAGGCAATTCCACTTGCGCAAAGTAACCTGTTAGTAAAAGCAGCACCATAAGGAACTTCAATGTGCCGTAGGTGATAAGGTTGGTGAAATTTATTTTAAAATGATTGAGTAAGCGTTTCTTCATCAATGCTGCTTATGGGAGAAGGCCGGATGTTGAGTTTGCGGTAAGGTTAGTTAGGTTTAAACGTTATTATGATGACATAAATGTACCAGTAATGCAACAAGTTGCAATCAGGCAGGTATGCTTTCGATTTTCACGACAGACGGATATTTGCCTGATATCCAGCTGCCAGTTCAGTTAAGCAGGTCTTTTATAAGCAGATCCATCATAAAAATATCAAGGCGCGTCACTGTATCTGTTGAGCGCAATAAAGCATCAATAATGGGGGGGAGGGGTTTCCTCCGAGGCGTCTCTTATCAATGAGGGGCTGGCCGCCTGCACCTGTTTTTTAAGAAGTTCAAGTTCTCTTGTTAATACCTCTATGACTTTTTGATGGGAGATGACCACCTTGTTCAGTTCCTCAATGGTAGATTCCTGCTGCATAAAGCGCATTTCAAGGTCAATCATGCGTGATTCCATATCATCCTCTTTCATCCTCTTTTCATCTCCTCTTTGCAGTCAGACAAGGCTCTTTGTAACGATCTCGTAGACATCGTTTGACAGACCTTTCCTTTCCTTTATTCTTTCAAGCTGGGTCTTCATAAGATCCTGACGATCCTCGTCATACCGCTTCCATCGGCTAAGGGCACCCACCATTCTCGCGGCCACCTGGCGGTTGAAGCCGTCAAGGACAAGAACCTGATCGGCAAGGAATTCGTAGCCTCTGCCGGAGGTGTCATGGAATGCGGCCATGTTGCCCTGGCTGAATGCCCCGATAAGCGACCTTACCTTGTTCGGGTTCTTGATATTAAAGGCCGGGTGCTGCATAAGCGACTTAACTCTGTCAAGGGTGCCGGGCAGCCTCGAAGTCGCCTGTATGGAGAACCATTTGTCGATGACCAGAGGTTCATCTTTCCATTTTTCATAGAAAAGCTGGAGCGCCTCTTCCCGCTCTATGCCATCGCAGTTTGCAAGTGAGGCAAGCGCCGCCATCACATCGGTCATGTTGTCAGCTTTTGAGAATTGCTTCATGCAGGTTTCGGTGATATCAGGCTTGGCAAGTGTCATCAGGTAGGCGAGGGCGACGTTTTTCAGACTGCGGCGACCAACCGAGTCGGCATCGATATTATATTCTCCATCATCTATATTTGCCTTGTAGACCGTCATAAGTTCGTTCTTCAGCTGCGTTGCAAGTTCCTTGCGCATGAACTCGCGAACAAAACGGATCGCATCAGGCTCTACAATGTTCATCTGCTCGGCAATATATCCTTCCGCTGGAAGTGTTAACGCCTCGGCAAGTAATGCCTTATCCGTGTTGAAGTCCGTCAAGGTATGTCTGAATGCATCTACAAAGAGCCTGGACAGTCTTAGAGACATGCCCTGTCTGAATTCTTTTATCAGGGCGAGTATTATATTAAGTCCAAGCTTCTGGCCTGCCTCCCAGCGGTTGAAGGGATCGCTGTCATTAGCCATCAGGAAGGCGAGATCTTCATCGGAGTAATTAAAGTTGAGCTTTACTGGCGCGGAAAAATTTCGGAGGAGTGATGGAACGGGGCGGTGAAATATTCCCGTAAAGCGATATGTTTCTTCTTCTTTGTGAAGGTTCAGCAGTATGGTTTCAGTCTCTTTTGCATTGTATTCTCCTTCCAGCTGCAAGGGCCTGTCCTTGCCCTTTCTGTCCAGAAGACCGAGGGCAAAGGGTATGTGAAATGGCTTTTTTTCATCCTGTCCCGGAGTGGGGCGGCAAGATTGTTTAAGGGTTAATTCATAGACGCCCGTCTTCTCATCATAGCTATCTCTCACCTCAAGTTCCGGCGTTCCAGCCTGGGAATACCAGAGCCTGAACTGCTTAAGGTCAATACCGCTCGCATCCTCCATGGCGGACACGAAATCGTCACAGGTAACGGCCTGTCCGTCAAAGCGCTTAAAGTATAGATCCATCCCTTTGCGAAAACCAACTTCTCCAAGGAGGCTGTGCATCATGCGTATTATTTCCGCCCCCTTGTTGTATACCGTTGAGGTATAGAAATTGTTGATCTCAACGTATGAGTCGGGCCTCACAGGGTGAGCCATGGGGCCGCCATCTTCGGGGAATTGGGAGTTTCTTAATATCCTTACCTCTTGTATCCGCTTTACGGCCCTTGACGCCATATCTGCGGAGAACTCCTGATCGCGAAACACGGTTAGCCCCTCCTTGAGGCTTAGCTGAAACCAGTCTCGGCAGGTGACCCTGTTGCCTGTCCAGTTATGGAAATATTCGTGGCCGATAACCGCTTCAATCCCTTCATAGTCGCTATCGGTGGCGGTGTTCGGGCTGGCAAGGACATATTTGGAGTTAAATATGTTAAGGCCCTTGTTCTCCATGGCACCCATGTTGAAATCGTCAACGGCGAGTATCATATAGATATGGAGGTCATATTCGAGACCGAAGCGATCTTCGTCCCATTTCATCGATTTTTTTAAAGAATCCATTGCGTGGCCGCACTTGTCCTTATTCCTCTCCTCTACAAAAATCCTGAGTTTTACCTCTCTGCCGGAGCATGTGACGAAACTGTCTTCTATGGAGACGAGGTCTCCCGCCACGAGGGCAAAGAGATAGGAGGGCTTGGCAAAGGGGTCCTCCCATTTTGCATAGTGCCGTCCCCCCTCAAGGTCTCCCGACCCTACATGGTTGCCGTTTGAAAGGAGCACCGGATATCTGGCCTTGTCTCCCCTTATTGTAGTGGTGAACTTTGCCATCACATCGGGACGGTCCGGGTAATAGGTGATCTTCCTGAATCCTTCAGCCTCGCACTGGGTGCAGAAGATGCCGCTTGACCTGTATAGACCCTCAAGTGAACTGTTTTCCTGCGGCCTGATCTCGGTGACTATCTCAAGCTTGAAGCTGGACGGCAGACCATCTATGGTCAGGAGTTCATCATCTGCCGAGTAGTCGTCCTTACTCAAGGGGCGGCCATCGAGATGGACCGATTTCAGTGTCAGCTCCCGGCCATTGAGCACAAGCGGAAGGGCGGCCTTGTCTAAGGCACTATTTCTTTTCATATGGAGCGTTGATCTGACTATTGTGAACTCTTCGCCAAGGTCGAAATCAAGTTCTACTGCATTGATTAGAAAAGGCGGCGGCAGGTAATCGCTACGGTAAATTGCATCATGTCTTTTTTCAGTCATCTTCCCATCCCATAATGTTTTTAGCAGCCGGGATATTGTAGATCCCCTTCGCTTTATTTTCGTTTTAAGAGAGTAAAGATATCATAGAGGCGGCAGGTTTTGGTAGTACAATCAATACCTTAAATGACATTTTGCAGGATTTAAAACTACTGTGAACATAGCTGTTGTCAACTGTTCAACTTGATGTTAAAATCCCCTTCATGAATGAAAAGATAATAGACCTTGTAAGCAAGCCGCTAAGATTCGTGCCGTCATGGGTGCAGGGTGCGGGGCTGGGACTGTTCCTTGCCCATGTCCTGGAGAACAACCCCGGTTTCAAGGAGAGGCTTGGAGAGATCGACGACAACTATTTCCTCTTTGAGGCAACCGATATAGGGCAGAAATTTTACCTGTATATCAAGGACAATAATATTACTGTGAAGATCCACCATAAGGAGCCGCCCGACGTCATCATGAAGGGGGATTTTTCCGTTTTGGTCGGGCTTTTGATGAGTACCGTTGATCCCGATAATGTTTTTTTCTCCAGGAAACTACAGATCTCCGGTAATACGGCGACGGCGCTCTGTTTCAAGAATATACTGGATAGTATGGAATAATTTTATTTTTTTAAAAGGGCTTGTCTCTTCTTCCCTTTAAAATGCAGCCGAGTGAAGCCGAAGACCAAATTTTAGTAACTTAGAAATGCTTTTCTGGCAGAAAATGATTTCGTGAAGGCGCTTATCCGGTTTATCCGGGCTGGGGCGGCTTTTTTTTACTTCTCTTTCTTTGGCCGCAAAGAAAAGAAGAATTCTTATGGCAACCTTGAGGAATGCTGGTTACGGTCTATGGAAGTTGTTTGACTAGTTTAAAAGGAGCTTGATATGATTCTTATGGAATTCAGTATGACTCCCCTTGATAAGGGGGAAAGCGTCAGCAAATACGTATCCCGTTCTCTCGACATCATAGACAAAAGCGGCATACCCTATAAATTAAACCCCATGGGTACCGTTCTTGAGGGTGAGTGGGATGAACTGCAGGCGGTATTGAAAGAGTGCTACGATAAGATGAGCGAAGATTGCAGCCGTATATCTGTTAATGTCAAGATGGACGCGAGAAAAGGGAAAAGCGGTCGTTTAGAGGGGAAGATCGCAAGCGTTGAGAGGCATCTGGGAAAAAAGCTGGAAAGATAATCGGCCCTTAAGCCTCGGTCTCCTTTATATCTTTGTTCTTATCTGCTTCCTTTGATTTAGAGACTTTATTTACTTTTTTGTCTTTCGATTTATTCAGGATGGCATCTTCGTATTCCTGCATGAGGGACTCCCCTTTTTTTTCAATGCTCGCCGTTTTAACGGGAGAATCCAAACTTTCTTTTATCTCTTTCTGCTCCTCCTCCATAGAGGTCTTTACGCCGTCTATAACATTCTTGAATTCATAAAAGGCCTTGCCCAGGGTCTTCGCAATATCGGGAAGTTTTTCAGGCCCTATTACGATCAGCGCAATAATCATTATTACGAGAAGTTCCGGTATTCCAACTCCAAACATAATTCACTCTTTTGATTTTTAAATGATAAGAGGGGGAAGAAGATTGTTTAATCTCCTCCTTTCCTAGCCAGGTTCTTTTTAAAAAATTAATTTTTCCAGAACTTCCCGCCTGACTTTACAGTTTTTTTCTTAGGAGCAGGGGCCTCTTCCTTTACAGGCTCTACCTCGCTTTCGGCAGGCTCGATAATCTCAGCAACAGTTTGCGCCTCTACTTCCTGTGCGGAAGTGGGTTGAACAGGCTCAGGAGCTTCAACTATCTGCTCAGCCACAGGTTCAGGTACATGAACAGGCTCGGGAGCTGGCTCCGGGGCAGGTTCTATCTCCGCAACTTTTGCTTCTTCAGTAGCCGTCTCAACTTGAGGCATATGTTTCTTTCTTTTCTTCATCGCCTTCCATTCTTCCATGGTCGCTGCAAAGCCGGAGCTGTTTTCAACGTATGGCCCGGTATCCTTAACCTCATGTGTGGCAGTGGTTTCCGGCTCTGCCGCAGCTTTGTGAACGCTGGAATCTTCAGTTACAGGCTCGGCCTTTGGGGTATTTTCAGGTTCAGGCTCTGCAACATGTTTTTCTGTGACCGTTGGAGCCGTCTCTTTTTCAGCGCCGGAAATCTCAACGCCATTTTTGAAGTTTTTTGTGGCTACAATATCCCCGTCTTTATTCCAGTAG
>JAVVFD010000008.1:33234-44773 GCA_032250935.1 bacterium
ATAGACACCCTTAGACATGGGAGAACCGCCGCGATAGAAGGTTTGCCACTCGCCATCTTTCTCCCCATTAGAGAGGAAGTTTCCAATGCTTTTAAGTGAACCGTCATGATGGTATTCCTTATGGTCCCCTCCGCAAGCGGATAGTGAAAGTGTCAGGAGAATAAAAAACAATAGAGTTATCTTCTTGTTGATTTTCATGAACTTGCGCATAATAAAATCCTTTAAGTTAGATGTTTATATGGACGGTATGATATCAAAATGCCAGTTAAAAGCAATTGTTAAATGCAAACTTATTCAGTTGCCGTAATATTTAAAATTGTTCTTTCTCGTCTCTTCAAGTTCCAGTATGTGTATTTTTTTGTTTTTTATATGTGGGGCGAGGCGACTCCATAGCTCAGCTAGCAGTGTCTCAGAGGTCAGAACCTTTAGCGTTTTTAACTCAACATTCAGATTCTTATGGTCCAGCGGCTCCATTATATGTTTTTTAACGACGTCATCTATCTCCCTGATATCTGCAAGCATGCCCGTCAGGGGGTCAGCCGTTCCTGAGAGCGTGAGCTTCAGAGTGTAGTTATGCCCGTGCCCCGAGCTTCTGCCACATTTGCCATAGAGCTTATCATTTTCCTCATCAGACAAATAGGGGGAGCCCAGCCGGTGGGCAGCGCTCAGGCTGTATACCCTCGTCAGGTAAACCTTTCTATTCTCCGTAATATTCGACATAGAGTTCGGGCGTTTCATAGAGGCGAACCATATGGAGGGCGCATCCCTTAAGAGAGCCCTTAATGGAGTCCCATATGAATAGACTTATATTTTCGGTAGTAGGGATAATCTCTTTAAAGTGAGGGATATCGATGTTTAAAAAACGATGATCTAGAATGTCGGCGGCATTTTTCTTTATTATGACATCAAGATCGGTGAGATTGATTACCATCCCGGTTTTAGGGTCGGGCTCGCCTTTTACCGTAACTTCAAGAACATAGTTGTGCCCGTGTCCGTTAGGGTAGCTGCTTTTTCCGAATAATCGGAAATTCTCCTCATCGCTAAGGCCGGCAATACGGCAGACATGTGATGCGCTGAATTCAGTTTTTCTCGTTAGATGTATCAAAGCTACTTACCTGCCATTAAGAGGAACTTTGTAGGATGGGCCGGATTGTGTTTATTAAGCCGCTACACTTAAGTTGACTTTGGATCACATTTCAAGGGCCAGAGCTGCTACCGCTTTTTTCATTAGAAAGGATGCCTTGCAGATCATGGAGCTATTGTCCAGTACGAGCGCCACATAATAGCCGTCTTTGACTGAGGCCATTAAGACGCTGGCATCTTTCATTTTGACAGAGACAGCGCTTGCCTTATCATTCCCGGTGGCTTCTTGTGCGTCATTGATGAGCTTTAACATAACGCCCTTATGTGCGCCCACAACCTTGATACGATAAATATCGTCATTTACCGAATATTGATCTACCGCCTCGCCTTCCCAGTCGACAAATATGGCATCCGTGGCGCCGCTGGTGCTATCGACAAGTTCTTTCATAATCTGTTGAAAGGGCATTTCAAATCTCCTTGTAAACCTGGCTGAACCATTCCGGCAGTATTGAGGATATCATATGTCAGTTAAGCTGTACAGATACAAGTTTAGATACTCCCGGGTCCTCCATGGTCACGCCATAGAGCGTGTTTCCTATCTCAATGGAGTTTTTGTTGTGCGTTATCATTACAACCTGAGAGATTTTTGACATCTCTTTTATAAGCTCATTGAATCTGCCCACGTTTGCATCATCAAGTGGCGCATCCACCTCGTCAAGCAGGCAAAATGGACTTGGTTTAACAAGGAATATGGAGAATATGAGGGTTATCGCTGTCAGCGCCTTCTCGCCACCTGAGAGAAGATTGAGGTTCTGGAGCTTTTTGCCGGGAGGTTGAGCAAGGATCTCTACCCCTGTCTCCAGCAGGTCGTTTTCATCGGTAAGGTGAAGGCTCGCCTTTCCTCCTCTGAAAAGTTTCGGAAATATTTCGGTGAATTTTTCATTTATCGCTTCGAATGCATCCTTAAATCTCTTTCTCGACGTACTGTTGATTTTGCTTATCGTCTTTTTGAGAGATTCTATAGCCTCGAGGAGATCCTTGTCCTGCTCTTCAAGAAAGGTCAGTCTTTCAACGTTTTCTTTGTGCTCTTCAAGGGCCATGAGATTCACCTCTCCAATAGCCTCTATGCGAGAGTTAAGGTCTGAAAGGATTTTCTCATCCCCCTCTTTCGGCTTGGCGATCTTGTCATATTCTGTCTCAAGCTCTATCGCATATCTTTCCAGTATCCCTTCGGCAAGGTGCCTTAGTTCTATATCTTTTTCAGCAACTCTTACCTTGAGAGTTGATGTCTGTTTACTGAATTCATCATGGAAGCGGTGGAGGTCTTTAAGCTTTGCGTCCATATCCCTTATATCTGCCGCAAGGCTGTCGTAGCTGTTCTTTTTTTCGTTCAACTTTCCCTTTAGCCTTGCATGATCACCTAAGAGGACTTCGAGCATCTGTTTCCCTTTTCTGAGCTCCTGGCTTATCTGTCCGCCCTTGTCCTTACCATCTAAAAGCGCCGATTCATCTCTTTTAAGCAGTCTTAAGGTCTCTTCCCTGGAACCGGAGAGAGAAGTCAGCTCTCTATCTATGGCAGAGCGTTTCTCCGTATATGAGCTTTTTGCAATCCTTAGTTTTGTGAGCTCATCCCTTAGCTCATCCACCTTGACTGCAGATTTCGAGATCTCTTCCTGCATAGACTTGATGGACTCTTCTTTTTCAAGCTCCTGCCCTCTAAACTCCTCAAGCTTTGTGGCGGACAGGTCGATTTCTGCCTTGAATTCGGATATCTCCTTTTGGAGTTGTTCCTCCTCCATAGATATGATTCTCAGCCTTTCATCCTCACGCTGAATTTCCTGACCCGTTCCGCTCTTGTCTTTTTCCAGGTTTGCAATCTCCATGTCTTTTGCAAATTCCTTCTGTTTCAGTTCATCGAGCAGCGACTCGGCTCTTTCAATGTTTTGCCTTAAGACTTCCTTCTTTTCCGATTCGATTTTCATTTCCTTCTTTTGAGCGGCAAGCTCTGTGGTGAGTTCCTTAATCTCTCTTTCTCTTTTAAGGAGGTCTATGCTTCCACCTTCCCCTTTGCCCCCCGTTATGGCGCCGCTCGCCTCGATAAGGTCTCCATCTACAGTTACGATTGTGCCCCTGAATCCTGCATCCCACTGTTTTAGTCCCTCGTCAATATCTGTTACCAGCAAAACGTTGGCAATAAGGCTTTCCAATAGATCATTAAACCCTTCCCTTACGCCTATCTTTGACAGAAGGGGGCAGCCCTCACCCTTCCATGCCGAGGCAAGGTGCATATTTTGAGCAGTCTTTGCCACAGTTCCGGATGCGATGAAGGTTCCCCTTCCCCTGGCGCCTGATTTCAGGTAAGAGATTGCGTCTATGCCGTTTTGGCGCTCTTTGACTACAACATATTCAAGTTGATTTTCCAAGACAGCTCCAGCAGCCTTTTCATATTCTTTGGGAACATCGATAAAGTCGGCTACTATTCCTGCAATCCCGTCAACGAGCGGAGTTTCTCTGTGTCTTTCCATGATGGATTGAACACCCGAGCCGAGTCCTTCGTAACTGTTTTTAAGCTCCTTTAGCGAGTGCAGTTTAGATTCCGACCTGTGAATCTGTCCCTGCATTTCATTTAGATCTTTTTCCATCGCATCGACTTGAAGCCTCAGCCCGCCCAGCCTTTCAAGCTCTGATGATGTAGAGCCGCCGATGGATCTCTTTTCCTGGCTTAATGCGGCGAGCTTTAAGTCAAATTCTGCCAGTTTTGCCTTTGCAGCTGAAAGGGCGCCAAGCGCCTTTTCTCTTTCGCCCCCCTTGCGGGAAAGCCGCCTGTCGACGTCTTCAAGTCTTTCTTTAAGGTGGATAATGGTATTGCCAAGGTTGGACTTCATCGTGACTATATGAAGCATCTCGCCTCTTGCCTTTTCAAGGCACTTTTTCTTTTCTTCAAAATCGAGCGAAACATTCTTGAAGTTTTCTTCTGAACTTTTCAGCTTTTCAGACTGTTCCTCTTCTGTCTTTGATAGTTCGGCGCGTTCCGAGTCGAGGCTCTTCAGGCTGTCTGCAAGTTCGATAAGCCTGGCCTTTAGCCTTGTTATCTCTTCGCTATACCTTGTTTCGTCGCCGCCAAGTCTTTCTATCTCTTTCTCATGAAAGGCTATTTTTTGTTCAAATTCAACTATGCGGTTCGATGTCTCATGGACTATCTCCTGCTCTTTCCTGAGCTCTTCCTCGGCCCTCAAGGCGGCAAGCCTTTTTTCTTCAAGCTCGCTTTCTTTAGATGCAATTGATGCGGCAGTAGTAGATTCGCTATCTACAATTTCATTTAGCCTCGATTTTTCTTCGGCAAGCGTTTCCAGCATGGAGCCGTATTTCATGGCCGTCAGCGACAGTTCAATCTCTCTGGCCTCTTCCCTTAGCTCTTTATATTTTTGCGCCTTTTTTGCCTGTCTTTCAAGGGAGTTTATCTGCCTTCTTACCTCCCTCATTACATCTTTTACGCGCAGAAGATTCTGCTGTGTGGCCTCTACCTTTTTAAGGGCTGCCGTCTTTTTCGATTTGTATTTAGTTATGCCGGCCGCTTCCTCTATGAGAGTCCTTCTCTCTTCGGGCTTCATGGTGACAATGGCCCCGACCTTTCCCTGCTCTATGATAGAGTAGGCCCTGGTCCCGACGCCTGTATCCATAAAAAGCTCGGTAATATCTTTGAGCCTGCAGGGAAGTTTATTTATGTAATATTCGCTGTCGCCAGATCTGAAGAGCTTTCGAGATACGGTAATTTCGTTGAATTCGCCATATTCAGCAGGTGCTATGCCGTCTGAGTTGTCAAAGGTAAGGCTTACCTCGGCAAGGCCCACAGGTTTTCTCTGCTCGCTGCCGTTAAATATAATGTCTTCCATCAGTTTTCCACGAAGGTGCTTGGCGCTTTGCTCCCCCATTACCCACCTGATAGCATCGACAACGTTACTTTTGCCGCAGCCGTTAGGTCCGACGACGGTAATGATTCCGCGAGGGAAGGCCATCTCCACCTTGTCTACGAAAGACTTGAAGCCCTGAATTTCCAGCTTTTTTATCTTCATTTAATTTATAGCGTTAGTTGTATTTGATGATTTGCGGTCAAGGATATCAAAGGTATTTGTGCTTGTAAAGAGAAAATATACTACAGGATGGGTATTGTTTTTCTTCTGCCACAATATGTAGTGGCGACTCGTTTTGCTGCTTTAATGAAAGATTTCGCCTACTTGACGGACTCGTCCTGAAGGATATAAGATCTTTTTATGGTAGCTGAAAAAATTGGCGGAGGGGAATTTGATTAAAGTTATAGATAGAAAACTCCTGGAGAAAACATCTGAAAAGGCTGCCGCCTCCCCGAGGCTGAGGATGAATCATAACTTTCATGAACTTTCGGATGGTGTGCAAAGGATGCTCAATGCCATTGAGCCCGGCAGCTATACAAGACTGCACAGGCATCTTGATCCAGATAAGATGGAGCTGTTCATCCTGCTTAAAGGGAAGGGAGCGGTCATTACCTTCGATGATGATGGCCTGCCGCTTGCCTGCTTCAAGCTTGAAGCAGGCGGAGAAACGCTCGGCCTTGAAGTGCCGCCCGGTGTCTGGCATACCGTCGTTTCAACTGAGGTGGGGACCGTTTTCCTGGAGGTGAAGGACGGGCCTTATCTGCCTTCAACGGATAAGGATTTTGCGTCATGGGCGCCTTTGCCTGATACGCCGGAGGCAGAAAGATATATGGCAGGTTTGTTTAGGGAACTTGATCGACAGGAAGCATTAGCTTTGCGAGGCGGGAATAAACGCTGAATAATTAGCAGCAAAGTCTCTCCGGTTTTGTGGGACAGGCTTTGCGATTCATAAGATATATCCTTTGCACATTTCTCACCATTATAAGCCAAACTCAATATTTGACTCTCATCTGCCTAAGGTGTAGACTCGACTTGTATAGATTTAAAAGTTTTTAATACTTTTAATACCCAGGAAAATCAGGATATTTATGGATGATAAGCAGGTCAAAGAGACGGGTCTTGGCGGGCTGATTAAGAGGATAAAGGCCGAGGGGATAGATGAGGCTGCAAGACAGTCTGATGAAATTATTTCCAGGGCTAAGGCCGATGCCGCATCTATAATAGCTGATGCCAGGAGTGAGGCCGAAGGGATTGTCTTGAGGGCCGAGACAGCGCTTAAAGAGAGGGAGGAACAGGGGAGGGTTGCCCTTGATCTTGCTGTGAGGGATGCCGTCATTCTCGTGAGGCGGGCCGCTGAGGATATGCTGGCTTCAATCACAAAGAGAGAGTGCCTTAAGGCGCTTTCCGGAGACGGACTTGAGAAAGCTATTTTGAAATTTATTGAAGAGTACAGCCGCGACAGCAATCCATCCCTTGAAATCATTCTTAATGAGGAAGACAGGCAGGCCCTTTCAGACAGCTTTTTAAAGAAACTCAAAGAGGAATTGAAGGGCGGAGTTGCTATAAAAACTCACAGCGGTATAAAGGGCGGATTCCGGATAGGGGCTGCCGCTGATCATATGCACTATGATATTTCAGACGAGGCTATTGCGGCCTTTCTTATGTCATATCTGATGCCCGAACTTGCAGCTCTATTAGAGAAGGAGAAGGACAGTGAGAAATAGTTACTACTATCTCATCGCCTCTCTTCCCTACCTTTCTTTTCAAAAGCCTCAGGCTTTATCCATCTCAGAATTCAGTTTGCGCTGCAATTCCTGCCTGAATAGAAATGACGTTGATCTTATTCAGTGCATCCTCTCGGGCAATCTGAACAAAGCGGCCAAGTCCCTTAAGGTCGTCGGTGAATGGCTGAGCTGGGATATTGAGCTAAGGGGCAAGCTTGCAGGCCTAAGGGCGAAGGCAAAAGGCCGGGATGAATCACCGGATCTTACGGAGCCGGGCGCGAAGGCCTTAAATTACAATCTTGAAAGCCATAAGCTGGCAATGGATATATTCAGCGCCGCTTCTCCAATGGATGCCGATGAGCTGCACGAGTCTGCGAGATGGAGAATGATTGAAGCGCTTGAGCATGGTCAATACTTCAACCTTGAGTGGCTCGCTCTTTACTGCCTTAAATTGAAGATAATGGAGAGGCGTGAAAGTTTCGATACGGAAGCCGGCATGGATAGGGTTGCCGTTATTTTAACAGCGGCTAAAGGTGCATATGGTACAGGCAAGGATGAGGAGCTGAGCGATGCAGCCTAGGGGAGGCTCGATAAGCGGCATAAACGGCAATATGGTCTCCGTCCGCTTCGATGGCACGGTGAGACAGAGCGAGGTCGCCTTCATCCACTCCGGCGAGGGGAGGCTGAAGGCCGAGGTGGTGAGGGTGAGGGGTGAAATTGCCGACCTGCAGATATTCGAGGATTCGAGGGGTCTGAAGGTCGGGGGAAGAGTCGAGTTCACGGGCGATCTCCTCTCTGTCGAGCTCGGGCCGGGACTCCTGGGGAGCATATTCGACGGCCTCCAGAACCCTCTTGAAAGCATGGTTGGCTCTTTCGGAAACTTCCTCGAGGGGGGAAGGATAATAGCGCCCCTCTCACGCAAGGCCAGATGGTCATTCGCCCCTGCAGTAAAGAAAGGGGACAGGTTAAGCGGCGGCGACACGCTCGGGACTGTGAAGGAGGGGATATTCGACCACCTCATCATGGTCCCCTTCGACGTTAAAGACCAGATGGAGGTTGCAGAGATTAAAGGTGCCGGTGAGTACGGCATCGACGAGCGGATGGCGTTCCTTGTGGGGGAGGATGGCAAGGAGAGGGAGGTCGCCATGTCCTTCAGGTGGCCCGTGAAGCGCCCTATAATGGCCTATGAGGAGAGGCTCGCCGCAAGGGAGAGGCTACTCACGCGCATAAGGATCATAGACACCCTATTCCCCGTCGGTCTCGGAGGGACATACTGTATACCGGGCCCCTTCGGCGCAGGAAAGACGGTGCTCCAGCAGATAACGAGCCGGAACGCCATGGTCGACGTGGTGGTCATAGCGGCATGCGGAGAGCGCGCAGGGGAGGTGGTTGAGACGATACGCGAATTCCCCAAGCTGCTCGACGGCGATACGGGGCGCCCCCTCATGGAGAGGACCATAATAGTCTGCAACACGAGCTCCATGCCTGTTGCGGCGAGGGAGTCTTCCGTATACACTGCCGTCACCATGGCCGAGTATTACCGCCAGATGGGGCTTAACGTCCTCCTCCTGGCCGATTCCACCTCCCGCTGGGCGCAGGCGATGCGGGAAAGGTCGGGGAGGCTTGAGGAGATACCGGGGGAGGAGGCATTCCCGGCATACCTCGAATCGGTCATAGCCGATTTCTACGAGAGGGCCGGCCTCGTCAGGCTGAAAGACGGCGGGCACGGCTCCGTCACCATAGGCGGGACCATAAGCCCGGCAGGGGGGTTTTTCGAGGAGCCGGTCACGCAGGCGACGCTAAAGGTGGCTGGCGCTTTCCACGGCCTGTCGAGGGAGCGCTCCGATGCCAGGCGCTTCCCCGCCATAGATCCGCTGCAGAGCTGGTCCCGCTACGACGGCATCATCGACCGCAAGGAGAGGGAGTGGATACTCGCCTTCCTGAGAAAGGGGAACGAGATCGAGCAGATGATGAAGGTGGTGGGGGAGGAGGGGACCTCTCTCGACGACTACCTCACCTATCTCAAGGGGGAGCTCTTCGACGGAGTCTACCTCCAGCAGAACGCCTTCCATGAGATCGATGTCGCAACGCCCGAGGAGCGGCAGGTCTACCTCTACAACCTGGTCCGCGGGGTCATGAAGTCGTCCCTCGATATGTCGGCTAAGGAGGAGGCCAAGTCCTTCTTCTTCAGCCTTCGCCAGCTCTTCCTGGACCTCAACTTCGCCGGGTGGGAATCCGATGAGTTCAGTAAACTGGAGGGTGCCATAGGCGACATGATGCGCGAGGGGAGTAAAGAGGAGGAGTGGGAGTTCAACATAGATGAGTCCTTCGTCGAGACGCGGGAGAATTCCAAAAGGTGGAGGGGGAAGCGCCCCAGGCCACCCGTAGTAGAAGAGGAAGAGGATGAGGGAGGCGACGGTGAAGAGGGTATATAGCCGCATAGCCGAGATATCGGGGAACGTAGTCACCGTGAAAGCCTCCGATGTCGCTAACGGTGAACTGGCGCTTATCTCATCTAAAGGGGGGGATTCCCTCGCCGAGGTGATCCGCCTCGACGGCGAGAACGTCTACCTCCAGGTATTCAGCGGAAGCAGCGGTATCGCCACAGACGACGAGGTCCGCTTCCTGGCAAGGGAGATGGAGGTATCTTTCTCGGACAACCTCTTGGGGCGAATATTCGACGGGAGGGGGGAGCCGCGCGACGGCGGACCCCTACTCACGGAATCGATGATCAAGACCAGAGGTCCTTCGGTCAATCCCGTGGTGAGGACGGTGCCGTCAAGGATGATCGATACGGGCATCCCCATGATAGACCTCTTCAACTCCCTTGTCGAGTCACAGAAGATATCCGTATTCACCACGCCCGGCGAGTCCTACAACGAGCTGACGGCGAGGATAGCCGTTCAGTCGGGCGTAGACGTCATAGTGCTGGGCGGCATGGGGCTGAGGTACGACGACTACCTTTACTTCAGGGAGACCTTCCGCGAGAAGGGGGTCCTCTCACGCTCCGTACTGTTCATCCACACCGCCTCGGACCCGGTGGTGGAGTGCACCATGGTGGCAGATCTTTCCCTTGCTGTTGCAGAGAAGTTCGCCCTCGAAGGAAAGCGGGTGCTCGTACTCCTGACAGACATGACCAGCTTCTGCGACGCCCTGAAGGAGATCGCCATCACCATGGAGCAAGTCCCGTCAAACAGGGGATACCCCGGTGATCTCTACAGCCAGCTTGCCGCTCGCTACGAAAAGGCGGTAGATTTCGAGGATGCAGGATCGGTGACGGTCCTATCTGTCACCACCATGCCGGGGAACGACGTGACCCACCCCGTGCCGGACAACACGGGGTATATCACCGAGGGGCAGTACTACCTCGACAAGGGGTGGATAGAGCCCTTCGGTTCGCTCAGCCGCCTCAAGCAGTTTGTAAACGGAAAGACGAGGGAGGACCACCGCGCCCTAATGGACGACCTCATCCATCTCTACGCAGACTATAGGGAAACGCTGGAGAAGAGGGCTATGGGTTTTAAGATGACCAAATGGGACAGGAAACTCCTCGCCTACGGCAAGGCCTTCGAGGCAGGGCTCATGGATATATCCCTCAATATCCCGCTTAAAGATGCCTTGGACAGGGGTTGGCAGATACTGGCTAAACACTTCAGCCCCGAGGAGACGGGCCTCAGGACGGAGCTTATAAGGAAGTTCTGGCCGGAAGGGAAAGTCAGGGCAGGAGGTTCAAGGTTCAGTGCACTCTCCACAAACACTAACCAAAAAAAAGATTGACCCTAAACTCCAAAACCTATATCATGGGTAATATAACCTATGTTATTGGTGATGAAGTGTTTGAAAAAATAGTGGGCAATGCCACGGCTGAAAAGGTCCTCCTTTACCTTACCGCCTATGACGAAGGATATGCAACGGCCATAGCGGCTACCTTCAACATATCCCTCAACATGGTCCAGAAACAGCTCGCCCGCTTCGAGGACTCCGGTCTTATTGTCGCCACCTCTAAGGGACGTACGCGGATCTTTACCTGGAACCCGAGATACCCATTCCTTGCCGAACTGAGGGCCTTCCTAGACAAGGTGTTTCAGTACCTGCCGGAAGAGGAGAAAGAGAGATACTACAGGGAAAGGAGAAGACCCCGAAGGAGCGGCAATTAGGATCTAAGGGGACAACCTTATCTCCATCCCCGACGCCAACGGAAATACGACGAAGTTCAGTTATGACCACCGGGGGAGGGTGATCAGCGAGGCCGATCCTCTCGGATACGGAAGCAGCTACGCTTATGACTCGTCGGGCCGGGTGGCGTCACGGACCGATGCGGAGGGGGATAAAATCACCTACAGCTACGACATCAAGGGGAATATAATAACGGCAGCCACCCGACATGAGTCATACACCTTCACCTATGGTGCTGGCAACAGGGTAAAATCCGTCACCGATTCCTCCGACAGGACGATCGGTAACTGGGGACATCCATGATAAGTAAAGTCAAGGGGAAAACGGAGATTTCCCTCTACCTTCGAGTACCTTTCCCGATGGTCCCTTTTTTCTCGCTACATCAGTCACAACCTTTTTTCATCAAGTCATTGGGTCCACGATCACTCGCGACCAGACATCCATTTGCTGTCTCGGGCCGGGTAATACGCTTGCTTTAGGGGTATTACCCTTTTTTCAAGGCCCTTACAGAAGATTGAGTTTGGGTCAAACCCGTTGGTCTCAAAACAGCGACAATGGAGCCTCTCAGCTATTTTCTTCTGATTGCTCAGTCCCCAATACGGGAGACCCGGCGGGAAGATCGTTTACAAATGCGGCGTTATGTAT
>JAVVFD010000090.1:0-10541 GCA_032250935.1 bacterium
CCCATGAAAAAAAGCTTTTTATCGAAAAAACCGTGTCAAGAGATTTCTTTCATTTTTTTCGCTGAATAGTTACAAAACCTTTTACTTTCTGCCCGCCTTTTATTGGGACAGTGAAGTCACACATAGGTCCACACCTCGGATCATCCTTAAGGCGATCATCTGTAATAACAATGTGTGATCCGGGTTTGTTTTCATATTTACCAGAAAAGTAATAGTCTAGTACGGCAAGAACTTCATTTTTTTTAACTTCAGTCGGAGGATTGCTGAGCCACTTTTTGAGCAGTTTTTCGCGCTTAGACAAAGTTCCCTCCTAGCACTATATATAGTATCACATTTCTAATGTCAAGTTTCATAATATTTTTTATGTGGATATTTTTCAAGCAACTAAGGTCAGCGACTTTTTAAAAGCTAGTCCCGGTTTAAAACAAAAAAGCCCGCCACAGCTAATAGCTGCTTCGGGCTTTCAAATTCTTTCGCTTCCCTTTTATATTTCATAATTCCCCGATTGGAGACATAGAAAGCTAAACATTACATCATAATTCCTGAATGGGCAAACTTTTTTCCTGAAACAACTCAGATATTTACACAGATGTCGGATCTGTTGGGTAAAATCTCTGACTAGTTTAATAAATTAAAAATAAAAATCCCTGGCAAAGGGATCGGGTGAAGAATCATGGGCTTGCAGGCTTGCATCTAATGGGCAAGGAGAAGACTACTTCAGTCGTCGGGAGAAAAGGAGTGAGAAGCCCCCTTAAATTTATATTTCATTTTCATAAAATGGTGTATAATACGAACCATTCCGGCCCCTTATATGAGGGGCCTTTTTCAGGCCTTAATGCCGGTGAGTGAAGGTAAGGAATGATCCACCCCCATACGGTAGTAAAGTTTATAAACGACGAGATAGGATACGGCCTTTTTGCATCGCAGGACATAAAAAAGGGGAGTGTCGTCTGGGCGCTCGACAATTTCGACAGGCTCTTTTATGAGGAGGAGGTGAGGCGCATGTCCCTCCCTTACCAGGAGATACTTGAGAGATACTGTTTCAGAAACAACAGGGGACAGTGGGTTTTCTGCTGGGACAATACGCGCTACATCAACCACAGTTTCTTTCCCACCTGCATCACCACCCCCTACCGCTTCGAGCTCGCCGTGAGGGACATAACGGCTGGAGAGCAAATCACCAATGACTACGGCTTTTTCAATATCATCGAACCTTTCGACTGCCTCCCCGAAGCCGACTGCGAGAGGATGAGGGTCATGCCCGATGACATACTCCGCTATCACGAAAGCTGGGACGCCCAACTTGAGGATGCCTTCGCTTTTTTCAATGATGTGCCCCAGCCTTTATCAGCTTTCATAAGGCCTGAATATTTAAAAAAGGGGCAGGTCATCGCAAGCGGCAGGGAGAAGATGGATTCCATCCTGCAATGTTATTATGATCCGGCTGTTGTAGCCTTAAGGAGTGACGATGAAGCTTGAATATATGGAATTCACCTCTGAAAACTTCCATCTTCATGAAGTAGATATTATGTCGTCGGAAGAGATATTCCCCGAAGAGATAAGAGAGACCTCTGAAAATTATCTGAATGCCCTGAAACAGCACGGGGCCATCGGCCTCATAGCCAGGCTTGATTCGGCCTATGTGGGAAATGTTATCGGATTCTCACCCTCGGGGGAGTTCCATGAGGCGCTGAGAATGGACGAAGTAGCGACGGACACTAAAGGCCTTATCTACCTCTACAACATTGTAACAATGCCGGAGTTCCGGGCGAAGGGCTACGGCAGGGAACTCCTGGACTTTTTTATTAAAAAAACCGCGCGCTCCGGTTTCAGCAGGGTGGGTGGACACTTCAGGAACAACGGTTCATTGAAGAATTTCAAAAACATGGGGGGCGATGAAGTGGCCCTCTTCGAAGACTGGTTCGGCACGGGAGAGGATTATATCTATTGCGAACTTCCGCTGTCACCCGTTCCATGCAAATCCCGACCGGGACGGCCGGAGGTGACGGAAAGGGCCCTGGAAAGCGCCTCCTTGAGCCTTTCCCACCGCTCCTTACCTGCATAAAAAACGTCCTGGTTCGCCTCGATTTCTATGCCTAAATAAGACTCCTGGGGAAAGAGGCGCCTCATATGTGCGGTATGCCCATCGGCCTTGCCGCGATAGGGATAGTTGAGGCGCACTATTAAACCGCTGCCTGCTGAAACTATTTCCTTCTTAAGCTCCACTGAAAAACCCCTCTCGGCGCTCCTTGCACTGTCGTAAAGAATACCCAGGTGGCACCTCCTTTCCTTCCCCTTCATGACCGGAGTAAAGGTATGCACCGAGATGTGCAGGACCCTTTCTCCCCGCTCCACGGACTCCCTGACGGCGGCCTCAACCTTTTGCCTGAAAGGTCTATACCAGCTGACCAAGATCTCCTCACGCTTTGCTGAAGGGAGCCTGCCGGTGAATCTTGAAAAGAGGCTCTTTGTGTTGCCCGACGAACGGTTCAGGTCGATGAGGAGGCGGGACACGCTCCCCTTATAGAGGGGGGCATTGAGAAAGGTGGAAAGGGTGACTGCCAGTCCCTCTGCGCCTGCGTCAAAGCCGTAGTGACTGTTTAAGAGTTCGGAGCTCCCCTTGAAGAGGGAGGCATATTCCCGGGGCACGCTGTTGACGGCGTGTTCGCATGTAACGATGATCACGCCTTATCCCTCGAAAAGGCGGTCTTCATCGAGGCAGCGGCACATCTCGGAAAGGATCTCCTCCATGAGCCCCTTCTTAGGGGATCTGCCCGAGACCTTGAGGATGCGCGCGGCGAGGCACCCCTTGCAAGTGATGAAGCGGAGCGGTTTCATAAATTCCTCCTCCACGGCGAAGTCCCCTTTCAGCCCCTCAAGCAGCCCCATCCAGAGCTCCATGGCTGAGAGCCTTTTATCTTTCAATCCGAACAGAGAGATATATTCCGGAGAGGATATGACGGCGTCCCCCCCATGCCGCACCGTCTCGTTGTGAATCGTCTTCAGCGGCGCGATCTCCCATTTCGACTGTTTAATAAAGTCGGCGATCGGCCCTATCGTAAGAGCCTTGACGGCCTGCCAGACGGCGGCGACGACGGCGAGGTCGGCCATGACCGATTCCTGGGCGTCAATGGTGCGTATCTCGATGGAGCCGCGGTCGAAGCGGGCGATGGCGCCACGGGCGTTGGCCCATTCTCCGGAGAGGATGTTGTCCGGGTCGAAAGGGGCGAGTTCGGCGAAGAGGGGGGCAAAGACCTCTTTCCTGTAGTCCTCCTCGCTGAAGAGCGCTTCGGGGATCACTTCTCCCGTCATGGAGGGGATCTTCGCCGAGTTGCTGCGGTAGACCTCCATCCGCTGGTCTAAAAACCCCTCGTGCCTCAGCTCAAGAATCGGGGTGGCGGCGGCCAGCGCCGGGATGATCGGGAGGAGCGCCCGGCAGGCGGCGTGTAGGCGTCCGAACTCCTCGTCGGTCTGGAAGGGGAGATTGATATGGAGCGATTGCAGATTCGACCAGCCGTGGCGGCGGCAGTCGAATATCTCGTCGTACTGCTCGTAGATCTCCCTGTTTTCATGGGGCCAGAGCTTCGTCTCTTTCTTCGGATCCATCCAGGGGTGGGCGCCCCCCGGCATGAGGCGCGCCCCGAGAGAGGCAAGCTTCCCGCTCACCGCTTCCACCTCACCCCGGAAAAGGGGGAGCACGGCGGCGGGGGTGGCTGCTGCGGTGGTGGTTCTCAGTTCCAGCACGTGCATGACCAGTTCGTTGCACCAGCTCGCCTCTCCCCGCTCGAACTCGTTGCTCCAGGCGCCGCTGAAACTTCGGATCAACTCGTCCCCCACGGGCCTGACGTTCAGCGTGGAGCGGTCTGCGATCATGAATTCAATCTCTATGCCGAGCGCCTCGAAGGGGCGGTAGGGCCTTACGCTCTCCGTCACGCTGTTTTTCCCCGTTTCTTCTCCTCGACCCTTCTCAGGATGCTCTCCATGATCTCCCGATAGATGTTGTCCTTAAGGAGCAGATCCTCGCAGCCGGCTTCTATACTCGGGTTGTCGTTCACTTCGATGACGTAGACCTTCTCCCCCACCTGCTTGAGGTCGACGCCATAGAGGCCGTCGCCGATGAGGTTGGCCGCCTTGAGCGCAGTCTTTATCACCTTCTCTGGAACAGACTCGATCGGCACGCAATCGGCGTCTCCCTCCACTGAGCGTTTTTCCCCGTGGCTGATGATCTGCCAGTGCCCCTTCACCATGTAATAGCGGCAGACGTAGATCACCCTCCTGTCGATGATGCCGACGCGCCAGTCGAAGTCTGTAGGGGTGTACTTCTGGGCGATTAGCAGTTCCGACTCTTTAAGCATCTCCTTTGCCGCCTGCATCAGCTGCGCCTCGTCGGAGACCTTGATCACCCCTTCCGAAAAGGAGCTATCCGGTTTTTTCAGGATGCATGGAAGCCCTACCATTGCCGCCACCTCCTTGATGTTTTTCTTGCCCAGCGCCATCGTCTTCGGCGCCGGAATGCCGTGGCGACTTAACAGCTCGGCCAGAAAAACCTTGTTCGTGCATTTCAGGATCGATTCGGGGTCGTCGATCACCACAAGCCCCTCGGCGGCAGCCCTTTGGGCAAAACGGTAGGTGTAGTGGTTCACCGCCGTTGTAGTCCTGATGAAGAGGGCGTCGAATTCGGCGAGACGGACATAGTCCTCCTTCCTGATGAGGCTAACGTCGAAACCGAGGATATTTGCCGCCTTCATGAATTTTTTTATGGCCCGCTCGTTCGAGGGCGGGTATTTCTCCTTCGGGTCATGGAGTATGGCGAGGTCGTAGCGCGTCTCTCCCTTTTTCGAAGTGGACACTCTTTTCCCTGAAAAATATTCCTTCGCCCTCTCCATGATGAAGGGTATGTGCTCCTCGGGGATCTCCTTCGCCGCTATGGGGGCGAGGCTGTTCAATAGCCATTTGTTTTTCTGCCAGACAAAGCGGGCGCTGAAGAAGGGGGTCCTGATTATGGAAAAGAGTTTTGCCGAGAGCTTGTCGTAATGCTTCGCCACGTTACGACCGAGGTATATCCTCAAGATAAAGCTGTCGCTCCTTATGTGGGAGAGGGATCTTTGAATGTTAAGGTCCAGGTCTTCCCCGATAAAGCGTATGATGATCTGGGACTTCATGTCGCGTATGGTGGAGATATCGGGCACCGGCTTGTGCCCCCTCGCCTCTGCGAGAAGAGAGACATAGTAGCCGAGGCTCTGGTAGGAATAGGAGCCGCAGACGTTATAGACGCGCGTCCTCCGCATCTCGATAAATTCCGGAGATGAGATATAATCACGCGCCGAAACGACGCGCACCCCCTCCGGTTCCAAGGGCCATTTTTCGGCCCTGTCTACGACGAGAAGTATCTGCATTATTTATCCCCCTTGTTACTCCGCAGCGGTTCGATGACAAGCAGGTTGGCGTCGTAGGTGACGATGCCGAGGAGAATGGAATTGACGAGGCGGTGGATCTCCACCTCGTAGTAGTGCTGATCCTTTGTAAGGGGGTCGGCCACCATGACGGTCCGCCTCTCCTTATTGTAGCCGTAGAGAACGACGAAGTGCCCCGAAGGGTAGCCGCCGATATCGTCGTCCCGACAGTCATCCGGGCTCTCCCTTGCGCAGCTGTATAGATAGGTGGCGGAAAGGCCGGTGAGTATGGGATGGCCGGCAATGAGATGCCGCCGGATGAGGGAATGGGTCAGGTCTTCGAAGGCGAGCTCCCCCCCCATATGGAGGTACTCAATATAGGCGTCTGTGGCAAAACGGAGTTTCGGGTCGTCCTTCAGCGCCTTCTGCCTCTCCAGTCTCTCCCTCAGGTCGGGTGCCGTCGGATCAAACCATGTGGGGTCGAATATATGGAGATTGTAGGTGTATATCTTCGCCCGGTAGCCTCGCCTCAATGCGTGGCAGGCGAGGAGCACTGCGAGCGTCCCCCCCTCTTTCAGGGATTCCACCTCATGGATGACCCGGTCTAGCGGCATCTCGTCGCCGTAATAGAGATAGAGGGCATGGAGGCAGGTGGGGCCGCAGGTGGTGTCGTCGGGCTGCGCCTGGATGTCGAGATCGAGAAGGACGCCCATCTTCAGGTAATCAAAAGATAAGCCGCTGTTTTTTCATGGGACTATACACGGCTACCCTGCTTCCTTGATAAAATCAGTCGCCGCCGAAATGGCCCTGTTATAGTCGAGGAAGATGCGCGCCTCGCCAAGGGTCTTGTCGATGCCGAGACTGGAAAGTTTACCTCGTTTTTTCTCATCCATAATAATGAAGGAGGCTATGCCGCTTTCGTTAAGTTTTACTATGCTTTCCTCCAGTGCGAAGAGGGCGGACATGTCCATAAATGGGACATCAAGGCAGTTGAAAACGACAACCCGTGTGCCTAAAAGACGGTCTATCCTGTCGACGAGCTGGGTTGCGGAGCCGAAAAAGAAGGCTCCCCTGATATGCACGGTGCGGATCTTATAATCTGTGTCGTCCTGCAGCGCCTGCTCCCTGTCGAGTATTTCCCGGTCGGGGACTATGTCGGCCAGTTGAATCTCCACCTGGCTGGCCAATCTCCAGGTAACGAATATGGCTGCCAGGACGAGTCCTGCGGCGACGGCGACGATGAGGTCGATAAGGACCGTCATGGAGAGAACGGCAAGCATGATGCAGAGGTCGTACCTCGGTGCCTTCCTGATGATTTTAAGAAACCGGTAGTCGAGGATATCGATACCCACCTTGATGAGTATGCCCGACAGTACCGCCATGGGAATATGCCTTGTCAGGCTCCCCAGCCCGAAAAGGACGGAGATGAGAAAGAGAGCGTGGACGACGCCTGAAAAGCGCGTTGTTCCGCCCGACTTGATGTTTATGACCGTTCTCATTGTAGCGCCCGCCCCCGGTATTCCGCCGATCAGGGCAGCGGCAATGTTCCCGATCCCCTGGCCTATCAGTTCCCGCTTCGGGTTGTGCCTCTCCTTGGTCATCGAATCGGCGACAAGGGAGGTGAGGAGGCTGTCGATGGCGCCGAGAAGGGCGAGCGTAACGGCCGGCATGGCAATATGCCTTAGGTCGCTGAGGGGGAATGCCGGAATTTTAAAGGATGGGAGCCCGGAAGGCATTTCACCTATAGTTTTTACAGGGAGGGAAAAGCCCCAAGCCAGGACAGTCATGGAGATGAGTGCAATGAGAGGGGATGGGATGACCCGCGATACCCTTGATGGTGTGAGGAAGACGATAAGGAGTGTCAGGGTTGCAAGCAGAACGCTCCAAGGGTTGGCCGCAGAGATCGCCGAAGCAGCATTGGCAACCGCCATAAGCGGGGATGATGCCGAAGGACTGCCGAAAAAGGGTTCTATCTGGAGGAGAACGATAATGATGCCGATTCCGCTCATGAAACCGGATATGACCGGATAGGGCATGAAGCGGATAAGCTGGCCCGCGTTTATCACGCCGAGGAGTATCTCGAAAAAACCGGCCATGAGAATGACGGCGAAGACCGCTTCAGGATGGTGGGGAAAGACGGCTATGGCCGAGGCGGTGATGACCGTCATGGGGCCTGTAGGACCGGAGACCTGGAGGGGCGTGCCGCCGAATATGGCTGCAAAAAACCCGAGCGCTATGGCGCCGTAAAGACCGGCTGCAGGGCCTGCGCCGCTGGCTACTCCAAAGGCAAGAGCCAGAGGCAGCGCAACAACGCCGGCGGTGAGGCCGCCGAATATATCGCCCCTCAAGGCATTAAAATTATAACTGAATTTTAGCGTACTATATTCTCCGGAAGGGTCATATTTTCCATTTCAATCGACGGGTTCATTTTACCATTTTTAAAAAAAATACGACAAATAAAAAAGTGCTTCTCACCTTAAAAAATAGCGGGGAGGAAAGCCGGTTGGCAATATGCCCTAGAAGTCTTTCGGCAGGTCATCTCGGGGGACCGGCTTGTGCGCCCCGCAGAGCAGCTGGGGAAAGAGCCTTTCCATCAACCTTGCAAAGGTGAGGAGGATGACTGTCATTATGGAGACCCATATGGCCGCGCCATGATGCCGGAAACCAATGGAGACCCCGATAGCGGCCAATATCCATATTACGGCGGCAGAGGTAACGCCGAAGACCATACCCTCCCTGTTCATCATCACCCCTGCGCCAAGAAAGCCGATGCCCGTAATGACCTGGGAGAGAACGCGCCCCGGATCGGCAGCGCCGCCTGTAATGGCGGAGCCGATCTTGACAAAGCAGTAGGTCCCCATGCAGATCAGTATGCTGGTACGTATTCCGGCGGGCTTGCCGAGAAATTGCCGCTCGAAGCCTATAATGCCGCCGCAGAACAGGACGACAGCAATATCTATCCATTCCAGTGGGGATATGTCAAAAAATGTTGCTATATCCATCTTTGGAATTCTACTTCAGGCCATTTTTGAAGGCAACGAAATTCGTACGGAGAAGCTTTCTAATTGACTGTATTTAAAATATCTGATTTACTGATTGATTACCCGAGACTAAATGGAGAAACAATAATGCTAAGGGAAAAACCGAGGAAAACAAAAATAATCGCCACCATGGGGCCTGCCTGCGACAGCCATGACACACTGCTTCCGCTTATAAAGGCGGGGGTGGACGTTGTGAGGCTGAATCTTTCGCATGGCGACCATGAATCACACGCGAAAAATATCGCCGTCATACGGGAGGTGGAAAAAACCCTGAATAGGCCTATATGCATCCTTGGAGACCTTAAGGGGCCCGAGATAAGAACGGGAAGCCTTAAAGACGGAGAGATCCGCCTGAATTCAGGTGACAGTCTCTGCCTGACGCCCGATGAGTCTTATGGCGATGATGGAAGGATCCATATAACGCACGAGCCTCTATATAGGGATGTAAACCCGGGCCAGCTGGTCTATATGTCCGACGGAGCGATAACACTCGTCGTTGAATCCATAAAGGGACATGACGTCTGCTGCAAGGTGCAAAGGGGCGGGAAACTCGGTGAAAGAAAGGGGGTCAACTTTCCCGCAGCCACCCTTTCCCTACCCTTCCTCATGGAGAAGGATTACGAGGATATCCGTTTTCTCATCAAGCAGAACATAGATTTCATAGCAGCTTCTTTCGTAAGGAGCGCCTACGATCTTAAAGAGATGAGAAGATTTATGAATATGCACAAAGGGGAATGGATAAAGATAGTTGCCAAGATAGAAACGCAGCAGGCCGTCGATGACCTGGACAATATCGTTATGGAGTGTGACGGGATAATGGTGGCAAGGGGAGACCTCGGCGTTGAGATCCCTATAGCCGATGTACCGCTGGCCCAGAAAAAAATCATATCCGTTTCCAATGCAAGGGGGATCCCCGTCATAACGGCTACGCAGATGCTTGACTCTATGACCTGGAACGCCTACCCCACGAGGGCCGAGGCGACCGATGTAGCAAATGCCATCATGGACGGCACCGATGCCATTATGCTGTCGGGAGAGACGGCCGTGGGTAGCTACCCTGAGCTGACTGTTGAGACGATGCACAAGCTTGCCGTCAAGGCTGAAACCGTCGGCGAAATGAAGCTTAAAATGTCAAAGAGTAAAAAATCCATATCACGGGCCACAGCGGCAGCGGCCTGCCTTGTTGCCGACCAGCTGGAAGCGGCAGCCATAATCACAGTTACATCTACCGGGGCGAGCGCATGCAGGATAGCCAGAAACCGGCCGCAGATGCCGATTATTGCGTGCTCTCATGATGAAAAAGTTGTGAGACAACTTCTTATGGTCTGGGGCGTCTGTCCTTTTCAGATACCAAAACCTAACGATGTTGAGCAGATGCGGGCTTCTGCCCGCGATATCGCCAAAAAATCAGGTTTTATCGAAGATGGGGATATCGCCATACTTGTCTCGGGCATCCCCATAGGCGTCCCCGGAAGCACAAACTCCATTGAGGTGGAAAAAATCGGGTAGTTAAGGTATAACGGTTCCTCCACGAAGTTCGACCCTGCCCGCTATTGAGAGTTAGGACGCAGCTATGATTTTTTTAAAGGCTGGAAGGGCAGGTCTAATTTAGATATATTTAAAGGAAAGCTCATTTGGATATTAAAATAAATGTCACCGGTTGCAGAGAAGACAAGGAGAGCTGCCTGCCGGGAGAGAGCTCGGAGGCCAAAGAGATAGAGCCGAACAGCTTAAGGGTCTTCCTCGGCATCCTGCTCGTCATCATCAGCTATATCACAGGATGGCCAGCCGTGAGCGCCATGGCGTCCATTTCCCTCTACATAGACGAGCCTGCCATTTTTACATACGGAGGCCCCCTGGTTTACGGGTTTTCCTACCTGCTTTTTTTCCTGGGTCTATACCTTACGGGGAAGAGGCATGCCGCCCTCTTTTATGAGCGGTTAAAATTTATGGCAGGCAGACTTCTCATGGTGGGCTAAGCGCCTGACTTATTTCAGCTCCCCTCACCCATTTACACGCCCATAATTTTACGAGCCTCTTCCTTCCTTAAGTAGCGCCACGGCAGGGGCAGCAGCCCCGGAACGCGTTTCATATAAATCTCATACCT
>JAVVFD010000091.1:0-10468 GCA_032250935.1 bacterium
GGGAGATGAACATAGAAACCTACCTTGTAGGTGGCGGGTTGCGGGATTTAATTGTATCCGGAAGAGCTTCAGATTATGACTTTGCCGTAAAAGAGAGGGCTAAAGAGATTGCCTTCGCTCTTGCTGCGGAGCTTAATGGGAGCGCCTTTGAACTTGGCCGTGGGGATAAGGCATGTTTCAGGGTTGCCTTTAAGGAAAATGATAATCTGGTGGAAATAGATTTCAGCCCATTTAAGGATGAGACTATAGAGAAAGACCTGAAAAAGAGGGATTTCACTATAAACGCAATGGCCCTTTCTTTAAGGAAACTCTTTGAAGATGAAAGTCCTGGAATTTTAGATCCTTTTAATGGCAGGCAAGACCTGCTGTCGGGCAAATTGAAGCTTATATCCGGGACCGCCATAGATGAAGATCCACTCAGAATTCTTCGAGGGTTCAGGTTTGCCGCCGCTTTTTCAATAATACCTGATAGCGAATTTTTATCGCTTGCAAGAGAAAAGAGGGGGAAACTGAGTGCCGTCGCCAGAGAGAGGGTAAGGACTGAGTTTTTCAAGATGCTTGCCGCTGAAAGTTCATATATGCAAGTCAACTCTATGGCGGAAACAGGCGTTCTGTCGGAGATAATTCCTGATATATCTTCCTGGGAGGAGGTTGAACAGGGGGAGTGGCACCGCTTTGCTCTTTTGAAACACTCATTGAAAACATTGGAATATGTGGAGACAATATTAGGTGAAAAGGATAGCCTTTTCTCCTTATATAATAAACAGTTGGTCTCTCATCTGGGGCAGGAAATTGAATACGGAATAGACAGAAGAGCTATGCTCAAATTTGCCTCATTGTTGCATGATTCGGGCAAGCCCTCTACTCTTGAAATACGTGGTGAGAAAGTCACATTTCACAGCCATGAGGAGGCGGGCGCAAAATTAAATAGTAAGATTGCGGCAGACTTAAAGATCGGAAGGGCTGCAAGGAGTATCCTTGTTAATATAACCAGACAACATATGAGAATCCTGCATCTTTCTAAGCTTGAGAAGATATCGACAAAGGCCTCGAATCGGTTTATAAGGGATTGTGGCGATGAACTGCCTGAAGTACTTCTCCTTGCCTTGGCCGATACCTGGGCAACGAGAGATGCAAGGGACCTGGATTATACCGATGTTGAAGGGCTTGTAAGTTTCATGCTAAGGCTTTGGATTGATCGCCCCGCAATCCCTAATGAGCCATTTCTAAACGGAAATGAGGTGATGGAAATTACAGGTTCAAAAGAGGGGGTAGAGGTGGGTAGGTATCTTGCCCTTCTTGCCGATGCCGAGATTGACGGCCTTGTTTCCAGTAAAGCGCAGGCCCGTCAATATTTAAAACAGATCTCCAATGCCTGATCTGGAAACTACTTAAAATATCTTAAGAAAGTCCTCTCAGCGCCCATCGACATGAAGCAGTTTTGTGCTTCTCTTAAGTGTTCTAAGAGTCAGGTAGATAATAAATCCAATACCGAAGAAAATAAGCCATCCCGTGCTGAGCCAAAGCCTGCCATCAAGGACGTAGTTTTTTGTAATTTCAAGGAGGGTGAATGAAAATATGACGGCAAAGAAACCGGAATATTCTCTCTTCAGGACATTTCTCAGGGAGAAGGGTAGTGAAGGCCGCTGCCAGTTTTTAAAGCTAGGGATGAATGCGGGAGTTTTTTCAGCCCATGTCTCATACTGCTCTCCAAACTTCTTACGAAGAAATTCCTCTTCTGCATACATGATTCGCTCATAGTAGATCCAGTAAATCAGTGTAAAGCAAAGTGCAGTCCAGCCGGAATGTACGTATAGGATGATGCCCAGCCACATGAAGTAGTTTCCCACATAAAGAGGGTGGCGCACAGTTGAATAAATGCCTGTGTTGTTAACTGTGCTTGCTTTTTGTTCTCCCGTGTTTCTTCCCGAGGTGTTTTTAGGTGTGTGTCCGATGGTGAATACTCTGACGATCAGACCGAATAGAGAGACCAAGAGACTGAATACAACCCAGATTAGATGCATCCCTTCACGCTTACATGGATATTCATAATTCATCATTTCAGGCACTAACAGGACTATGAGAAATAGAGGGAGATAACTTCTCCATCTGAAAAGCCAGTTTCCTTGTACTTCAAATTCTTCTTTTAAGGGCATGTCAAATAACTCCAAGGGGACCATTCTTCTATGGAAAGGTCCAGATCTCCATTAGTTTTTAAGAGCTTTAAAGCTCTATAGACTAACATAGAGGGGCGTCTAAAGTAAATTGGAATAGTAGGGTAGGGTTTATGTTTCAGGCAGTCTGGGCCGTGAAGGCTAAATGGAGAAGCCTTCCGTCATTATTTCTATCCTGGCGATAGCCGCCTGAAGGTCGTATCGCGCGTTTTTATAGTCGTTTTTTGCACGGGAAAGAGCCGTCCCTGCATCGAGGATATCCGTCGTCGTGGCGAGCTGCTGACGCAACTGGTTTTCCGTTATGCGGCAGTTCTCTTTTGCCTGCGCGATGCCCTTTTCGGCAACCAGGAGTTTGCCCATTGCCAAACGGTGCTCCTTGACGGCGCGCTTCAATTGAAAACGAATATCTTTCTCCAGTTCCGCTATAGCCTCTTCGATGGAGTTGAGTTCGGCCCTCTCCGATTCGACGTCATACCGATTTTTAATCGGGGAAAAGAGTTTCCATGCGGCCGATATTTCACCTCTTGTTTCATCATCGTCTCCTGTCTTTCCAGATGGCGTCGCCTCATCCCCAAAACTGCTTTGCCTTAATGCCAGGTCAATGGTAGGGCACTGTTCGCCTCTCAAACTTTCAATCGCTAAGATTAGTTGCTGGCAAAGCTGATTGTCAAGAAAAATGGAAATCCACCCGATGACTTTCTTCTACACATGAAATACCCGTCAAAGGTTATTGAAAATGAGTCTTGTTTTGAGTTTTAATGAAATGTAATGTTAATTATAAAAAAATTGTCAACTTACCTCTTTATTAAGGAAGGAGTAATATGAATAAGCGGATACTTATTGTTGAGGACTCTCAATTTTTTATTGTCATAATGAAGTCCCTTCTGGAAAGGACCGGATCTGTGATATGGACTGCAAAAAATGGGGATGAAGCGCTTGAAATTATAAAAAACAATCCCCCGGATCTGGTCCTCATGGACCTTTATATGGCGGGAATGGATGGCGCGGAGTGTTGCAGGAAAATAAAGTCGAATTTTGCCACGAAGGATCTCCCTGTCATCATGGTTACAGCTGCCGGGCAGGGCGAGAATATTGAAAGATGTCATGAAGCAGGGTGCGATGATTACGTCACAAAACCTGTAGATAAGATAAAGCTTTTGGGGAAGGTCAAGAAATATCTCGACCTTCCTCTAAGGGAGCATAAAAGGGCTCCCATATGCGTTCCCGCCACCTATTATTGTGACAATGAAGAATATTCGGGGATCATTTTTTCAATCAGTGAGGGGGGGCTGTACATAAAAGGAGAGATGATTCTTGATAACGGTTCTCACTTAAAAATCATATTCGATATAATGCATATCGCAAAACAGGTTGAACTTGAAGGAGAGGTCGTCTGGAATACTGAGGAGCGGGAGCATATACCCTTGAATATAGGTCCCGGGTTTGGCGTCAGGCTGACCTCTATAGATGAAAAAGGGGCTGCCGCCATCAAGGAATATGTCGATTGCGGCGACTACCTTATCTGATTATAGGCATAATAAAAAAGCTGCCCCCCGGGAAGGAAGGGCAGCATAAGAGTTATGTTTCATATATGACTATTTGAGGCAATCGCTCCTGAAAGAACAGGCCTCCTGGTCACAGCTCCCTTCAGCCTTGCCGAAGCAGTCGAAGTTCCCTTCGGCCAGCTGTATGGCATGGATGAGCTCATCCTTTTTCATTGTCCCCGCCTTTACCCCGACATTCTTTGCCATTTTTTTTACTTCTGTCAGTGTCATATCTTCCTCCGAATATTTCTATTTATAGTTATCATCAAACCTGATCTATGATAAGTATAATTGAACATATGCAAGTTGCAAGAAAATGTGGAGATTTTTTTTGGCAGCGGCAGTGGCAGTGCAGAATGCCTGTCTTCCTCAGTTAACAGGAATGTGCTTCATCGATCTGATGATCTTTTTTCCTTCATCGGACCTAGCAAATTCGATAAACTTTTTTATAGAAGCGGAAGGGTTCTTTTTTGTCACTACGTTATATTCTTCAAAAAAGGTGTACTTGTCCGGCACTGTTTCTTCGCCGGGAAGTATGCCGTCTATAGAAAGTATTTTGACGTCAGGCGTCTCGTATCCGTAGAGCTGCTGCCCTATGGCCCCTATGCTTTGCTCGACCATGACGTTAGTGTGCGTAACGGGGTTTACCTTCTTTCCGGGGCTTAGCTTCGAGATCTCCTTGTCGTAGCTGATAACCTTTTTCGACATGGTGTACCTGACGCAGGGCTCAAGCATTACGTTCTCTATCTCTACATCGTCGCCTCCCACCTCTTTCCAGTTTCTTATCTTCCCGTCGTATATATCCTGAAGCTGCTTGTATGTAAGATTATTCACCCGGTTTTCCCTGTTGACCACGAGGACTATGGGGGCCTTGGCGATGACCGTATTGCTTGCGCCTCTCGGCAGGTTGCTGTCAAGGCCGTTCTGGGTGCTCACCCCGATGTCAGCCTCGTTGTTTGCCGCCCTGTATACGCCCATCATGCAGCCCACTGTAGCAACCTCAACCTTGAATGTCTTGTCTTTGGCTGAATAGGCCGCCACAAGTTTCTCGGCAAGCGGTAGGCTGCAAGGATCACCCATCATGGTGATCACTTTTCCCGCGTATGCATTTGCCGCAGCAGATATTGTAAACAGCAAGGTGCATAATATATTGATTGTGCTTTTCTGCATATTTTTCTCCTTCAGGTTTATCTTATGTTTTGAATTGTATATAAACGCATGAAATATGACCAATAGATAATTTCGATAAAAATGGAGACCTGGGATTAACCCGGTCTATCTGAACGGCACTAAAAAGCAAACAGAGGCTGAGATGGTTGCCGTGATGGAGGGGCGCTACGAAGCGGCCATATTAAGCCACGATGGATTGATTCAGGGCGCATTGATTCAGGGCGCATTGATTCAGGGCGCATTGATTCAGGGCGCATTGATTCAGGGCGATCTGGAAAAGATGCGCAGCCGTCGCGGCGACAGGAATCTCAGGTATTGAAACCGCCATGCGTATCCACCAGTGGACAACGGAGCGTTTATGGGAGGGAGTTACTGGTCCCCTGGTGCAGGCCTGGCCGAGGGGGGCGGAAGCTTTGGCAAAGAGCCGTCTTTTCGAGGACGAGGGTGAGCCGTTTAAAGGAACCTGCATGATAGGGCCCTTGTCTACGGGCGTCTTCTAACCAACTGTGCCGTATGTCATAAGGAGGCACAGGTTTCTATTGTGCCGGTCCAATCTACCCCGCCTTGGCAGAAATGAAAAAGGTATTCAAGCAATTAACTCGCCTGTTTTAACCCGCTTCAAATTAAACAGTTGTCAATATGTTTACGCCAAATAGTATTCCGTGACCGTAAAGCAGGGCGGCATAAAGTATGAGTCCGCCGGCAACTGCAATTACGTCGTGAATGACTGAAGGGGCACCCGATGGGATGAGGGTTGGACGGGGTTTTGCCATGATAATATCGGCAATTGCGTAGAGTAAAAAGCTGCCAAAGAGTATGGCAGAGGGGATGCTGCCATTTGTCGTCAAGTGGACTATGGCCCATAATACCGTGCCGATAAGCATGGGGTGCTTTAGTCTTGCCCGCATATGGGTCTTTAGATAAGCCGCTGCAACGAGAATGAAGGCGATCGGCATAACGGCTAGAGACAGAGTTCGACCAAAGGCAAAGGGGCTCCAAAGTATTGTACGTTCAGCTTCTTTGTAGCCGTATATGATTAGCAGGAATGCAATTAAGGATATGGCGGAGAAAAGTGCCAGATAGGGTATGTGCCCCAATCGGTTTATGAGGAGCTTTCTTTGCCTGGAAAAGGTGGGCAGCAGATGGATGGCGACAAACAGGATAATGCCGAAAACTAAAAAAGCCATTAAGTTATAACCTCAGCTATGAAAAATGCTTGCTATCTTCTTCTCTTGTTTTCCCTGACTAAAAGGACCGCCTGCTTCTTCTTTAAACCGAGAAAAAGCAAAATCGTCGCACCCATTAGAGCTGATATAAGTAATATTGCAGTCATCGTGTTGATTCTCCTATAGTTGTTTTTTCTATTAGATAGAAACTATACAGTAAAATTTCATGAGGCGGAGATAAATCTTTATTTGAGCGACTTTCTATTTCTTCTTGTCCGCCACGGAAAGATCCTGACCGTCCCTGATCCTCTCGTTTCCTTTGACGACAACCTTCATGCCTTCCGTGAGGCCCCTGGCTGCGACGCCGGCGTCCATGCCGCTCTAGCCTGTTACCGACACCGGCACCGCCTTTGAATCTTGAGCGGTAAAAACTACTGTCTTGCCCATGTTGCTTATGACTGCATCCCTTGGCGCTGTCAAGGGATGCACCTTTTCTACCATTGGATACCTCCGTGTAGTATATGGTAGCGGTGAATTCAGACCGGGGCGAGAGCGAACCCCTTCCGACGTCTCCGAGAACAAGCTGTGAAGGTGTGGGTCCACCCTTGTTTTCCGCTGCAATGAGATGCGCCGGCATTAAAAGGATGGTCGCAAGAAGTAAAATAGAGGCGCCATGATTTATTGACATTAGGCTCTCCTGATGTTGATTGACAATTTGATTGTGAAACTATAATGGAATGGGACGGTATAAGTCAATCTGTTGATTTGACCTGGTCTGGATATTTGCGTCTTGTCCTGATTTATGAGGTGCCTTCGGTTTTATTTTAAGCTTTAAACCCCGGTCTTATGGGGGAGAACCGGCTTTGTTTCATCAATTCTTCTTTTATTTGCCAGCCAAAGAAGAAGTAAAAGCAAGGCCACGCCCTGACAGGCATGGCCTCTATCTCTTGACTGCCTCTTTTTTGTGCAGCGCCTGTAAAAGAGGCATATGTTATATGCTGTTGATATTATGGGGTTATTTTGTTGCGACATTGTTATTTCTGAGAAGTTGCCTGCATATTGAGCATTTCTCCATAAAGGTAGCGAAGTTATAACTTGATGATAATTAAAGGAAAATATTTTTTTCTGGTTTGGCTCATATATTGCTGTAGGCTGTTGCGATGTTTTGAGTTTAACCTGCTGGAGGGATTTTATTTGGAAAAAAATATCGAAAGTCTAATTCAAAGTGGGGATGTACTGTTTCTCATGCTCGGCGCCGTCATGGTCTTCGCCATGCATGCCGGTTTTGCATTCCTTGAGGTCGGCACCGTAAGGAGGAAAAACCAGGTTAATGCGCTGGTGAAGATACTTTCCGACTGGTCCGTTTCAACGGTTCTATATTTCCTTGTGGGCTATCCCATTGCATACGGCATATGCTTCATAAAGCCTGCCGAGGCTTTGATGGCGGGAGACCAGGGATATCAGCTTGTGAGGTTCTTCTTTCTCCTTTGCTTTGCAGCCTGTATTCCGGCAATTATCTCTGGAGGGATTGCAGAAAGGGCCAAGTTCTGGACTCAGCTGGCTGCAGGGGCTCTCTTTGCCGGGCTTATTTACCCTGTATTTGAATCGCTCATCTGGGGCCGGTACTCTGACTACTTTCAGGGAGTGGTAGAATCCATAGGATCTGCGCCATTTCATGATTTTGCAGGCTCCGTTGTAGTCCACTCCCTTGGCGGCTGGATAGCGGTTGCGGCGATTTTTATACTTGGGCCAAGGCTTGGAAGGTACAGCAAGAGGGGGAGCAGGGCCATACCTGTCAGTAACATCCCCTTCATGGCCCTTGGTAGCTGGATATTGGCTGTAGGATGGTTTGGATTCAATGTGATGAGCGCGCAGAACCTGGCCGGGATATCGGGCCTCGTTGCCGTCAATTCACTCATGGCGATGTGCGGAGGGGTGCTGGCCGCTCTTTTCACCACTGGAAGGGACCCCGGATTTGTCCATAACGGGGCCCTTGCAGGTCTTGTTGCTATCTGCGCAAGCTCCGACATTGTCCATCCCCTTTCCGCACTTGTCATAGGGGCAGTAGGGGCGCTTATTTTTGTTAAAGGCTTTATCTGGGAGACGGAAAAGTTAAAGATCGATGATGTTCTTGGAGTATGGCCTCTCCATGGTTTAGTCGGTTCATGGGGTGGGATAGCAACGGGCATCTTCGGCTATAAGACACTGGGAGGACTTGGAGGGGTGACCTTTATTTCACAGCTTGCAGGCGCTGCCGCAGCCGCCATGTATGCCGTGCTTTCGGGGGTAGTCGTTTATAAATTACTTGATCTTGCATTCGGAATAAGATTGAATGAAGACGAGGAATTCAGAGGGGCCGATCTTGCGGTTCACAGTATAGATGCATATCCTGAAAGCAGGATAGAGGCGGCCTAAAAACAGCTGGACTTGATGAACCGTTTGTGATAATTTTCACCGTTTAAGTTGAGAGCAGAATTTGGAGGTATTAAAAGGTATGAAAAAGGTTGAAGCGATAGTTAAACCCTTTAAACTCGATGAGGTAAAAGAGGGGCTTAATGATATAGGTATACAGGGGATCACCGTTAGTGAGGTCAAGGGGTTTGGCAGGCAAAAAGGACATACGGAACTATACAGGGGCGCTGAGTATGTTGTAGATTTTCTACCCAAGATTAAGCTTGAGATAATAGTATCCGATGATATGGTCGCAAAGGTGGTAGAAGCGATACAGACGGCCGCCAAGACGGGAAGAATCGGAGACGGCAAGATATTCATATCGCCTGTTGAAGAGGTTGTCAGGATAAGAACGGGGGAGACAGGGGACGAGGCAATTTAACTCTTCATAGAGTTAAGCGGTTTAATAAATTAAAATTTAGAGGAGATTAGAAATGCCGAAAAATGCGATAAAGATGGCAAAAGATCATGGCGCGACAATGGTTGACTTGAGGTTTATGGACTTTATAGGAACGTGGCAGCACTTTTCAGTGCCTGTCTCTGAGCTGCACGAGGATATATTCGAAGAGGGCTTCGGTTTTGACGGCTCCAGCATCAGGGGATGGCAGCCGATACATGCGAGCGATATGATGGTGCTTCCCGATCCGTCAACAGCCACAATGGACCCTTTCATCAAGGAACCTACTCTTACCTTCATCTGTAATATATTCGATCCAATCACCAGGGAGGCCTATTCAAGGGACCCGAGGAATATTGCACAGAAGGCGGAGGCATATCTTCAGTCTTCCGGCATAGGTGATACGTCCTATTTCGGCCCCGAGCCTGAATTTTTTATCCTCGACGACGTACGATACAGCCAGGGCCCCGACCACGGCTTCTACTCCATCGACTCAAATGAGGCTATATGGAACTCCGGCAGGGAAGAGATGCCAAACCTTGGATACAAGGCCAGGCACAAGGAAGGTTATTTCCCCTGTGCTCCTACGGACTCTCTCAACGACATCAGGAACGAGATGGTAATGGAGATGCAGAAGATAGGTTTCCGAATAGAGATGCAGCACCACGAAGTGGCAACGGCCGGCCAGGGAGAGGTGGCGATGAGATTCAACTCTCTCGTAAAGATGGCAGACCAGCTGAAATGGTATAAATATATAGTCAAGAACGTTGCGGTCAGAAACGGCAAAACGGCAACCTTCATGCCCAAGCCGGTCTATAAGGACAATGGAACAGGAATGCACTGCCACCAGTCAATCTGGAAGGATGGCAAGAACCTCTTTGCAGGCGACAAGTATGCCGGAATGAGCGATACGGCCCTTTACTATATAGGCGGAATTCTGAAGCATGCAAGGGCGCTTAACGCTATCTGCAACCCGAGCACCAACTCATACAAGAGACTTGTGCCCGGCTATGAGGCGCCTATCAACCTCGCTTATTCAAGCAGGAACCGCTCCGCATCGATAAGGATACCTATCGTTAACTCTGCAAACGCCAAGAGGATAGAGACAAGGTTCCCCGATCCTTCATGCAACGGATACCTCGCATTCTCCGCCCTCCTAATGGCGGGACTGGACGGAATCGAGAATAAGATTGATCCCGGCGAGCCGCTCGATAAGAATATATACGGTCTGGCTCCCGAGGAGCTTGCCACTATACCTTCGGCTTGCGGTTCTCTCGAAGAGGCGCTTCAGGCTCTTAAGGATGACCACGAATTCCTCTTAAAGGGGGATGTCTTCACCGAGGATGTCATAGAGACGTGGATCGACTACAAGATGACCAATGAGGTAGATGTGGTAAGAATGACCCCTTGCCCTCAGGAGTTTGCCCTCTATTTCGACTGCTAAGGCGAGTAGATTTCAGGAAAATATTGAGGCCTCCCGGCATAGGGAGGCCTTTTTTTATGTGCGCCCGGCAGGGCGCAATCTCTTGGAGGTGAAAGTCCTCTATAGACCCGGTAAGGGGAATC
>JAVVFD010000092.1:0-10403 GCA_032250935.1 bacterium
GATTTACTGGAAACGATAAAAGAGATTAGCTGGAAACAACCGAGGAGATTTACTGGAAACTTTCAGGAGATTACGCATTATATTTACAAAGTCATAAAACAGACTATAATTAACTATTGTTTCCAGATCCAGGTCGGCAGACATTCTGCCGCAAGTTCTACACTAATTAGTCCGCTTAATTGCATAAGAATCTTTTCTATTAGGGAGCAGTTGTAGATGAGTAATTCCGAAGGGCGCCGTCCCTGGGGGTATTATGAGATACTTGCAGATGAACCTGACCATAAAGTAAAGCGAATTGTCGTCAAGTCCGGCAAGCGCCTCAGTCTGCAGAGGCATAAAAGTCGATCTGAGCACTGGCATATCGTTTCAGGCGAAGGCCATGTGACATTGGATGGCAAGGATATTCTGCTTAAACCCGGACAATCCATTGATATTCCGCAGGGAGTTATTCACAGGATGGCGAATATTATTGATGGTGAGCTGGTCTTTATTGAGGTGCAAAGGGGCGATTACTTTGGAGAGGATGATATTGAAAGGCTTGAAGATGATTTTGGCAGGGGTTAAAGATATCCCGCTTGCCTCATGAGGTAGCAGATTGCGCTAAGCTGATTGATATTATTTCTTCTTCTTCCTGGCAGTCAACTTCTTTGCCGTCTGCGCCTCTTCTGAAGCGGGATATTCTTTGATAAGCTTATTTAATATGGCATTGCCTGTCTTATAGTCCTTCATCTTTCTAAAGGCCATGCCCTGTTTTAACAGAGCGGCCGGTACTTTTCCTCCTGCCGGGTATTTCTTTAAGACATCATCATATTCAACAATTGCCTTTTCATATTCTTTTTCGTTGTAGTAGCTCTCCCCTATCCAGAACTGGGCGTTGTTTGCGAGTGCCCCCTTCGGGTAGTCTCTTAGATACTGCTTAAACAGGTTCCTCGATTTTTCCGTTTTGCCCGAGAGAATGAGGTCAAGAGCTGATTTGTAGAGATCTTTTGCAGTGGGCTCGGCTCTTTTTTCACTCCCTTCCCTAAGGTTTAAATCCTGGCCTTTCAGGCCTGAAAGAATCGCACTTTGAGCCGCAATATCTTCTTCAAGTTTTGAAAGCCTTGTTTCAATAGCGCTGAGCCTGCCTTCAGTAATTTCGAGAAATGCCTTATTGGAGTTTAGCGTCTTGTCGGATAGATGCCTTACCTCCTCGAACCTTCCGCTAAGCAGCTGGAAATCAGACTTGATCGAGTCTAGATTGGCCTGTGAGGATGCGTTGTTTTTGTTTGATTCCCGGCTAAGAAATGAGATCTCTTTGCCTAATTCCGTTTTGGCTAGGGCAAGTTCGCGCTCTATATTGTCTATCCTGCTTTTTCCGTTGCTATCTTTAAGTCCAGCTGTCTGTATAAGCCTGGCATTTGCCGTCTTTAAGTCGTCAACGTCAGATCTTAGTTGAATAAGATCTTTGTTCGGGACGATGCATCCCGAGGAAAAGATAATAAATGAGAGTATGGCAAGATCTTTAATGCGGAACCTACTTCTGTTCAAAATGGACCCTCCTGTTTTTTGCCCATCCCGATTCGGTCTGTACCAGATCTGCCGGCATCTCTTCGCCATAACTTATAGCCTTTAGCCTGCCGCCGTCAATGCCGAGCGCCGTCAGATATTTTTTAACGGCATTGGCTCTTCTGTCTCCGAGGGCCAGGTTATATTCAGACGTTCCACGCTCATCGGCATGGCCTTCTATTCTAAGCTTCACGGATTGTTCCGACTCCATCCATCCTGCAATCTCCTCCAGCCTTTTCCTTGCAGAGATGCTGAGGTCGGACCTGTCAAATTCAAAGTATATGTCATCCAGGTTAAGCGGTTTTTTGTCTTCTATCGGAACTCCATCTTCAATTGATAGCTCCTTGGCAGATAGAGCCTCCTCGGTTATATTTGTATCTCTTTCAGGTGGCAGGGGCTGCGCATTATCGAGGCCGGAGTTGTCTTCTGAAGGTGCGATATCGTCTGCCCTGTTCATCTCGTTGCTGGAGGTATTTATCCCCTTTAATTCTTCAGCAGAGGGCGGCGGCACTTTCCTGTTAACAGCGCAGCCGCTAAAGATGGTAAAAAGTGCGAAAAACAATACTATATTATCTCTTAAAGGAAACCTTCGCTGCATTATTAATCCCTCCGTTTCAATTGTGTAAAAATGGCGACCATGCCGGACTCATATCCTGCCCTGTAGTGCCTCCCAGTTTAATAGACTTGCCGCTTGCAATGGCGACTATGTAAATAGACTTTTTGCCATCCTTTGTGGAGCTGAAGGCCAGAAACCTTCCATCGGGCGACCAGCTCGGCTCTTCGTCATTTCCGGGGCCGAAGCTTATCTGTTTCGTCTCCGAACCTCCTGAATTCATAATATATATCCTGAAGCCATCTTTTTGCAAGGATGAATAGGCGATCTGGTCGCCTCTTGGAGACCAGGCAGGGGAGGTGTTGTATTTACCTTCAAAGGTGAGGCGCGTGGGGTTTTTCCCTGATTCCGCGACGATATAGATATTGGGGTTGCCGCTGTTGTCTGATACATAGGCGATTTTATTATCACTTGGCGACCAGACCGGAGAGACATCAAGGCCCCAGCCCGAAGTAAGCCTTCGCATCGCTTTGCCGCCATAGTCGGCAAGGAATAGGTCTGAATCGCCATCATTGCTTACGGTGAAGACGATTTTCTTTCCATTTGGCGACCAGGAGCCGCCCATATTCATATTTGGGGTTTTAAGCAGCCTTCTCTCAGCATAGCTTGCGAGGTCCTTTGTAAAGAGGGCCGCGCTTCCTTCCTTGAATGATGTAAACATGAGCTCCCTGCCATCTGGAGACCAGCGGGGTGAGAGATTTATTGATCCATTTGCCGTGACCTTCCTTACATTTCTGCCGTCAAAGTCCATCATATAGATCTCTTTATTGCCATCTGCATTTGAGACAAAGGCGATCTTTGTCTCAAAGATCCCTCTTTCTCCCGATAGAGCCTCAATAATATCGTTTGCCAGGCGGTGGGCAAGAGAGCTTGGCGATGCGCTGCTTCCGCTGTATTTTTTAGCAAGCAGTGTCTTTCCCCTTGCGATATCGTATAGATAGGCCTCAAGGATAAGAACTTCTCCCTGCTCCGTTAGCGCCGCCTTTATAAGCGCCTCGGCGCCGACCGATAGCCAGAATGCCGCATCGCCCGTTTCTCCCTTTCCGCTTACCAGCCTGAACAGGCCGCTAAAATCGAGGTCTTCCCTCAGTGCCGAGTCTACAGAGGGCAAAGCTGCGGCGTTTCCTGAAAGTTCAATGGCGATCGGGTAGCTGCGCGTAGAGGGGGCGTTGATATCTATATAAACCTTGGCATCTGCATTAAGGGGAGAGGCCAATATAAATATGATCATATATGTAAGAATGTATATTCGCATAAAATAAGATGGAGTGTTCCTAGATAGTTAGATTCCGTCAAGGGCGAACCTGAAACCTATTTCCAGCCCGCCTTCATAACCGACCGGAAGGGGAGGAAAGGGGGCAGATTTTCTTATGGCCCTAAGGGTCGAGGCATCAAAAAAACCGTTGCCTGAACCCTTCTCGATTGACAGGTCAAGCAGTCTGCCATCACTCCCTATTATAACCGATGCCACCACAGTCATGCCTGAAAAATCAGCCTGACCCGGCAGAATCCATGAATCCTTGATCTTGTTCCACAAGTTATCGTAATATCCCTTCAGTTCCTTGTCAATGTCTGAATTTTGGACCTTTTTTACGCTTTTAGGACGGCTACCTGATGCTTCATCCAGGTTTATGTTGTCGCCGGTTTCTTTATCTACCCTTGCCCTCGCCCTTGCCAGAGCTTCTTCAATGGCGCTGTCGTCAGCATGTTTATTTCTAAGGCTTTCTATCGCCTTGGAAGGATCTATTTCTACAGCCTTGCTTTTTTTCTTTGAAGTTTTTACCTTCTCTTTTGCCACTGTCTTGGCTTTTTTGCTTATTGGGACCGGCTTTTCTTTTTTAGGGCTTGAGACCTTGCTCTTTTTTGCCTTAACAGGTTCAGACTCTGAAACTGTCACAAGATCTACCTTATAGGAGGGGGTGTAAAAAACTTTGTCGCCTTGCTTTTTTGAAGTGATGAGTGAAAGTGAGACTATGATAAGGATATGGAGGGCCAGCGATATGCCCACCCATCTTATCAGTCTGTTATTGTTGTCGTCGTCTAAGGTAGTCACATCTATTTATAGTGAGGTTTGCTATACCTCTTCGGGGTTTGTAATGAGGCCCACATTTTCTATCCCTGCGCTTTGGAGCTTTGCCATCACCTCTATGACAAAGCCGTAAGGGACCCTTGAATCGGCCTTGATGAGCAGCTCTCTACCCTTTAGCCCTTCAAGCTGCGCGGCCAGCTCCTTTATGCCGGTTCTTTCTCCCTTCCCTATGGCGATCTTCTTGTCTTTCGTAATGCTTACGATGATCTGCCTCTTTTCCTTCGACAGGGGTGATCCCTTGGCCGAGGGCAGGTCCACGGACAGCCCCTGCTGCATCATGGGGGCCGTAACCATGAAGATGATGAGGAGCACCAGCATAACGTCCACGAGGGGGGTTACGTTGATTTCGGATATCTGCTGGTAACGTTTATTTGTCCCTTTCATCGCTCTCTTTCCTCAGGCCCTTTTCGGCGATGTTAAGAAATTCCAGTATGATGCTCTCCGTCTCCTGTGAAAGGTTCTTTATCCTTTCCGTAAAGATGTTGTAAAAGATGACGGCAGGTATGGCGGCGGCAAGGCCTATGGCGGTTGCAACGAGCGCCTCCGATACGCCGGGGGCCACTACGGCAAGGCTGGCGCTCCCCATGGCGCCTATCTGCTGGAATGAATTCATTATCCCCCAGACCGTCCCGAAGAGGCCTATGAATGGGGCCGCGCTCCCCGTGGTTGCAAGAAAGCTGAGATGTTTCTCCAGTTTGGCAAACTCCATGTTTTCAGTTCGCCTGAGCGCCCTCTCTATAATATCGAGCCTCGACGCCGAAAAGGGGGCGCCTTCGCCGCGGTGCCCCTTTGCCGCCTTCATGAGCTCCATATAACCGGCCCTGAATATTATGGCGACGGGACTGGTTTCGTGATCCCTGAGGGATCCGGCAACCAGGTCAAGGCGCTTTTCGTTCCAGAATATGTCGATAAATGAATTTGACTCTTTTCTTGCCTGCCTGAGCCTCAGCCATTTGAATAGAATTATGGCCCAGCAGACGACTGAAAGGGCGAAGAGGATTAGGAGGACTATCTGCACGACAAAGCCCGCGTTGCTTATAAGTGATGTTATGCCAAGACCGCCCTTGATTGCAGCTTCGTTCATTGCTTGTATCGCCTCTATAGGTTAGCTGTGTTTAAAAACCATAATTTACCATAAGGAAGGGGTGCAATACAAGAAAGGGTGATCAATCGAATTGCCTCAAATAAAATGTTACCCAAGTAATTTATGTAAAGGAGGGTCTAATTATAAGTCTACAGTCTGGCAGGTTGGGTTGAATTTATGAAACCCAACACAAATAAATTTACCGGATGCGAATCGTTGGGTTACGCTGCTCTAACCCAACCTACGGAAAGATCTCGTTAATCCCGTCTAATAAGGTTTGTGTCTTTCAGTATTCATGATAAAAAATACGTGATCATCTCTGTCTGATGTTTCCGCTCTTTATATCATCATATTGGATCCAGAGTTGCCTCGACGCCTTCAGGATAAAGGTGAGGGAAATAATGCCCTGTAGCTGATGCCGGGAAACCGGACATTAATGGCCCTTTTTCGGAATGGTAGACAAGGTAATTTTCTTTAACATGTTTATCGCCTCTGTTTGGCCGATAAGTTGAGTAAATAATGACTGTTATAAAATGAAAAAAACTGTGATTAGCCCTCTTCGATCTGTTTATCCTTCTCAAGGAGCAGAGCCACCCCCTCTTCCAGTTCACTTTTTTCCATAACAGATATCCCCTGCGGGTCGAAGCGCCAGCGGTTGTGAAGCGCCAGCAGGGCTTGAACGCTGCCTGCTGGGAATGGGAGGGCGCCTTCCCTTTCGAGCCTTTTTAGCCAGCTGAGGTAGGTCTCTCCCTCTTTTCTGGTCCCGCCATTGCCTGCAAGGGCGCTCTCGATCAGGTAGAAGGGGGAGCCTTCACCTGATGAGGGGGGAAAAGTACCTTTTTTCTCTTTCGCCACTTTTTTGATGAGCATTCCCCCCTTACGGATCTTTACCAGAAGTATGGCCGCCAGCAAAATGACAGCAGCTATGCTGTATCTGTTGTTGAGCATGCTTCCCCCCTCCCTCTGCCATTTAGCAAAGAGGAATGAAAGGGCGGACCAGATATCTGTGACAGGCTCCCAGAAGGATGCCCCGGCCTCATCCAGATCCTGCCAGATGGAGGGGGTGGTGTCCACTACCTGCCATCTGCCGCCAACAAAGGCCGTGGCCCATGCGTGGGAGTTCCTCTCCCTAACTATGAACATATCTTCCAGGTCGCTGAATTCGTTGTAGACGTAGCCTACGTTGTAGCGGGCCGGGATACCGGCCTGCCTCAGGAGCAGAGTTGTGGCCGATGCAAAATATTCGCAGTGTCCCGACCTTGTGCCGAGGAGAAAGTCCCCGATGGGCGCAGCCGAACCTTTCAGGTCCAGGGAGTATTGAAAGTTATCTCTAAAGAAGTCATGCAGGCTGCTTATTACAGCCTGGGGGGACTTCGATTTCAGGCCAAGCTTGCCTGCCACCAGAGAGAGCGCCTCTGCCTCCTCGCCCGGCACCATGAGGTCCCTTTCATCCGGCGCTCCCGCATAGATATCTCTTCCAAGAAGTACGCGGTAGTCGAGTGCGGCGGGACCCTCCTTGAGGGAGAGAGTGCCTAGCCTGCTTTTTGAAAGAGCGATGTCAGGGATTGAGCGCAATGCGAGGGCCCTGCCTGGAAGGGATAGTAGCGCCTCCCCCTTGTATGTCGATGCCGTTACTGTGACCTCCTTTCCCGTGGCGGTCCCCCGGGCGAGGAGATACTCATTATCTTCACCCTGTTCCACCGGCAAAAGCGGCGCTTCTATCGCCTGCCAAAAGGACGATTCATATATGTTGTACGCGGCCTTTGTCAGGCGATAGTCGATGGCGTGAGGTCCCTTTCCGCTCACCCTCATGATGATCCTGTTTGAGCGCTTGAGCTCCACCATATCGCCCATGGCCGTCTTCGTCCTCGATGCATCGAAGTCCTGCCTCCCGCTCCCCACATACCACTCTATGAATGCGTTTTCCACAATTCCCTGGAGTCTGTTGAGGCCGACGGCCCCGGCATATCCCGATGCGGCGCTTAAAATGATGAGAAAGAGCCAGAATGCCGGGGTGTACCCCTTTGAACGGAAGGGGAAGAGGGCCCAGGCGGAAAGGATGACGAGTCCCGCATAGAAACCGATATGGCGGACATTGGCGGCGCTTGCGGCGGCCATGCAGATGATGAGGTATGGATGGTGCAGGGTTATCGGGCGGTTTCTTAAAAGGGATGCCTTTGTCAGCAGCACGAAGAAAATATCCAGGTCGATCCTGCCGTCTCCCTTGCAGGCGAGGGGGAGGGTAATGGGGAGGAATATGAGGGGGAGCCATGTAGTGAACATGAGGAAGGACTCCACAGTCCTGTAGCGTATGAAGGCGAATACCGCTGCCGCCATGAATATGATGCTGGAAAGCCTCCACAGTTTTGCCAGCTGCTCCCTGGTCACGTCGAGTTTCACCGATGCGAGGCGGGGGAGCTCGAAGAGGAGGGCCATTATAACAGCTATGGGAAGGAAGCCTGTCTGCCAGCCCCAGAATATTAGTGCGCTGCCTGTGAGGAGGGGAGGGGCGTTCATATATTTGCCAGCGCCTCCTCTACCTTGCCAAGGGGGAGTGTGTGGAACCTCCCGGGGGCGTCCCTCATGGGACCTGGATCGATATCCTTGATCGGCGCGTCCTCCGGTACGATTAGAAAGAGTATAAGCGGTATGTGAAGCGCCTTCAGTCTTTTTACAAGCTCCCTTCTCTCGTCGTCCCACTTGATGAGGATGCAGATGGCGCTGCTCATCATGCCCGCCCTGCTTAAAACGAAGCTGCCGAGCGCATCGAAGCTTTTCCCCTTGCATGGCACCGCACAGGCGAGTATCTCCAGCATCATTTTCGGCGAGCCGAGGCTTCTTCCCATGGTGAAGCAGGTCGCCTCACCCTCCACGAATATGAGGTCGAGGAGCGATTCCCCCATTGTTATCTTTGATGCGAAGGACGCCGCCACCGATACCGCCTCTTCAAAGAGTTCGCCGCCGGCGGCATCTGCAAAGCTGTCGAGGATGAGGGCGTGGCGGGAAAAAAATTCATCTTCATACTCCTTTACCACGGGCCTTCCCGACTTTGCCCAGCTCTTCCAGTGGATCGTCCTCAGCGGGTCGCCCGGCCTGTAGTCCCTTAGTCCTACGAACTCATCGGCATTTCCCACCCTCGATGCGAGCGATATGCCCCCCTGGTGGTGCCTCCTCCTCCCTTCGAGGCTGATCCCGGGGACAGGGTATCTCTTGGGGAGGACGAGGAGGGCGTCACCTTCTTCTTCGCGAATGACCGACCTGAAGAGGCCGAAGGGGTCGCTCCTTGTAATGCTAAAGCCGGTAAAGCGGATGTATCCCCGCCTGAGAGGAGTCAGCTCCATGACGGCTTCGGCCTTCCCCTTTGCGGGGATGGCGTCCATATTGACCCGCCCTTGCTCCGCCATTTTGGCTGATGAGACGAGCCGGTTCCAGTAGGAAAAATATCCCCTGCCGAAGATGACCGTTTTTATGAGGGACCTTGCCGGAATGGTCGAGAGCTTCTCCTCGAAGAGTTCTGAGGAGGGTCTCGGGTCTGCAAGCTCTTCCATGACAGCCAGGCCTTTCCTTACGCGTCTTGAGCCGCTGCGGAGCTTTATCCGGTATGAGAAGGGGATGCCGACCGAGGCCATGAGCGGCAGCTCTCTTTTAACGGAAAAGCTGCCCCTGAAAAAGGGCAGGCTCACAAGGGAGATGAGCAGGAGGGCGAGGATGAAGGCGAAGGCCTGGTAGGCCATGGTCATGTTCGTATTCATACCGAGCATGGCAGAAAAAGCGAGAGAAACCAGCATAACACCGCCAGCGGGGTTAATGCGGATCTTCAGCCAGTAGATGAGCGAGCTGTACCCTTTAAGGAGTCTGTAGCTTAGTCGGTTCATTGTAGTTTCTATATGAGGGTAAAAAGTCCACGCTTAACAGCTATGGTTTTCATTTCCACTCCCACCAGTGGTGGGGAAGCTGTATTAGTAATGCATGTGACTCAGGTCCAATATTATGGATAGGCTTAAACAGGTACGGAAACGCCTCTTACTATATCCTCTACAATCGCCCCGGGACTGACCCCGGAAAACTTCGCCTCCGAATCGAGGATGAGCCTGTGGGCTAAAACGGAAGTTGCCAGCTCCTGTATATGGTCCGGCGTCACGTATTCGAGGCCGTCGAGGAGCGCCAGCGCCTGCGATGACTTCATGAGCGCCAGCGAGGCCCTCGGGCTTGCCCCGAGCAGTACGCCCTCCTTTTCGCGGCTTGCCCTGACGAGGTCCACCATGTATCGCTTGAGCTCTTCGCTGACGCGCACCTCCTTTGCCATTTTCCTCAGTTCGAGTACCTCGTCACGGGACAGGCAGGCGTTTATATCCTCTATGGGGTGCCTCCTCTCCTGGCCCGACAGGATGGCCACCTCCTCCTCCGGGGGGACGTAGCCGAGACTGAACTGGAAGGCGAAGCGGTCCATCTGCGCCTCGGGGAGGGGGTAGGTGCCGCTCGACTCTATCGGGTTTTGCGTTGCTATGACGAAAAAGAGCTCCTCAAGGCGCCTCACCTTCCCGTCTACGCTCACCTGCCCCTCGGCCATCGCCTCAAGGAGGGCCGACTGGGTCCTCGGTGATGCGCGGTTGATCTCGTCGGCAAGTACGATGTTGGCAAAGAGAGGGCCCTCGTGGAAATCGAAGGCCTGTTTCTGCCGGTCGAATATGGACACGCCGGTAATGTCCGACGGAAGGAGGTCCGGTGTAAACTGTATCCTCTTGAAGCTCGCATCTATGGAGAGGGCAAGCGCCTTTGAAAGGGTCGTCTTGCCCGTGCCGGGGCAGTCTTCAAGGAGGACATGCCCTCCGCTCACAAGGGCGACTAGAAGACGCCTTATGGCGACCGACTGGCCCTTCATGACTCTTTCAATGTTGACGGTGATTTTGTCGAATGACTCTTTTGCCTTTTCTTTATCTATGGCGCAAGCGTTTGACAATCTGGCCTCCTTGGAACAGGTATAAGATGTAATTAATTGGTAACGTTCAAAAGTTGTGGCATTATGCGATATTGACTGAAACGATATGAATATCGAAGTTGCCGTTGATGCC
>JAVVFD010000093.1:0-10146 GCA_032250935.1 bacterium
GTACAGCTTGCAAATGCCACTCCCTCTCTTACAAAGGCAAAAAATGATATGCTCCTGGCCAAATCGGCCCTCAAGATGGCCCTCGGTATTTCGCCCGATAGAGACCTTTCCATAAGAGGGGGGCTTGAATATACCCCTTACGATATTACCCTTGAAGAGGCCCATATCACAGCTGCCGAAAAGAGGAGTGAGTTGCACCGGCTTGCCTACGAGATAAAGACGTTTAAGAGTTATGTGGATGTTGCAAAAAAAGAGATGCTTCCCCAGTTGTCTCTCCATGGCAGCTATAGCTATGCAAATGACGGCTTGTCTACCGATGGGGAGGCCGAGTGGGATTACAGTTGGAACCTTGGGCTCAGCCTCGACTATAAACTATTTGACGGTTGGGAAAAGAGCTCCAGGGTGGAGCAGAACAGGAAAGACCTCAGCGCTGCCACCATAAAAAGGGAAGAGACGGCAAGTATGGTAAAACTTGAGGTGGAAACGGCCTTTGCCTGGCTGGGAGAGGCGAGGGAACTGATCCGCTCCCAGGAGAAGAATATAGAAAATGCAGAAAGGGCGTTTGCTATAGCCGAGACGGGACAGCTGAACGGTGTTATATCACAGCTGGAACTTATGGATGCCCAGCTCGCCCTGACAGAGGCGAGGAGCAACTATAAACAGGCTGTCTATGACTGGCTGATTGCCAGGGTGCAGCTGGAAAAAGCTATGGGAATTGTTATGGATGAAAGTTCCCCGCCCCTGGTGGGAGGGGAATGAGGGGAGGGGGGAATTAAATTCATATATTATTTGTGTGGATTTATCAGGAGACCAAACTATGCAACATATAAAAGCAGTAATTTTAGCCACTTTATGCACTCTGCCCTTGATTTTCACCGGATGCAGCAAGGCCGAAAATAATAAGCCTTCTCTGCCTGCCAAGGAGAAGCAACAAAGAGTTCCTGCCGTAAAGGTTCTGGAAGTTCTGCCCACCGAATTCATCAAAAAGATAGAGGTCCTCGGCGTCTGCAAGGCAAAGACGACAAGCACCATAAGCACGGAAGAGTCGGGTGTCATCAGGGAGATACACTTCGACAAGGGTGATATCGTAAATAAGGGTAAGCTCCTTCTCAGGATAGACGACACCCTCCTTCAGGCGACCTTGAAAGAGCTGGAGGCATCCCATGAGATGGCAAGGCTGAACCACGAAAAGCTTGAGGCGCTAAAAAAGGGGAGGGGGGCCGTTACCGATTTCGACTTAAGGACTGCGGCACTCAGGATGGATATCTCTGCTGCAAAGGTTGAAAATGTAAGGGCTCAGCTGGAAAAGAAAAGCATTATAAGCCCCCTTGGCGGGATTATCGAAAAAAAGCATGTCGAAAAAGGTGAGTTCATATCGCCCGGTATGCCGGTGGCAAGCATAATAGATATATCCAGGGTCAAGGTGGAGGCGGCCATCGCTGAAAAAGACCTCTCCTATTTTAGAAAGGGTGTGGAGGCGGAGATTTTCTTCAACGCCTATCCGGGAGAGACCTTTAAAGGGAAGGTCGATTACATCTCTCCCGACGTGGACCGCAAGGCTGGGACATTCAGCATTGAGATCAACCTCGATAACAGGAAGAAGAGGTTCAAACCGGGCATGATGGCAAGGGTGAGGCTAGTCAAGGAGAGATGCGGCGGATGTCTCATTATCCCGCAGGATGCCGTCATGGACGGTGAGAAGGGCCTCTTCCTTTTCGTGGTCACCTCAGACGGGACGGCAGTTCGTCGCACAATTGAACTCGGTGAGACGGAGGACAGCCGCGTAGTTGTCGCATCGGGCCTCGTTGCAGGAGAGAGGATCGTTATGGTGGGCCAGCATGACCTCGTCGATGGGGAGAAGGTTGAAATAAGCGAGTGAAAGGCGCAGGGGGAGACCCGCGTGTCTGCCGTCATCATGACCTTCTGTGGTAAACAAAAAAGGCTTTAAACAATGTCCATAACCGATTTTGCCATAAAACGCTCAACGGCGGTATTCGTCCTCGTCCTGATAATACTGGTCACGGGGACCGCCTCCTATATGAGCCTGCCGAGAGAGGCATCGCCCGACATCACCATACCTGTGATTATCGTCTCTACACCCTACTTCGGCGTGTCCCCTGCCGATATGGAGACGCTGGTGACGCAGCCTATTGAGAAGGAACTCAAGAACATCGGCGACGTAAAGGAGATACGCTCCTCCTCCAGCGAGGGTGTCTCTTCCATTACCATCGAGTTCGAACCGGATACCGATATAGACGGCGCGCTGCAGAAAGTGCGCGACAAGGTGAACCTGGCCAAGGCCGAACTCCCGGCCGATGCCGAAGAGCCCTTCATACAGGAGATCAACTTCTCCAACTTCCCAATAATGATAATTAACATATCTGGTCCCTACGGCCTTCAGAGGCTGAAAAAGGTTGCCGAAGAGCTTGAGGACAAGATAGAGGGGGTGCCCGGCGTGCTCGATGTGACGCTGACTGGAGGGCTTGAACGTGAGGTGAAGGTCAATCTCGACCCTGAAAAGATGCGCTATTACAACCTCGCCGTCAAGGACGTGATAGACACTATCAGGGACGAGAATCTCACCATACCCGGCGGGAGCATAGACCTTGGCAGCTACAAATATCTCGTCAGGGTGCCGGGAGAATTCAAGACAACGGGCATCATAGGCGATCTCGTAGTCAAGGTGAGGGATGGACGCCCCGTCTATATCAGGGACGTTGCCGAGGTGATCTACGGATTCAAGGAGGTCTCCAGCTATGCCAGGCTCAACTCGGTCCAGTGCGTCTCGCTCTCCATCACCAAGCGAAGCGGTGAAAACCTTATCCGCATAGCCGATGAGATAAAGGCGCTAATTGATCTGGAAAAGGTCAGGCAGCCCTCGGGCACCGTTTACTCCATAACGGCCGACGCCTCCAACGACATACGGAAGATGGTGGATGACCTGGAGAACAACATTATTTCAGGGCTTATACTGGTCCTGCTCGTCCTGCTCGCCTTCCTCGGTTTCAGGACGGCCCTCTTCGTAGCGCTTGCCATCCCCTTTTCAATGCTCATCTCCTTCTTCGTCCTGCAGGCGCTCGGCTTTACGCTCAACATGGTGGTCCTCTTCAGCCTCATACTAGCCCTGGGGATGCTCGTTGACAATGCCATCGTCATCGTTGAGAACATATACCGCCACGGAGAGGAGGGGGTCGACATGAACGAGGCGGCATCGAGGGGGACCAGCGAGGTGGCTCTCCCCGTAATAGTCGCCACGGTGACGACGCTCTGCGCCTTCTTCCCCATGATCTTCTGGCCGGGGATTATGGGGGAATTTATGAACTATCTCCCCAAGACGCTCATTATTACCTTAAGTGCATCCCTCTTCGTGGCCCTCGTCATAAACCCCGTACTCTGCGCCAGGCTCCTCAAGGTGAAGAAGGTCAGATCGGGCAGCATTGCCGAAGGGGAGGATCATAAGCCTATGGTCAGGTGGTATAGGGACTTTCTAACGGCTGCACTTAAATGGCCCATTTTAACGATTGCGGCATCTGTTGCATCGCTTGTTATAGTGCTTGCCCTCTACGCAAAGCTTGGCAGCGGCGTGGAGTTTTTTCCAGAGACCGATCCTAGCAAGATATTTGTAGATATAGAGGCACCCCTCGGGACGAGGCTGGATGTGACCGACTCTATCATGAAGAAGGCCGAAAGCGGTCTTGCCGCTTACCCCAACGTCAAGCAGTATGTGGCAAACAGCGGTGTCTCTACGGGGAAATTCGATATGGGAGGCTCCAGCGGCGGGCCGGCCAACAAGGGGCGTATCTCCATAGATTTCATAGATATGGAAAAGCGAAGCCGCTCTTCCGAGCTTACGGCCGACGACATCCGCAAGGAGCTTGCATCCATCACGGGGGCGGTCATAAAGTTGCAGAAGGAGCATCACGGTCCGCCCACGGGTCCACCCATAAATGTGGAGATATCGGGAGACGACTACGCACTGCTGGGAGAGCTTTCTGAAAAGGCGAGGCGCATAATATCCGATGTAAAGGGGGTGGTGGACCTTGACGACGACTATAAGGTGGGAAATCCAGAGATCCGTATATGGATAGACCGGGAGAAGGCGGCGGTCTACGATCTTTCCACGAAAACGATCTCCGACACTGTAAGAACGGCGATCAAGGGGACCGAGGCCTCAAGCTATCGTGAGTTTGAAGATGAGTATGATATTACAGTGAGGTTTAAAGAGGGAAAACGTTCCTCCATTCAGGATATAAAGGATATCATAGTCGGGCATGAGGGAAAGCAGATACCGCTTGTAAATGTGGCCTCCGTTCAATTCTCAAGCGGGCCGGGGCGTATAATGCGTAAGGATCTGAAGAGGGTTGTCACAATTTCTGCCGAGGTGGAGGGGAGGCTCAAGACGGATGCTCTCGAAGAGGTGCAGCAGATATTGAAAGGGCTCGATCTTCCGCCCGGCTATTCCATTGAATATACGGGAGAGCAGGAGGAGCAGAAGAAGGCCGAGGCCTTCCTTGAAAGGGCCTTCGTCATGGCCGTTCTGAGCATAGCATTCATACTGGTGCTGGAGTTCAACTCTATCGTTACATCCAGCATAATCATGTTCTCCGTCGTCCTTTCCCTTATCGGCGTCTTTATCGGGCTCATGCTGACTGCAACCCCTTTCGGCATAATAATGACCGGCATAGGCGTCATCTCCCTTGCCGGTGTGGTGGTAAACAACGCCATCGTCCTCCTTGATTATACGATACAGCTGAGGGAGAGGGGGATTGAGAGGTTGGATGCCATAATTACGGCGGGCATGACGAGGCTGAGGCCGGTCCTCCTTACGGCAGTCACAACCATCCTCGGACTCATCCCGATGGCGACCGGTTTTTATTTCGATTTCAAGAAGATGCACTGGATCATCGGCAGTGAAAGCGCCCAGTGGTGGGGCCCCATGGCTGTGGCGGTAATCTTCGGCCTTGCCTTTGCCACCGTGCTTACGTTAATCGTCGTTCCCGTGCTGTACCTCCTTTTCGATCGCGCGGCAGTGAAGGTGAAAGAGTGGACCGGGAGAGGAGGCGCTTCTTGAAAGGCGCCTCCGCCAGGCAAAGACATATCTTTTCTTGACAATATCCGGCTCTTATCTTACTATTTACGCAGCGAAAAGTTGGTGTTTTCTGGAATTGATAAAGGGCCTGGTCGAACTCGATTTGCTATCTGATCGTGATTTTTTGAAAAGGGGAGAGCTTGGCTCTGCCCTTTTCTTTTACTAAAGAAAAACAAGAAAGGCGCGTTGATTGAATCCACATGCCTCAGGAGGTATTATTTTTGGACTATAAAGAGACCCTCAATCTTCCCGGGACGGCATTCCCCATGAAGGCCAACCTTGCGGGCAGGGAGCCTGAGACCTTAAAGAAATGGGAAGAGGAAAATATTTACGGCCGCATCAGGGAGCTTTCTGAGGGGAGGGAAAAGTTCATCCTCCACGACGGCCCTCCCTATGCCAACGGTAATATCCATATAGGGCATGCCCTGAATAAGGTGCTGAAAGACATAATAGTAAAGTCGAGGCAGATGAACGGTTTTGACGCTCCTTATGTGCCCGGCTGGGACTGCCACGGCCTCCCCATAGAGCTCCAGGTTGAGAAAAAGCTCGGCAAGAAAAAGCATGAGCTCACAACGGTTGAGGTGAGGAAGCTCTGCCGTGAGTATGCGGAGAGCTTCGTCGATATTCAAAGGGATGACTTCAAGCGTCTCGGCGTATTCGGAGACTGGGAGAGGCCCTATCTCACGATGAACCATGAATACGAGGCTGCCATCGTAAGGGAGCTTGGCCGTTTTATGGAAAGCGGTTCGCTCTATAAGGGGAAGAAGCCTGTCCACTGGTGCGCATCTTGCCGCACGGCGCTTGCCGAGGCGGAGGTCGAGTATGCCGACCACGAGTCTTCATCCATATACGTCAAATTCCCCATCAAATCCGATATAGGCGCCAAGGTCCCTGAACTTAAGGGGAAGAAGCCGTCCGTCGTCATATGGACGACGACCCCCTGGACCATCCCGGCAAATATGGCCGTCTGCCTTCATCCTGATTTCAGCTATGCGGCAGTTGAGGCCCAAAACAAAACAGGTAAGGATATACTCATAATTGCCGAAGATCTGCTTGAAAAGTGCATGGCTGAGCTGGGGGTCGAGGGATATAAGACAGTTGCCACTTTCAAGGGGAGCGTTCTTGAAAACGAGGTCTGCTCCCATCCCTTCCTGGAGAGGGAATCGCTCGTCATTAACGGAAGGCATGTGACGCTTGAGGCGGGTACGGGCTGCGTTCATACCGCTCCGGGCCACGGGCAGGATGACTATGTGGTGGGCCTGAAGTACGGCCTTGAGGTCTACAATCCGGTGAATAACGGCGGCGTTTATAACGATGATGTAGAGTTTTTTGCCGGTGAGCACGTCTTCAAGGCCAACCCCCTTGTTATTGAAAAACTTGAAGAGGTGGGAGCGCTTCTCAAGGCGAGCAGGCTTAAGCATTCCTACCCCCACTGCTGGAGATGCAAGAAGCCGATCCTCTTCAGGGCCACCGACCAGTGGTTTATATCGATGGAGAAGAACGACCTCAGGAAGAAGGCGCTTGCCGAGATAAACTCTACCGAGTGGATACCTGCATGGGGAAAAGACAGGATATACTCCATGGTTGAAAACCGCCCCGACTGGTGCCTTTCAAGACAGAGGGCATGGGGCGTTCCCGTTACGGCCTTCAGGTGCAGCAGCTGCGAAGAGATGGTAATGGATAGCGAGATTGTTGAGAAAATCGCCGCCATGGTGGAGAAGGAAAGCTCCGATGTATGGTTTGCAAAGGATGCGGCAGAGCTGCTGCCCGAAGGGTTTAAATGCCCGTCCTGCGGCGGGTCTGATTTTGAAAAAGAGAAGGACATACTCGACGTATGGTTCGATTCGGGCGTCAGCCACAGCGCCGTACTGGAGCAGAGGGAGGAGCTGGGCTCGCCTGCCGATCTCTACCTTGAGGGGAGCGACCAGCACAGGGGATGGTTCCACTCATCACTTCTTGCATCTGTAGGGACGAGAGGGAGGGCGCCATACAAGATGGTTCTGACCCACGGCTTTGTCGTCGACAAGAAGGGAAAGAAGATGTCCAAGTCGGCGGGCAACGTCATCGCCCCTCAGGATGTTATTAAAAAATATGGCGCAGATATACTCAGGCTCTGGGTATCGGCCGAGGACTACAGCGACGACATCAAGATCTCCGAAGAGAACCTCACCAGGATTTCTGATGCATACAGGAGGATAAGGAATACAGCCAGATATATACTTGGTAATCTTGGCGAGTTTGACCGCAAAAAGGACGCACTTCCTTATGCCGAACTGGAGGAGCTGGACAGGTGGGCGCTGCACAGACTTAATATCCTCATAGGAAAGGTGCAAAACGCCTATGAGAGCTTCGAGTTTCACCAGATATACCATGCGGTCCATAATTTCTGCTCAATAGATATGAGCGCCTTCTACCTTGATATCCTGAAGGACAGGCTCTATTGCTCCGGCAGCCTGTCGGAGTGGAGGAGGTCCGCCCAGACTGTACTGTTCGAGATCATCGACGCCATTGTAAAACTGATGGCCCCCGTCATCAGTTTTACGGCTGAAGAGATCTGGTCGCATATGCCTGCCTTTGAAGGGAAGGAGCCTTCCGTTCATATGACCAGACTTCCCGAGCCGAAAAAGGAGTGGTCCGACGAAGCGCTGGCGGAAAGGTGGGGTCGTCTTATCCAGATCAGGGGTGAGGTCTCGAAGGCGCTTGAGCTTGCAAGGCGCGACAAGGTGATAGGCCACTCTCTCGATGCCGGAGTTGTTGTTGAGGCGGGTGATGAGCTTAGCGACTTTCTAAGGAGTTTCGAGCCTGAGCTTAACCGCATATTCATCATCTCAAAGGCCTCAATAGCCGCGCTTGATGGGAAGACGCCTACCTATGAAAGTGAAGAAATTGAAGGGCTGAAGATCGCCGTTTCCTCCGCATCGGGAGAAAAATGCGAGCGCTGCTGGAACTATGATGACTCAACAGGGTCCAACGTAAAGAATCTTAAGGTCTGTTCCAGGTGCTATGAGGTAGTAAAAGAGATTGAATAAAAAGTATATACCCCTTTTCAGTTATGCGCCCCTGATTGTCTTTTTAGACCAGCTGGTAAAGATATATGTAGATAGGCAGATGCAGCTCTACCAGTCCATAGAGGTGGTGGAAAACTTTTTCCATATTACTTACATAAGGAACAGGGGGGCCGCCTTCGGCATGCTTTCCGGGGCCGATGAATCTGTGAGGGTCCCATTTTTCCTGGGGATCTCATTAATCGCCATTGCCGTAATCTTTTATACCATATACACCTATCATGAAGAGTCCAGGCTTTTCCCTCTTTCTATGGCGATGATCCTGGGAGGCGCCATAGGCAACATGATAGACAGGGTAAGGTTTGGAGAGGTGATAGATTTCCTTGATGTCCACTGGTATGAACATCACTGGCCCGCCTTCAACGTGGCCGATTCGGCCATCTGCATTGGTGTGGGGCTTCTTATAATAAACATGTTTTTTGAAAAGGAGAAATCCTGATGCATCCCATACTCTTCCAGGTAGGCGACTTTGCCATAAGGGGCTATGGCCTCATGGCGGCTATCGGTTTTATGGCCGGTATCTGGATCGCATCGAAGGAGGCTGAAAGGCTCGGTGTAAATAAGGAGTTGATTGTAGACATGGCCTTCTATATGGTGCTTGCAGCCATAATAGGGTCGAGGATACTGCATGTCGCCATAGAATGGAGACATTTTTTCGAGCACCCTGCAGATATAATAAAGATATGGCAGGGCGGGCTTGTATTTTACGGCGGTCTCATCGGGGCCATTATGGTAGGTTCTTTTTATATATGGAAACACTCTCTCCCCTTCTGGCGGACCGCCGATATATTCGCTGTCGGCATTCCTCTTGGTCATGCCTTCGGAAGGATAGGCTGCTTTCTTGCCGGCTGCTGCTACGGCCTTGCCACCGATCTCCCATGGGGAGTCGAGTTTACCGACCCCCACTCACTGGCGCCGCTCCATACCCATATACATCCGACACAGCTCTACAGCGCTGCAAACAACCTCGTCATTTTTTTCATCCTCTTCTTACTCAGAAAGAAGAAAAAGTTTGAAGGACAGCTCGCCCTTACCTATGTATTCCTTTATTCCATAACAAGGGGGCTGATCGAGATGCTTCGCGGAGATGAAAGAGGGGCCGTATTAGCCGGGCAGATATCTACGGCCCAGGTGATAGGTCTTCTGCTCGCCCTTACGGCGGTTGGAGCCATGGTTTATCTGTACGGGAAAGAATCCGCCAAAAAGGGCTGATACAAGGACCGTTCTTGGTGCATTCATTTGAAAAAACAGCTGAAAACCTGATAGCCCCTTTGGGGTTTTTTTATATCTGCAATTGGTTTGTTTCGGCTATCTGGCTTGCCGTTCTTGGTGATTGGGGCCTCATTGCATATGGAGTAACTGTTTCATTTATCTCCATATTCGGCCTCGTCAGCGCGTTGATGCTGGGGATGTTCTTTGCCGGGCCTGCGGCGGCATTTAAGAAAAACAATAAAAGGCTTGGCTTTTTCATATTCAGCTGCCTGACTACCATTTACTCCACGATAGTTACCTCTGCCTGGTGTATTGCAATATTGCACTTCTTTTTGAAGGAGGCGGGTGAAGGTTCTTTTGTCCCTACATTGCTCTGGTCCTACTGTGTTGCAATCGGTCCTATCTTGTGGATCTCGAACAAGGATATTCAATCTAAAGAAAGATATGCAATTAATTCAACCGTCTTCGTGCAGCTCGCCTTTCTCTCTCTCGTCGTAGTTAATATCTTGATAACACTCCCTCTTGGATGGAACATAGTCCTCTTTACCATGGTAATGCTTGCCGGCCTGACCGTCCATATCCAGATGGCATCCAGAGATCTGGATAGACTCTTCCCGGTAAAAGAATAAAGAAAACCGCCCCATTTTCTCCCGGTCACTTTTTAAAACATTTTCCTCGATTCCCGTCTTCGCAGGAATGACAGTTTATTGTCGCAGTACGCTAGTTTAAAACTATGCACTTTCAGTGCAAGGCTTTCAGCAATGGTTTACACCCACAGGG
>JAVVFD010000094.1:0-10062 GCA_032250935.1 bacterium
TTTTATTTTAAATGAATGGCGCCTATTTTATTTTATTTCATGAGGTGGCCCTGGGGAATCGCTAAAAATAAGAATAGAATTGAAAAAAGCCAGAATCTAAAAGATCCCGGCTTTAAATTTTTTGGCGTCCCCAGGGGGATTTGAACCCCCGTCGCCGCCGTGAAAGGGCGGTGTCCTGGGCCAGACTAGACGATGGGGACGCTATGTAATCTTTCTACTTTAAAGTGGTGAGCCGCGTTGGGATCGAACCAACGACCACCTGATTAAAAGTCAGGTGCTCTACCAACTGAGCTAGCGGCTCGCTAAAAAGCAAGACCGTAGTTTACGGAATCTCAAAAAAATTGTCAAGCAATTTCAGAACTCAAATTAAATATTTTTACCCCGGGTTTTTCAGGCAAAAGGATTCTTTATGACAATATTCTCAGCTCTTTTCTGCCCGACAGATACCATAACTATTTCAACGCCTACAAGTTCCTCTATACGCTCAACATAGCGCTGTGCATTTTCAGGAAGGGCATCAAACTCTTTTATATGTGTTATATCCTCTTTCCAGCCATCCAGTTCCTCGTAGACCAGCTCCACTCTCTCAAGCTGCCTGAGATTTGCAGGAACGGCCTTCAAGGTCTTCCCATCAAGCTTGTAGGATGTGCATATCTTGATCTTATCTATCCCGGTCAAGACGTCGAGCTTTGTCAGGGCAATGCCTGTAAGTCCGTTCGTCCTGGCTGCATCTTTTACAAGGACGGTGTCAAACCACCCGCACCTTCTGGGCCTTCCTGTTGTGGCACCGAATTCTCCGCCATTCTTCCTGAGGCTCTCACCCATCTCGCAACCGAGCTCTGTCGGAAAGGGGCCGCTTCCTACCCTTGTCGTATATGCCTTGGTTATACCGATCACTTCGTCCATCTTTGTTGGCCCTATACCCGTACCTGAACAAGAACCTCCGGCTACAGTATTGGAAGAGGTCACAAAGGGATAGGTACCGTGGTCGACATCCAGCATACTCCCCTGAGCGCCTTCAAAGAGGATACTCTTACCCTCATTCATATACTCTTCAATAAGCAGCGAACTGTTTGCAACATACCCCCTGATCCTGTCGGCATAAGCGGAATATTCACTGTAAATTTCATCATAATCACAGGCGATGTCTCCAAGAAACTCTGTAAGATAGCGGTTTTTCATATCGATATTGGCTTTAAGCTTTTCAGCAAAAAGCTCCTTGTCAACAAACTCGGCAATCCTTATTCCTGATCTGGTGCATTTATCTTCATAGCACGGCCCTATGCCTCGACCTGTTGTGCCTATCTTTGCCTCGCCTCTCATACGCTCACGGGCCATATCAATCTTCTTATGATATGGCATTATAAGGTGAGCTCTGTCACTTATCACAAACCGAGTATCATCCTTCATGTAGCCTCTCGCCTTAAGGGCATCAATCTCCTCCAAAAGCACCTTGGGGTCAATAACAACGCCGTTACCTATTATGCAGACTTTGCCATCGTGCAGGATGCCCGAAGGTATAAGATGAAGAACGAACTGTTCGTTCTTGACAATAACCGTATGTCCTGCATTATTACCGCCCTGATACCTTATTACCGCATCGGCATATTCGGTATATATGTCTACGACCTTTCCTTTGCCTTCATCACCCCACTGGGCGCCCACTATAATTACATTTGACATATTATCCCCTTTTTAAGCAAATTTCAGCTGTCCACCGGTCAGATCAGCTAAACTACACCTGATCGATTTATCACTCTCTATATCTACAAGCAGAAGTTCATCGGGAGCAGAGTCTTTATCACCAACAACAATGAGCTTCCCCATACACTCTCTTTTTGCATAGGCCAGTGACTTTTCAAGCTTTCTCTCTTCAATATCTCTTGCAACCTTAAAGCCTTTTTCACGCAGAGCCCTTGCAAGCTGCATCGCATCATGGATTTTTTCACCTCCACTGACTACCAGAAAATCTACGCAACCGGCGTCAGGAAGGGCGGACTGCATACTAAGCGCCTTCATAAGGGTTTCAATACTTATTGCAAAGCCGGTGGCGGGTGCGTCATATCCATAACGTCCAAGAAGGGTGTCATACCTTCCTCCTCCACACAACTCTTCGCCCACCCCCGCCACAAAGCCCTCGAATATAACTCCTGTATAGTAATTGAGGCCTCTTATCTCGCCAAGATCAACGGTAATATATTCCATTAGGCCGTATGAATCGATCGTATCAAGCACCCCGGAAAGATTCTCCAGCGCCTTTTTAGCCCTGGCATTTAGCTTCATCCCAGCTGCCCTGTCCAGAACGGTCCTGTCCCCGAAAAGAGTCGGAAGGGCGAGCAAGACCTCGACATCGTCCGCTTTCAATTTCAGCCTTGGGAGAATATCCTCCAGACCGGACCTGTCCTTTCTCGCAACGGCCGCTTCAACTTCACCTCTCAGGTCATAAGGGAGTGAAAGCCCCTCTATGACCGACCTGAAGAACTCCACCTGCCCCACATCTATCTTGAAACCGGTAAGGCCCGTCGACTTAAGAGCCTCTATGGCTACGGCTATTACCTCGCCGTCTGCCTCGGGCTGCCTCAGCCCTATAAGTTCAAGGCCGTTTTGATAAATCTCGCGTCTTTCCCCTTTCTCACCAGTGCCGTAATGCAAAACGGGGCCGCCGTAGTGCAGTCTTAATGGCAGGGGACGGTCCTTTAGATGTGATGAGGCAAGCCTTGCAATCTGGGCCGTCATATCCGGCCTTAGGGCAAGGAGCTTACCGGAATCCCGATCTTCAAACTTAAACATTCTTTCAAGCAGTTCAGGTTCAGCCAGAGCGATTACATCCAGGTTTTCTATAGATGGTGTAATGACCCCCCTATAACCCCAGAGCTCAAAACAGTCTGACAATCTTTCCTCAAGCCGATTCATTTTTCCGGCCATGTCGGGTAAAAAATCTTTTACACCTCTAGGCAACGCAATAGACAACTAAAACACCTCTCCTTTTTATAAATATCTTTCTGCCAATACTTTCTGTGCCGCGGCCACACCTCTGCCGGGCTCAAACGCATGGCCGAATCTGTCAAGGGCCATCTCGATAGCAGAGATGGCTATAATAACATCAAAGGTATCGTAATAACCAAGATGAGCGATCCTTATAACCCTGCCTGTGAGATGATCCTGTCCACCTGCCATAGTTACGCCCATTTCATCTCTTAGAAATCGTATAAACTCTTTACCATCAATCTTTTCGGGAAGATAAGCCCCTGTTGCGGATTCGGCTGGAGAATCAACGGCAAGCAGCTCAAGGCCGAGTGCCTTAACGGCCTCCCTTGTGGCGCTTGCAAGCAGTTCATGTCTTTTAAAAAGGTTTTCCAGACCTTCTTCTCGTACTATTTTCAGCACCTCTGCAAGACCGATAATAAGTGAAACAGCAGGCGTATAAGCCGTTGTATCCTTACCTGCGACCTGATTTTTATTCTCTTTTTTTAAATCGAAATAAAACTTTGGCAAATCGGATTTTTCTGCAAAGCCCCTGGCCTTTTCCGATAGAGCGATAAATGCAAGACCGGGAGGAAGCATAAAGGCTTTTTGAGAACCCGAAATCATAGCATCTATGCCGATGTCATCCATGGGCAAGTCCATCACTCCTACAGAGGTAATCCCGTCTACAACAAGAAGAGTATCTCTATCTTGAGTCAGCGCAGCAAGCTCTCTGACAGGGTGAGCAACCGTCGTGGAGGTCTCCGACGCCTGTACAAGAACACCCTTGATCTGAGCGTCTTTGTCGAGAAGTTCTTTTACATCGTTAACATCGGCAGCCTGTCCCCATTCTACCTTCAGTTCAACTGTCTCAAGTCCAAATGTCGCAGCTATCTCTCCCCATCTTTCGCCGAACTTGCCACCATTTATAAACAAGACCTTATCGCCCTTTGAGAATAGATTACATATAGCCGACTCCATCGCGCCCGTACCGGATGAAGAAAGAATGAGAACCTCCTGCTCCGTCTGAAAAAGATACTTAAGGCCTTTTTTTACCTCAGCAAAGATAGATGAAAATTGAGGGGTCCGATGATGAATCATAGGCTCCGACATTTTTGCAAGTACAGTTTCCGGCACCATGGTAGGTCCGGGGGATAGAAGATATTTTTTTCTCATAATTATTTTTATTATCGTTTATTACAATAAAGTTTGACTCTATAATTTATTATTACATGTAAAACAAGGGTTAATATTCTTTCCGTCTTTAAATTTGAGGGATTTTAATGGCAGCTATTTCAGAAGCAACGTGGAGAGCAATTCATAAAATAAAATGCTAAGAACGCCTGCTACGGGAAGAGTAATAATCCATGAGTAAGCGATGTTGCGGATAATGTTCAGGTTAAGCGAAGCAATTCCTCTAGCCATACCGACACCTATAACAGCGCCTACAAGCGTATGTGTCGTGGAGATAGGCAGGCCCATCTTTGAGCAAACCAGAACAGTCGTTGCCGCTCCGAATTCAGCCGAAAAGCCCCTGGAAGGAGTCATCTCTGTTATTTTTTTCCCAACAGTTTCTATTACCTTATAGCCCCATGTTGCAAGCCCTATAATTATTCCCGTACCGCCGAGAACAAGTATCCAGATTGGCACAGGCACTTTCATTGAAACAACGTGAGTAGATGAAATAGAAAATATTGCCGCAAGCGGTCCAATGGCATTGGCAACGTCGTTAGCGCCGTGTGCAAATGCCATATAACAGGCGGTTATAATCTGAAGTTTACGAAAGGCCCCTTCAACAGTAACGAGTTCACCGGACAAGTTCTCACTCCCGGTATTTTTTATCTTTCTAAAAAAGATGTGAGCTATTAACGATGCAACCAGCCCAACAATAATGGCGGCGCCCAAGGCCTGACTTAAGGGCAGGTCAAGCTTTAGGTTCTTAAGTCCTTTGTAAACAAGGGAGAGCGTAAGGATAGCGAACAAAACAAAGACAAGATATGGCGCATATTTTTTTACCGAGGCGATGGGGTGATTCCTGTCCAGCACCCTGTTCCTGATAAATATGAACATGGTGCAAGCGATAACGCCACCCATAACCGGTGAAATGACCCAGCTTGCAACAATCTGAGAGACCTTGCCCCAGCTGACCGCCGAAGAACCAACAGCGATGAGGGCGAAACCTACAACCGCTCCTACAATTGAGTGTGTAGTCGATACGGGAAGCCCCCAATGAGTGGCCAGCTGAAGCCATATGGCTGAAGCGATGAGAGCAGAAAGCATCCCTATCATCAATACATCGGGATTTGCTGAAAAGACAACAGGGTCTACCATCCCTTTTCTAATTGTATCGGTAACATGACTGCCGACTAGAACGGCGCCTGCAAATTCAAAGATAGCGGCAACAATAACAGCCTGCTTTAATGTGAGCGCGCCGGAGCCAACGGACGTACCCATTGCATTGGCCACATCGTTTGCACCTATGGTCCATGCCATATAAAAACCGGCAACTATAGAAATAATACCGGTAATTAAATAGATATCCATTCTTTAAAATCCCCTAGCTGGTTATAAACATTCTAAGGATTTTGCCGACTTTTTCTGATTTATCTGCCAAACTTCCTAATTTTCGAACGGTCTCAAGAAGTATGAAGAAATCTCCCTTTGAAAGATCACCCTCTATTGCAAAGATTGCTTTCGTTAGCTTGAATTGCAGTTTATCGGCCTCCCACTCCATAGTGGCGATTTGATCGATCATTTCAAGTACCGTATCGGCCTCAGGCCCCCCGAACGAGACCTCCATGAGGTTATCAAGTTCCTGAACGATTCTATACCCATAACCACCTATATCCATGATTTTTTTAACAAGCTCCTGAAAGATCGGCTTTATAGTATCAGGAACCTCTACGTTCTTTAATCTCAGGAGTATAGACAAATCCTCAGTGGAATCAGCGATATCATCTTGCGCACTTAGTAGGCCTAGAAAATCGCGCCTGTCAACTGGCATAAAGAGGCTATTGGGCACCTCGCCTCTAATGGAATTTTTCAGCTTATCTGCTTCATGTTCAAGCTTCAGGATATTTTCAGACACTACCTTCAACTTGTCATAATTGCACTCGTAAAGAGCGTCAAAAAGGGGCGGCACCTCCTGGAGGCATTCTCTTACCTTTTCCATATGTTTTTCAAGAAGTTTAAAGGGTGACCTTCCAAAAAGCCCTGCAATAGATCTCATAATTTCTCCTTGTAAAACACAATTGATCTCTTAACAAAAAAACATGTCGACAAACCGCTTACCTGTATAAGGTTAGAGGCTTACCGACATTATTTAAAAATCATTTTATTTATAAATAGCTATTGTACCACAAATGGAAGTTCAATAATTGTTCCATTGATTGAGGCGCGAATCTTTACGTTTTTTACGTCTCTATAGTCGAATTTGAAATAAAGATTGCCGCTTACCTGCGCGCCATCAAGTATGGTACCAACGGGAAGAGAATCAAGGAATATATCCTGCATTAGAGTTTCTCCAGGCTCGTCTCTCCTATATCTGTCGTAGCCCCCTGAAGGATAGACCCAGTGCCCGAGGCCAGCATCATAATAGGGCGTTCCTAATGAGGAACCTGAACGATAAGGCGGAGGGTCCATGGGACTTGTGTAATTTGCAAGAGTCGGCATAATAAAGGTAGTATCCTGTGGTTTTACCGCATATTCGGGATCGCTCTTTACAATCTCAGAAATTTTCTCCGGTGGAAAGGCCCTGTATTGATTCCTTTTATCATCGAGAAGAATGAAATCTGCAAATCCAACAGAAATATCCTTGCCCGTCTCATTTCTCACCTCAACGGTAAAAGGGATAAAATAGGTTTCAAGATTATAGGGAGTTCTATCAAGATAAGCAAGTGCCGCCCTGACCGTAACCCCATCCTTTGTCACAGAAATGGATGCGCTCTTTTCATCAATGACGGCGCCTTTGACAGCCAGAGGAATAAGCTCCGGTCCGCATCCGGCCATTAGCGCCAACAGCGCAATCAAAACGGCATTTAATATAAACTTTTTCATTTTAACCTCCCTGATTTTATTAAAGATACCCTTGCAATAATGATACCTTTATAAAAAGGGCTAATCAATCGACAATCAACATATCCGAGAAATCATCCTTGGCCGACAATCCCTCCTCTTGATCAGGAACCGGCGCTACCACCTGAGCGGGAGTTTGGTCCAGGACAGGCATCTCCTCAACAGCAGGGGGCACAACTACGTCAACCCTTTCATCTTCCAAGATTGGCGTTGCCACAGGCGCTGCAATCCTACGCTTTGGCGCGCCCTGCGTCCCTTCCTGATATATATTCACCGAGAATGACTCTGCCTTGTCATAACGTACGTTAACAACAGCTAAGCCGTCAACAAAGCTTGTGGCAGCAACGATATTTGGAGTTAGTTCTCCCGAACCTGAAGAAGCAAGAAGCACATTTTTGCCTGTCGTATTATAATTACTGATTACGTTATCATAGGCGTCGACGGCCTTGATCTTAATGGCAAATGGTTCGCCTGCAACAGCAACGCCTCCAGTAGTTACGACAAACCTGTCAAGAGAGGCCGGGTTTATTACTATTCTATTGCTCTTACTAATATCAGGCCTGTCTTTTTCTGAAAGATTAATGGTTATATTTTCTGCCTTATTGTATGTAAAGGTCAGATCGGCCACGCCGCCAATGAAACTTGATGCTGGAATGAAATTAGGTGATACCTTGCTTGTGCCAGATGTTGAAACATTGGCCCCCTTACCCATCGAGTTATATGCCCCGATCACATTTTCATAGGCATCAAGAGCCGTTACGCGCAATTTAATAGGACTGCCTGCCATAACAGATGTGGGAGCAACAATTGAAAAATGGTGTATAGTATTGGGTTTGATCTTAATAAGGCCACTTTTGCCGCTGTGAGTCCCACTAAAATCCTTAACCGTAATAGATATGTCTTCCGCCTTATAATATACAGCTTTGACAGTAGCTACGCCGCCGATAAAGCTGGCTGCCGAAACTGATTTCGGTGTAAGCTGCTGTGTTCCCGTTGAAACAAGCGTCACACTCTTGCCGACATCACTATAATTAGTAATCACGTTCCCCTTATTATCATGAACCTTTATCTGCAGAAAAAAATCCTCCCCACTGACCGCCTCACCGGGCGCAGATATTGTAAAATAATTGAGCTGACCGGGCTTTACAGTTATAAGCTGCGCAGCAGCATTATCGGCAGCAAAGAAGAGGATCAACAGAAAAACCCACTGCCTCCGCATAAAAAAACGCATTCCAAAATTCATTAAATCCCTCCTGAGTCGATTAGACAATGACAATAAACAATATGATATTGAATTATATGCCATATTTAAAAAAAAACCAGCAAAAAATCTATTGATTAAGATATTTTCTTGCCTTCTTATTGTCCGGATCTTTTTCCAGCACTAATTCAAACTCTCTTTTCGCAGATTCTGCATCACCCTTCCTGTCATAGGCAATTCCTAACAAGAGGTGAGCATTTGCGCCATCCTTGATTTCAACGCATCTATTGAATGCGGCAATGGCCGAATCATATCTAGCCGATGACAAATATGTAAGGCCAAGATTGCAATGAGTCTTATAATTAGCCGGATCCTTCAAGGATGCTTTTTCAAATTTTGCGACGGCTTGTGCATACTTTTTTTCCTTGAGAAGTGAAGCGCCTTCTGCAAGCAATTCCTTTACAGGCTTAAGCTCTTCATTCATCCTATCGAGTCCGGCTTTTATTCTTTTATTGGAAGGGGCCTTATCGTGCGCCTTCTGATAAAACCAGGCCGCGTTATTGTAATCCTTCTTATTTTCATATATAACACCAAGCATAAAGAGCGGTTTGGCTGTTTCTTTCACCGTTAGAATCCGCATATATCCTTCAACCGCTTCGTCATACCGTTCCATCTGCTGGAGAGTATAGGCGCGGTTAAAATTAGCGCCTTCATTCTGTGGATCAAGCTCAAGCGCCTTTTCAAAACTCGCGATGGCTCCCTCATAGTTACCAGACTTTACATACGCCGCCCCTTCACGGTTATAGGCGTTTACCTTCTCAGTTACTTCCTTCTCAGCAGCTTTTTCTAGGCTTTCAAGGTGCCTAGTGGCGGTTTCGTTAGCTGGATCTATGTTTAGAACTTTTTCGAACTCATCTATTGCCTGTCCATCGTCGCCCTCTTTCTCATAAATGATGCCAAGCATAAGATGAACCTTGGCCATATTTTTTGTTTCAAGAATCTTTTTATATTGTTCTTTGGCTTCGTTAATCCGTCCCATTCTCTGATAGGTGAATGCAAGATTAAACCTGGCCCCTGTATAGCTATCGTCTGCCTCAAGTGCTCTAAGAAAAAGGGATACCGCCCCAGTATAATCACCCGATTTGACCTTATCAACACCTTGCCTGTTCCACTCCTCAGGTATGACGATCTCCGGTTTCTCCGGCTTTACCGGAGAAACTACCGGTTCTATCTTTTCTGAATCCTTCGTTATTTTATCCTGCCCGATAAATGTTACTATCTTGGGGGGCTTTAATCGTGGCGGGGCTTTAAGCGCCCTGGCCGCATCAACAGGCTTATCCATCCTGAAGACCTTCAACTTCTCTCCGCCGCCCAAAATTCTGACTACGTCAACTCTCCTATTCTGACGACGCTCAGCCTCATTCTTCTCAGGCGTAGCAACCTTACTCTCACCAAAACCTGTCAAATAAAGTTCTAAAGTAAGTCCCTTTTCATCAATGAGATATTCTTCTACCATTGATGCTCTCAGCATTGAATAGAAAAGGTTCATTTCTTCATCACCGGAGCTATCGGAATATCCCTCAAGCCTTATCACAAGGCTCTCGCCCTTAGCTTCCGCATCCTTTTCCAGATCTTTAATCCTTGCAGCTATGCGGTCAAGCTGTTGTCTTGCATTTTTATCCAGTTCTAGCCTTCCTGCGGAAAAGTAGACACTATCTACAATCTCTTTATCCCTGTAATAAGCAGCTTCTGGCGTTGAAAAAGATATTAGAACTACTAATGTAACGAGCAAGGCTCTCATACAAAAAGATGCCATTAATTAA
>JAVVFD010000095.1:0-9898 GCA_032250935.1 bacterium
ACTGGAAACGATAAAAGAGATTAGCTGGAAACAACCGAGGAGATTTACTGGAAACTTTCAGGAGATTACGCAATATAAAGGATATATGAATATTACGGGCATTAAAAGGATTGTCAGGCCGATTATCATCTTGCTTCTTGTAGCGGGAATTATTTTTTCCGCCACCGGTCGTTCCGATCGGTTTATAGGGAAGCTGGGGACGGAAAGCCTTTCCAGGTCCAATGACCTTTATCTCCAGGCGTCTTTCGACAGGGCGCTTAAGGGCTTTCTCGCCATGTCGGCCCTGAAGATGGGTCTGGCTGTTATAAAGGACAGTGAGGCCGGCATATCTGTCGGGTTCAGTACGCAGCTTCACATAGGCGGTCTGGTGCAGTCCGTCTATGATTATGTTGATATAGCCTGGAAGACCCTTCTTGCCGGAAGCGGTATTCTGCTCGGCATGCGTTATATACTGGATGCCCTTTCGCTGGTCGACTCTCCCTCCCTTGCCCTTACCCTTGCCGTCCTTCTTGCCATGCTCGCCTTGAAATGGTATTTCCCTTCTCTTTCAAGGTCTTACCGCCTGACAAGGGACCTTGCTCTTATCATGACGATAATTACCTTATCTATTTATCTTGTAGTTCCGCTTTCAATCTTCGGCGCTTCATTTTTGTCAAAGCAGATTACCGCCCCTTCAATTATAGAGGCCCATGAGGGCGTGAATAGTATAAAGCTGGAGCTGTTCCCCGAGTCCTCAGGCCTGGAAAAGGGTATATATGAAAGGTTGAGAGCGGCAAAAGAGCAGCTTGAGGAGGTGGCCCTTTATTTCAAGATAAGGGCTAAAAAGATGACAGTATGGATCATAAAGATTATTACGGGATATGTTTTTGATTGCATCGTCTTTCCCTTATCGCTTTTTGTAGTTCTATTCTGGCTACTTAAATCATCAGCCTCTTATGTATTCGGAATAAACAGGGAAGAAGATTTCAGGAAAGATCTTCATGAAATGTTATCCGAATATAAGGGCAGGGCTTCCTCCCCCATCAAGGCGCCGCTCCCAGGTGACGAAAAGGCAGGTTTGTCCTGATATCACTCCCGTTTATACATTTCTTTACTTTGTCCAGGTTGCCATTGCGCTCACGCTTATGCAGACGATTGGTGGAAATTCGGCTCTCATTTCCCGATGGGAACCGAATGATGTAAAATCGATCTATTAAACAGGCCCTGAAATAGCGAGATATTTGTCATTCCGGGCTCCCCGTGTTTGATACGGGGGAATGACGGTCTCTCTGAATTGGCGCCGGGTTAATAATTTAAAGAGATTTAAAGGGGCGGTATATTTTGATTGATTTTAAGCGGTATCTATTTAAGTCTTTGGTGGCGCTGTTTTTTGCGGCCTCCATCTCCCTGCCTGAACACGCAGTCGGTGAAAAGCCGCTCTCCTCACATGAAAAGATGCTTGAATCATACAGGGAATCGCTTCAGTCGGCCCCTCCATCTGATAAAAAAAACGAGGCGCTGGGGCATTACTACCTGAACCTTGGAGTGGAAAGAATAAATCTCAAGAAGTATGAAGAGGCGCTTGAGGCCTTTGAAGAGGGAGGAATGTATATTAGATCTAAGAGGGACCTTGCCTATTACAGGGGGCTTGCCTATTTCCTCCTGAAAAGTTATTACGAGGCCGAGTCGGAATTGATAAAAATAGCCTATGAAGGGGAGGGTGATTTTGATGCCTTGAATCTTCTCGGCAGGGTGCAGTATGATCGCGGTGATACAGACTTCGCCATAGATTCCTGGGAGCAGGCGCTTGGATTGAGGTCCGATGAGCATGGGCTGGAAGAGATGCTGGCTAAGGCGAGGAAGGAGCATTCAGTTGAAGAAGAAAAGGAGCTTTCCTATAGCGGACGTTTTCTTCTCCTATACGACGGCAAAGAGGATGAGAATATAGGCAGGGCTATTATGGATATCCTGGCAGATGCATACTCCGACGTCGGAGCTGATCTGAACTACTATCCCGAGGAATATATCAGTGTAATTATTTATACGAAAAAGGAATTTGATAAAGTGACCTCCCTTCCCGACTGGGCCGGGGCCGTATATGACGGCAAGATAAGGGTGCCTCTGGGAGGGCTTGATCTCTCTTCGGACAGGCTGAAAGGGGTTCTTTACCATGAATATACCCATGCCGTCATCCAGTCTATGACAAAAGGAGGGTGCCCTAAATGGCTCAACGAGGGGCTCGCCGTATACGAGGAGAGCAGGTTTGTCCCGATTGCAAGTCATCCGGACAGCAAGAATTCAAAGGGCCGTGAAATATCCTCTTTTGAAGATCTTGGCAGCCTCTTCAGCTCATCGAACAGTAAAGAGGCCAAGCTCGCCTACGATAAGAGCTATCAGGTAGTAAAGCGACTTATTGATGACTGCGGCATATATGATCTGGCCGATATATTGCAAACCCTGCCGCCAATAAAAGCTTCTGTGTATATTATGGACAAGGCAGAGAGCCTGTGCGGGGTAGAGCTTGATCAGATGCTGGGGAAGCGTTGATTTGCGGGTAGTTATAAACCAGGTAATCAAGAGGAGAAACATCCCGGCGATGATCCGATTCAGTCTGAGCCGCTCTCTGCTGTCTTTATACATATGTAAGGCCATTTTTCTCGCTTTCTCCGGGGATGCCTTTGCCGGGGATAGGGAGACTTTGGAGCTAGGTCTTGGATTTGCCGGGGCCAGTCTGCCTCACTACAGAGGGTCAGACCAGCGGCGAGACTATGTAGCTCCATTTCCCTACTTTCGTTACGATGGGGAGAGGCTGAAGATCAACAGGGAAGGGAGTCAGTTCTACCTGTATCACCAGTCAGACTTTAAAGTTGACCTCAGCCTGACCTTTGCCCCGCCCGTACTTAGCGAAGATAACCGGGCCCGTGAAGGGATGCCGGATCTGAACCCTGTTGTCGAACTTGGACCCCGTGCCCAGTTCCTGCTCTACGAATCTGATGGAGGGATGTTTCAATTGCGTGCATGCCTTCCCTTTAGAATGGCAGTAGCCAGCGATATGAACGATACAAGGTATGTGGGTTGGAATTTTTCCCCTTACATCCTGCTCCATATGGATCATAAGTGGGATGCCGATATATCGTTCGGTCCTGCATGGGTAGACGAGACCTACCATGACTATATTTATGAAGTAAGGCAGGCTTATGTTACCGCAGATCGTCCTCTTTATGATGCAAAGGGCGGCTACAGCGGCTCGCGCGTTACCTTTTCTACGGGACAGCGCCACGGTGACTACTGGCTTGGTCTTTTTGCAAGATATGATGACCTGAATGGAGCCGTTTTCGAAGAGAGCCCTCTTGTTAAAAAGAGCAGTTCCTTTATGGCCGGAGCCGCCTTTTCCACCATTCTTTACGGAGTGAAGTAAAAATGCTCTCGCCCTCTATGTTGACCTTGAGAGCTTAGCGTTGTTATGATAAGAAAATTTTTTAAGAGAAAAAGGTTATAACTATGTCCGTAATATCAGGTGATTCTATTTTAAATAAAGAGGATATCGCTCAGATCGAATCGGAAGGCAAACCGCTCGAAAAGGTGCTCTTGGAGGTCGAGACATTCAAGAGAGGCATCCCATATGTGAACCTTTCACGCCCCGCTACCATCGGCAGCGGTATTGTGGCGATTGATCCATCCGAGCTGGGCCGCTTGTCGAAAATATTTGACGAGTCGGCCGCTGCTGGGCGGATGATGAAGTTCACCCCTGCATCGGGGGCTGCAAGCCGAATGTTCAAGCTGCTTCTCTCCTTCTATCACAGGGAGGAAGCCTTCAGCAAAGAGGAGATAACTCACAGGGCGGCAAAGGGTGAGGAGGAGTTTGAGGAATTTCTTGAATTCCTGGACGGCCTCGAATTATTCGCCTTTTACGACGAATTGCAGGCTGTCATGTCTGAAAATGGCCTGGATATTAAGGAACTTGCCGACAAGGGACTTTACAGGGAGATTCTGGAATATATTCTTACCGGAAAAGGGCTCGATTACGCCTCGCTCCCGAAGGGACTCATCAAATTCCACAGTTACGACGGCGCCAGCCGCAACGCCTTAGATGAGCACCTTGTGGAGGCGGCCTCCTACGCAAAAGACAGGGACGGCATCTGCCGCGTCCACTTCACCCTTTCTGAAGAGCATAAGGGGATGATTGAGTCTCATATAGATGCTGTTAAGGGGAAATATCAAAAGGACCACCTCACCTTAGAGGTCGGCTATTCAATACAAAACCATAAAACCGATACTATCGCCGTCGATATGGACAATCTTCCTTTCAGGGATGCAGATGGCCGCCTTCTCTTCAGGCCTGCCGGTCATGGCGCGCTCCTTGAGAATATGAATAACCTGAAGGGGGACATCATCTTCGTAAAAAATATCGATAACGTCGTCCCCGACAGGCTAAAAGGCGACACCTTCCTCTACAAGAAGGTGCTGGCAGGCTACCTGGCCGAGTTGCAGGAAGAGATCTTCAGCCTCCTTAGAAACCTGGATGAGGATAAGGAAAGCGAGGACCTTCTTTCCATTGCGCTTCAATTCATGAGGGAGAAGCTGCTTATAAATATTCCGCAATCGGTTGAAAATGCCGGCCTGAAGGAGCTCTCCGCATTTGTCTTCTCCAGGCTCAACAGGCCTGCCAGGGTATGCGGCATGGTGAAAAACGAAGGCGAGCCGGGCGGCGGGCCTTTCTGGATAAAGGGGAAAGACGGGACCGATTCGCTCCAGATCGTCGAAAAGTCACAGGTCGATATTGAGTCCGATGAGCAAAAAGCTGTTCTTGAAGGGGCCACCCATTTCAACCCGGTAGACCTTGTCTGCGGCGTTCGTGATTACAGGGGCGAGCCCTTCGACCTCATGAAATTTGCCGATCCGGATACCGGCTTTATATCCATAAAATCAAACGACGGAAGCCAGCTAAAGGCGCTGGAACTTCCGGGACTATGGAACGGCGCAATGGCCGACTGGATAAGCATCTTCGTTGAGGTTCCTATCTCCACCTTCAATCCCGTGAAGACCGTCCTCGACCTTCTCCGCAGGGAGCATCAGGCTTGATAGGGGTAATAATTACTTCCTGAGAGTGTAGATTTCAAACGGCAATTTGCAATCTACAAGCCAGGTAGGGTGGCTACTGCCCACCACAAAGGATGATTTTTGAATAGCATGCGGTGATGATGGGCAATGCCCCCAACCTACTGAACTATCCTCTCTCATTAATCCTGACCCTCTTATTGCTTATTCAGGTTCTCGTTGCAGCCATAAAGCCCCCAGAGGTAGTAGCGCTGCGTGGCAAAACCCAGCGCCTGTTCCCTCACTTCCTCCTCGGCATACCTGATGTTGTATTTCCATGTACTGTAATTGAAGGTGAGGCTCCTTGCAAAATAGAGCGGTTTTAAGGTGTTTATGATCTTCTTCTTGTCGCTTTCATCCTTTATGTTGTCATAGCGGTAGACGAGATTGTAAAAGATCTGTGTCCAGAGCAGGACGTCGAGGTTGAAAAAATCCATCCTGAACATATTCTCTATTCTTGTCACGGCGTAAGGGCCGAGCACTTCATGAATGTAGGGGAGGTATTCATTGTATGAGGCGGTGCATTTTTCTTTAAGGTCGCGTACGTCTATTTCAAGGCCCTGAGGTTCGGGCATGGCAGCATCACCGTATACCTTTGTCTTGATAATATCATCGATGCTTCCCCCTTTCATCCACTTGTCCTTATTGGCGACGAGGATGTCGAAAAGTGATTCGATGACCTGCTCGAACATGATCCCCAGTTTCGGCGCGCTTGCGTTGTGGACCTTTTTCCCGAGCGAGGTCTGGCATATTTTGAAGTCGCCCAGGATGGCGTTCATGGTAAGGAAGATATCGATCCCGTATTGCTTAACGCTGCCCGTCCATGTCTGCTCCAGCAGGTGTTTCACCAGCTTTGAAGAGATGGCGAAGTCCCCGCCGATGGGCTGTCTTATGTCATGAGACAGCAGGCCGAAAACAATGGGGTAGCAGATGTGGTTCGTGATTGAGCCGTCAAACTGGTGCCTGGTGTAGAGCGGCGTAACAAAATCATACCCTTCACTTACCGGCCTTCCCAAAAGGTCAATCCAGTCCCTGTTGATCGACTTGAGGTCGGCGTCCACCACTATGACAATATCGGCATCGACCTCTACGGCGTACTTGAAGAGGTTGAGTAAGTTGTGCCCCTTTCCCCTCACATCTTTGGCCGTGCTGATATATTTCTTGTCTGCCGATGTCTTGGCGTTAAAAAAGGCCTCTTTGGTCTTGTCCGTGCTGTGGTTGTCCACGTTAACGATAATGCTTTCACGGTTAGGGAAGTGGTAGGAGAGTCCTTCTGAGACCTGCTCGGCTACAAAGCCTATGGTAGCCGCCTCATTGAATGAAGGTATGCCTACGACAATGTCTATTTTTTTCTTTTTACTGTCAGTCATATGATCTACCCCTCTTAAAGTATTTAAAGGAAGTTAAAATTTCTCTTTTTTAATCGCTTGAGGTTGAATTCCCCGCAGCTTGCTGCGTTTCGTCATTCCCGCCCCGTATCAAGTACGGGATAAACTCCAGCTGGAATCCAGTCGTATGCAATCTGGATTCCGGGTCAAGTCAGGAATGACAACCAAATACCCCGTCAGCTTGCTGCGGGGTCGTTTATTGCCAACTACTACTACCTTTTTACTTTATACCGCTTACAAAGTCAACATCTGGGGTTTTTTGGCGCAAAGATTGGCCTCTGAAAAATAGTATTTCTTAAAATACATTGTGATATACTTTTAATCGCTTGGAGTTGAATCAAATACCCCGTCAGCTTGCTGCGGGGTCGTTTATTCCGGTTTTAATATGTAATTATTTAGGAATAACTCTGGTTTTTGCTTATATGATTAAAGTGGATAATATATGCAGGGTTAAGATTCTTGGCACCTCTGCTTTTCTATTTGCGCTCTCCGTTATTATGCCTGCTTCCGCAATTTCCTCGCCAGTGTTCAAATTGGCCGGCGGTGAAGAGTCTTATGACATCTCTTCATATATGGAGGTCGCGGAAGACGGGAATGATGAGTGGAAGACAGAGGATTTGGCTTCAAGGGAAATTTCCTCCCTTTTTGCCCCGATCAAGGAGAACGATCTATACGGCAAGTTTAGCGACTCTGCTATCTGGGTAAGATTTAATCTGTCGGCAACTCCTCCTGCAGCTACCCGAAAATGGTTCCTTACCATACATATGCCTCTTCTCGATAATGTAGAATTTTATATTCCAGATGATGCAGGCCGATATAAGGTAAAGAGGAGCGGCAGGTCGGTCCCCTTTTATGATAAGGAGGTTAAAAGCAGGAATCAAGTATTTGAAATGCCTGCAATAGGTGGCTCGGCGAAGACATTTTACCTGAGGATAAAGACTGAAAGCCTGCTTGTTATTCCCGTAACAGTCATGTCGGAAGAGGCTTTATTTAGAACCGATCATACAGGGCGGCTCATAGGCGGAATCTATTGCGGCGTTGTTCTGGTGATGGCCTTTTATAACCTCTTTCTCTTCTTTTCACTTAAGGAAAGGCCTTATTTGATATATATATCGCATATTATCTGTACCGGTCTTTATGTGCTCAGCCTGACCGGTATCGGATATGAGTATTTGTGGCCTGAACTGACCTGGTGGAACCAGCGTGCCGATATGTTTTTTGCCGGTTTTGCCCTCTTTTTTGCAGCCCTCTTTACAAAGAGCTTCCTCACAACTGAAATTCTTCTGCCCGGAGCCGACCTTATGCTTAAACTTATTATGGCCCTTAGCCTGCTCATGGGCCTTAGCTCTTTGATACTGCGCTACAGTTTGTCTGTGCAGATAATGACCGTTCTGGCCGGGATAGCGGTGGTTACATACGAGCTTTCCGGTATTCTGGCATACAGGAAAGGATTTAGAGCGGCACGTTTTTTTCTTCTTTCCTGGTCATTTTTTCTGATGATAGTGTTTTGTCTCGCACTTACAAACCTCGGCCTTCTTCCCTTTAGCTACATTCCTAATATGGTCATGATGAGCTCCATGGTTGAAATTACCCTCATGTCCTTTGCCCTGGCTGACAGGATCAATATCCTGAGGGACGAGAATCAAATAGCCCAGGCCCAGGTTATCCACTCCGGTCAGCTTGCATCTTTAGGCGAGCTGGCGGCAGGGGTAGGGCATGAGATAAATAATCCCCTTCAGTGCATAATGAACTATTCCAGCCTGATCAGACGTTCTTTGGATGAAGGCGATGAAAAAAGAGAATATGTTGATATTGTGATGGGCGAGAGCCGAAGAATTGCCAACATAGTCTCCAGCCTTTTGAATCTCTCCAGGCCGACCAATGAGGATATGGTCGAAGTTGATGTAAAAACTCTTGTTTCAGAGATACTTGTCCTGTCAGAGCGGCAGATCAAAAAAGACGGTATAGATATCAATGTCGATATTCCCGAAGATCTGCCTTTGGTAAAGGGGCACTTCCAGCAGCTTGAGCAGATTATGTTGAATTTTATAAGCAACTCAAGGTATGCCCTTAATAATAAAGTTAACTTTAATGAGGGTGAAAAAAGAGCTATTACTATAGCGGCAGAAAACTTTAACTCCAGGGATGGGCTATTTGTCAGGATTAAGGTTAGTGATAATGGAGTGGGTATGCCAAGCTCAATAAAAAGCAAGGTTTTCACTCCCTTTTTCACCACAAAGCCTCCGGGGTCCGGCACGGGACTTGGGCTAAGCATTAACCATGAAATTATCAATAAGCATAATGGAACCATGCGTATTGACTCGGTTGAAGGGGAATACTGTACAGCTGTTATTGAGCTGCCTGCAATAAAAGGTTGAGCCTGTCGCTTAGCGGTGAATAAAAGCTATTTTATGGAATCTTGAACCAGCACGAAGGGATCTACTACGAGAGCGGATAGTTCCTTTTTTTCTTCCTCCCATATTTTTGCATCTTCAGGAAAGGGTTTTGTCAGCCTTCCTTCCTCTATCCATATCTTGATAGCTGTCGTATCGTCTTCCGCCACCTTGACAGCCACGTCAATTAGATCCAGTTCGGGCGCTACGATGATTATGGCGCCTCTAAGGAAATGAGGACGGATTACCTTCCAGTCTGCGGGGCCTATTTCTGCCTCCAGCTTTGATCTGAGGCTTTGTTCCTGTTTTTGCATATTGAGCGCGCTATGACATAAAATTAAAAAGTTGAAAAGGCGTCAAAGTGGAAAATTTCAGCCTTCTTGCGTCTTGATTATAAAACCTGCCAGAACCTTCTTGCTCCAAGGTAGCGCTTTTTATAGTAGGAGTTTTTCAGACTTGTCCTTTGCACCTTTTTATTGCTGTTGGGAGAATGTATAAAGCCGCCCTTCCCATCGTAGACTCCCACATGAGATGCCCCCTTTTTATATGTCTCAAAATAGAGCAGGTCCCCAGCCATAAGGTTGTTTCTTGAGATCTTTTTTCCTTCTTTGTACTGATCCCATGACTGTCTAGGTATATTGATACCGTTTTTCCTGTGAGACCACCATGCAAGGCCGGAACAGTCGAACCCTGTCTTTGGCGATATCCCGCCGAAGCAGTATTTCTTGCCTATCTGCGACTTGGCTGTCTTAAGTATTTTTAACCCTTTTTCCGGGCTGGATTTTCTATCGCCCCTGGGAGCACCGGCGCAGCCATGTGTGACCAGAGAGACAGATAAGGCAAAGATGAGAATTTTTAGCTGTCTTGCCCGGAATAGAGGGAAAGAGGTGAGCATTATCAGGGCCTCCAGTTTATTTGCATAGTTTGCCTGCATGACCCTTATACCATATTCTATAATAAAAAATAGTAACTATTCAGCGTAATTTTGATTCACCCGATAAATTCAGGCATTTCTCCCTTAAAGAGGAATTCCATAGCCAG
>JAVVFD010000096.1:0-9851 GCA_032250935.1 bacterium
CTTGTTACGTCGCTGGTAATGGTGATAAATGCCGGTATTTTGAGCCTGGATTTTACAAAGCGCTATACCGTTGCATTGCAGTCAGAAGCAAAAGCTCATGCAAGCGGTCTTGTCAGAGAGATATTTAATACTTTAGCCACCGGCAAAGGCATCAATAACATAGAAGGTCTGGATGACAAGTGTGCCCAAATTGTGAGTGATAATGTCAATATAGGATATGCCATGGTTGTGAATTCAGAAGGGCAGATCCTTTATCACAGCAGCTCAGCAAAGGAAGTTAGAAAAAGCGCTGTTAAGTGGCTTGAGGGTATTGATGATAAAAGCGAAGAAAAATATATAGTCAACAATGTCAATTATATCGGCGAGAAGTTTTTTGATGTCTCCATGCCGGTTTATACATCTGGGCCGATTTCCACATCGGGGTCAGTTAACACTTCCGCTAGAGATATTCATGGATATGTAAGTGTCGGGCTCTATGAAAAAGTAGTGTCCGATGCAAAGGCGGGCGCTGTGATTGTCACAATAATTGTGGCTCTTATTTCTCTCTTGATGGTGTCTATCGTAGCATATCTTTTCGGTAACACTGTAACCAGGCCGATAAATAAAGTCACTTTAATGCTGAAGGATATTGCCGAAGGCAAGGGTGATTTGACGAAAAGAATGAATGTTAAGTCCAATGATGAAATAGGGGAACTTGCGCACTGGGTTGATGAGTTTATGGATGATACACAGGCGATGATAAAAAAATTCAAGGATACCACTTCCTTGATTTATGAGGCTGCCATGTCTATTTCATCCTATTCATCGGCCGTTAGCGAGGGGGCGGAAAGTCAGAGCGTTGCTACGGAGAATACTTCATCATCTATAGACGAAATGAAGGCGAATTTTTCGCAGATTGCAAACAATATAGATAATCTGTCATCTACTACGGAAGAGGCCTCCTCTGCCATTCTTGAGATGGCAGCGTCCATAGATGAAGTTGCGCATATATCGGAAGATCTCTCCGCGTCAGTCGATGCTGTATCTTCATCTGTTGAGGAGATGTCAGTTACAATTCGGGAAGTCGCTGGAGTTGCAGAGGAACTCTCCGTTTCTGCAGACAGCACTGTGGCCTCTGTCGTTCAGATAAGCGCGTCCATTAAAGAGGTGGAAAAATCTGCCAGAGATTCAGCCTCCGTTGCAAACGATACCGCGACAGATGCAGAAAAAGGAATGGCTTCTGTAGAAAAAACCATAGAGGGAATGAATAAGATAAAGCATTCAGTAAATGAGGCCGGAGAGGTCATAAGGAAGCTTGGTGAACGCTCTAATGATATCGGTGAGATATTAACGGTAATAGACGAGGTAGCCGAACAGACAAACCTGCTTGCCCTTAATGCAGCTATTATTGCAGCTCAGGCCGGTGAGCATGGAAAAGGTTTTGCCGTGGTCTCAGATGAAATAATGGATCTTTCAGAAAGGACGGCAGCTTCAACAAAAGAGATATCGATGCTGATTAAATCCCTCCAGAAAGAATCTGATAATGCGGTTAGATCTATGGAGCTTGGACTTAAAAGGGTTGAAGAGGGCGCCGACCTGTCTGAAGAGGCCGGGTCTTCCCTGAAAAAAATACTGGATGGCGCAAATAAATCGAAAGATATGATAAGCCATATTGCGGCTGCAACTGTAGAGCAGCAAAAAAGCAGCGAACAGGTAAAAGGGGCGATGGAAAGTGTCAATCAAATCGTAATGAGAATTGCCCAGGCAACACTTGAACAGTCAAAGGGCAGCGAACTTATAGTTCAGGCGACTGAAGTAATGAAGGATTCAACTGGACACGTAAAGAGGGCGACTCAGGAACAGTCAAAGGGCGGCAGGCAGATCGCCGGATCGATAGAAAAAATCACTACTATGACGAATTTTGTTAACAAGGCGACACATGAACAGGCAAAGGGCGTTGAACTGGTTGTGGTGGATATTGATGAAATTCAAAGCCTGACCGGCAGGTATGGGGAGGCCGCAAAGGGGATGCAGAAATCGGTAGACCTGCTCATCCATCAAACAGAGATCCTTGGGGAAGAGATTAAAAAATTTAAGGTCTAGGCTTAAAGACAGGAGAATCTTGGTGAATTACTATGATTATTAGTTGCCCAAGCTGTAAGACAGCTTTTAATATAAGTGATGAGAAGATCCCCGCAAGGGGGGGTAAAATGAGATGCTTTAGATGTAAGGAGGTGTTTCATTTTAAAGGGAAAGAGGAAAGTAACGGCAGACCTCTGATTCTGGTAGCAAATGAAAGTAAGGCTTTCTGCCAGACCGTATCGGACCTGCTCGAGGAAAACGGTATAAATGCTCATAGCGCCAATGACGGTGAGGTGGCTCTTGAAAAAATAAGAGGCCAGCGCCCTGATATCGCTATTATTGATGTTGCCCTGCCTAAGGTTTTTGGCTTTGAAGTCTGCGAAATGGTAAAAAATGACCCCATACTGAAAGAGACCAAGATCATTCTGCTGGCTGCCATATATGATAAAACACGTTATAAAAGAAATCCCGGCTCCTTGTATGGCGCTGACGATTATATAGAAAAACATCATATCCACGACCGTCTTCTAGATAAAATATGGGAGATGGTGCCATCGAAAGGAGGCATAGGCAGTGCAGAGTCCCCGGCTCATCATCCTTCCGTGGTGCCACCTGAGACAGAAAAAGATATCTGTGATTCCGCCGAGGAAGATTTTAAGGAAGTGGAGGGTGAAGACCACCTGAAAGCGGCCAGGCTTGCCAGAATAATTATCTCCGATATTGCGCTTTATAACGAAGCCCTCGTTGTTGAGGGAGTGAAAAACAACAATTTATCCGATCTATTAAAGGATGAGATTGAGGAAGGCAGAAGGTTGTTTATGCAGCGGGTCTCCAGGGATATATGGGATAAAAAGGACTACCTTCAGGAATCACTGGATGAACTAATTGAAAAACATGCAGGCGCGGCTTAATTTGTCCGTTTTTTTATCAAATGACTGATATAGCCAATATCAAGAAACTCCTTAATTCTTCAAATGAAGAGCGCCGCTTAAAAGGACTTGCAGACCTTAAAGGTCTCTGCGATGATAGTGCTGTTAATCTCCTGATTGAATCACTCGGCGATGAAAGTTGGCGCGTTAGGAAGATTGCAGTCGAGTTTCTTTCTGAGTTTAAGGATAAAAAAAGCATCCTGCCGTTTCTTATTGAATCACTTCGCAGTGAAGACAACGCCGGCCTTAGAAATTCTGCCGTTGAGGTGCTGGAAACAATAGGGACTGAGGCGGTAGACACCTTATTGCCTTATATTGATGATAGTGACCATGATCTAAGAAAGCAGATAGTCGATATCCTTGGAAATATTGGCGATAAAAATGTTGTTCCCTATCTTATTCAAGCGCTTTCCGACCCCGATGAAAATGTGAAGTCTGCTGCAGCTGAAAACCTCGGCAAGATAGGTGATGATGAAGCTGTGAACTCTCTCATGGCAGCCTTAAAGAAAGATGACCTCCTTTTGCAGTTTTCAGCCCTTGAGGCTCTTTGCCGCATAGGCAGGGCAGTCCCGATTGAAGAGATAAAACCGCTGCTTGATAACCCTCTCCTTAGAAAGGCGTCACTGGAAGTGCTTGGCATGGCAAAGGATATTGAGGCCCTTCCCCTACTTATAGACGGTGTTAAGACTCGATCTAAAAGCACAAAAGAAGCTGCCCTTGTGTCAATTGTTCAGCTCCTTGAATCGATTGATGAAAGAGATAATGCCTTATCTGTACTATGCAAGGGAAGGAGTGTTTTGCCTGGTTTTATTTCTCCCTGTCTTGAATCGGATAATACATCGGTTGCGCATTCAGCCCTTAAGTTAATGGGATGGCTTCAAAGTGAAGAGTTTATCCCTGCAATGCTTAAATTAGCGCTTAATGACGAAGCTGCGCCCCTCGTTATGGATGCGATTGTGAATATCGGGCTGACGGCGCAAAATCAACTTATAGCATCTTATTCAAGCTGCCCCCATGAAATCCAACCGCTTATTTGCCATCTCCTTGGAGAGATTGGATCGCTTGCAGCTGTTGACCTGCTGATAAGTGAACTTAATAGCGATATCGGGCATGTCAGGCATTCAAGCGCTACTTCTCTTGGCAAAATAGGCGATGCAAGGGCTATAAAGCCGGTCGTGCCGTTACTTAAGGACGATTATGTTGATGTGCAGTCTGCGGCAGTTCAGGCGATGTCTGCACTGGCCTTAGTCGACAGGGATATGGTTGTGGCAGTTATTCGAGAGGGCCTGATTTCAAAAAGCCAGGTTTTCAGAAGAAACTGTTTGAAGGTTCAGGCCTCTATGGGGGAAGATGCAGAGATAGATATTGCGCTTACAGCTCTCAGGGATGAGGATGCCGTTGTAAGGAGGAACGCAGTTGATTCCCTTGGGGCGATCGGGGGGAAAGAAGCGATCAGGCATATAATTCTCCTGCTAAGCGATGAGGACAAAGAGGTGAGGATAGCCGCAGCCGGGCAGCTCGGCAAGCTGAAGAGCGCCGATGGATTCCAGCCCCTTAGCGCCCTGCTTGAAGATGAGGATATATGGGTAAGGGTTGCCGCTATTAAGGGTATTGCCGAAATAGATGCGGAAAAATCAGCCGGCTATATTGCAGATTTGCTCGATGATGATGTTGGATTGACAGTCATTACCTCTCTTGAAGTCCTTGGCAGATTAAAACTTGCAGCCTATGCTCCGCTGATGATGAGAAAATTAAAAAGCGCCGATAGTGAAATTGTGAAGGCAGCTATAGATGGCCTTTCTTTTTTTGATGATGCTGCATATCTTTCAGAACTTGCCGATATGCTCTCAAGCGAAAATTGGGAGATAAGGCTCTCTGCCGTCAGGGTTCTTGCCGCTAAAGGGAGGAAGGACCTTCTTCACCAGATGAGGGATGCTGAAGATAATGATCTCGTGAAAAAAGAGCTTGAAGCTGCATTCGAATGTGCCGGTATTGAATGAAATGGCCTCTCTCCTGTCGTGGCTTATAGGAGTCGAGTGTGTTTAACGACCCTGAAAAGACAATAAAGATGTGCGATGAGGAATTCCTTGTTTTAAGGGACTTTATTAATCGAGAGTGCGGTCTTTATTTTGAACTTTCCTCCAAATATATTCTGGAAAAAAGACTCTCCAGAAGAATTCATGAACATCAACTTTCCACATTCAAAGACTACCACTATTTTCTTCTCTATGATAAAAACAGGCTGGAGGAGATGGGCTGTTTAGTTGATATACTTACAACGAATGAGACATATTTTCTGCGAGAAGAGTATCAGCTAAAGGCCTTTAAGGAAGAGATACTACCTGAGATAGTTAAGAAAAAAAAAGATAAGATAATAAGGGTATGGAGCGCAGGCTGCTCCTCCGGTGAGGAGCCATATACACTTGCCATGCTTGTACTTGAAGCATCACTTCCTTCAGACTGGAAGGTAGAGATAATAGGGAGTGATATTTCTCAAAGAGTCCTGCAGATTGCAAGGCGAGGAGTCTACTCTACATCTTCATTCAGGGTCATGCCAGATGAATATAAGGAAAAGTTTTTTCATCAAGATGAATCCGGCAAATATCATGTAAATGACGAACTAAAAGATAAGGTTACCTTCGGCAAGTTGAACCTCCTTGACTCGCAAAGAATTAATCTTATTCCAAATATGGATATTATCTTATGCAGAAATGTTATTATTTACTTTGATAATGAGACGAAAAGGAAGGTAATTGGCAATTTTTACAATAAGCTGAATGGAGGCGGCTATTTGTTGCTTGGCCATTCAGAGTCGCTTATGAATATAAGTACGTCATTTAAATTAAAACATCTGAAAAACGATATGGTATATCAAAAGCCGGAAGAAATTGCCATCCTGGATAAACCTTATAATGGGGCGGATCTATGAAGCGAATAAAGGTTCTTGTAATAGATGATTCGGCCTTCAACAGGAGAACAATATCTGACATGCTTGAAAAATCGTCTGATATAGAGGTCGTCGGAACCGCCAACGATGGTGAAGAAGGACTTAAAAAAGCCTTTTCTCTAAAGCCGGATGTTATTACCCTAGATCTTGAAATGCCGAAGATGGACGGCTTTACCTTTTTGCGTATCCTTATGGCAAAAATGCCTATGCCCGTAATAGTAGTCAGTTCAAGAGACGATGATGCAAATGTCTTCAAGGCACTTGAATTTGGCGCTGTCGATTTTCTTGCCAAACCGACAGCAAGAATATCCAAAGATCTTTTAAATATTGAAAAAGATATCCTTTCCAAGGTCAAGGTTGTTTCTGAACTTAAAATGGACAACCTTCGAAAGAGGATAGGCGATAACAGGCCGACTGTAGCAGCGCCGGCTAAAGCGTTATTATCTGATTTGCAACATATGCAAAGAGGTGATTTTGATCTGCTGGCTATTGGCTCTTCCACGGGCGGTCCGCCCGCTCTGCAATCAATTTTTACGGTTCTTCCAAAGGACCTGCCTCTTGCCATCGTAGTATCGCAGCATATGCCTCCAGGCTTTACCAGAGCTTTTGCCGACAGGTTAAACAGGCTCTCTAATGTCGCTATAAAGGAGGCAGAAGAAGGTGATCTCATTGAAAAAGGCAGGGTTCTCATTGCCCCCGGTGGGGCGCATATGACCTTTAGCAGAAGAAAAAATGAGGTGATTGTAAACATATCTCCAAAGAGATCTGAAGATATGTATGCCCCTTCGGTGGACAGGATGTTTTCCTCGGCAGCTAAGGCCTTTGAAGGGCGTTCTATTGGACTGGTGCTTACGGGAATGGGCAGCGATGGTAAAAAAGGGGTGGTCGATATCAAAAATTCAAAGGGCTATATTATGGCAGAGTCGGAAGAGACGGCCATAGTGTACGGAATGCCGAATGAAGCTGTTAAAACGGGAATGGTGGACAAGATATTGCCCCTTGACCAGATTGCCGAAGAAATTATTAATTTGTGTAAAAGAGTGGATTAAGTTGACATGCGTTTTGTGGTGGTGTATATTTTTTTTATTTTTAAGTAGATTTATCTCATTAAAATAGCTTTAATTTTCGGGAGTGTCGGCATGAGTGATGCTGAAAAAGATATAACTGGCCCCAGCATTGAAGAGCAAAGAGGGGAAGAGTTTCTGCAAGCCTTCAAAAAAGGGGCTGAATTTACTCAGGATCTTCTAAAAGAAAACGAACGCCTGAGATATCGTATTATTGACCTGGAGCAATCTATAAGAGCCGATGGTGGTGAGTCTGCCCCCAGCCTGCTGGCAGAGAAGGTTAAGCAGCTTGAATCGGAAAAGGCAGAGATCCTTGCAAGGATTAAAGAGGTTGAAGATGAAAATGAGGATTTTGCGAACCGCTATGTCGAGGTGGAAGAGGAAAATAACAACCTTGCCAACCTCTATATAGCCAGTTATCAGCTTCACTCAACTCTTGATTTTTCTGAGGTGCTTCAGATTATCATGGAGATCGTGATAAACCTGGTCGGCGCCGAGGTCTTTGGAGTCCTGCTCTTTGATGAAAAAAGTAATCAACTAACTCCCTTTGCAACAGAGGGTATGGAAAAGGAAGATATTCCCCCCTCCAAGATTGGAGAAGGGGTGATTGGAGAAGTTGTAAAATCCGGTGAGAATTATTTCAGGGAAGATCTCTCCGATCAGGAAACGATTGAGCCGCTCAATCCGATGGTCTGCATACCGCTCAAGATAAAAGAGAGGGTGATTGGAGTGATTGTGATCTACAAACTTCTCCAGCAGAAGGAATCCTTCCGTGAAGTGGATTATGAACTCTTTACGCTTCTTGCGGGTCATGCGGCAACGGCCATATTCGGAGCCAAGCTTTATTCCGAATCTGAAAGAAAACTTTCAACGATCCAGGGATTTATGGATCTATTGACTAAGTAAGATTATAATCTGTCGGAGGCGTTGTTCGGATGGCTAAATACAATATTCTAGTTGTCGATGATTCACCCACTATGAGACAGCTCATAGTTTTTGCACTGAAAAGACTCCGTGATGTAAGCATCACAGAGGCTAATGATGGCGTTGACGGCCTAAAGAAAATATCAAGCGCCAAGTTTGATCTGGTCCTTACGGATATAAATATGCCCGTTATGGACGGGCTCAAACTGGTCAGTCTTATAAGAGGCGATGCCACCCATAAGGAAGTACCCATTATTGTAATTACGACGGAAGGTGGGCAAGAGGACAAAGACAGAGCCATGGCCCTGGGCGCCACCTCCTATATAACAAAACCGATTCAGGCCAATAGCGTATTAACTGTCGTTAAAGGACTCCTGGACTTTGGTTAACTCCTTACCCGCTTTAGGGGCAAGGAGCTTCCTTCTTTATCTCACTATCACTATTTCAAACTGATTATCATCATTTGTCTTGCCTATGGAAATTCTAGTAATTGGCGCAGGAGAAGTCGGCTTTAATATCGCCGAGAGACTCTCGAAAGAGAATAAGGATGTTGTTGTAATTGATTCTAATGAGGCCAGCCTTGAAAGAATTAAAGACTCTCTCGATATTAAGACCGTATGTGGCAGCGGCAGTAATCCCAAAACACTTCTTGAGGCCGGACTAAAACAGGCTGAAATGCTCATCGCTGTCACCGATAGCGATGAGGTTAATATGATTGCCTGTCTTATAGCCGGTTCGCAGTCCAATATACCGGTAAAGATCGCACGGATAAGAAACCCGGAATATTCGGAAAATACCACTATATTAGATAAAGATCATCTTGATATTGATCTTGCAATCAGCCCTGAAAGGGAGGCTGCAAAGGTTATTTTAAAGATGCTCGATGTGCCCCAGGCGTTATCTGTTTCAGAATTTCTGGGTGGAAAGGTGAAGCTCTTTAGCCTCAAGATTGATGATGGCTCCTTGCTGAGTGGAAAAGCGCTTAAAGATATATCTTTTTTACATCCGGGAGAAAAAGTCCTCATTCCCGCCATAAACAGAGATGGCGGAATATTAATACCCAAGGGTAACGATACGATATATGCAGGTGACGAAATATTTGTTGTTACAGAAAGCGGGCGCGTAAATGAGGTTGTGGGTCTCTTTGGTTTTGAAAACAGGGTCATTAAGAGAGTTATGATCGCAGGCGGCGGGAATATAGGATTTTTTCTGGCCGGCTCTCTTGAAAAACTAGGTGTAAGCGTCAAACTTGTTGAAAAAAATGGGGCAAGATGTGAAGTCTTGGCAAAAGAGCTTGATAAGACGGTTGTCTTAAAGGGGGATACCTCAGATCAGACTCTTTTAGGCGAAGAAAACATCGCCAATATAGATTGTTTTATTGCCGTCACAAATGATGATGAGGCCAATATCCTTTCTTCTCTTCTAGCCAGGCAGATGGGGGCTAAAAAAGTTATAGCTCTTGTCAATAAGGCGAGTTATGTTCCTCTTATGTCCATCGTTGGTATAGACGCTGCAGTAAGTCCAAGGCTTTCCACCATAAGCGGGATATTGCAATATGTAAGAAAAGGTAAGGTTTTGTCGGTCACCTCCATCCATGAATCAGATGCCGAGGCGATAGAGGTTGTGGCGCTTGAGACATCTGATATTGTCAATAAGCCTTTAAAGGATATCAAGGAACCCAAGGGGGCTATTGTGGGCGCCATTGAAAGGGATGGAGTGGTGATTATTCCAAATGGTAATGATATGGTTCTCCCCGGTGACAGGATACTCATATTTACCTTGAGTTCGTCCATCCCCGACGTGGAAAAGGCTCTCACCGTAAAGGTCGATTTTTTCTAGCGCAGCCTCCCTGAGGTAAGCTGAAAAAAATGGACACGAAATCTTGGATAAATTAAATTACAAGATGGAGGTGTCAAGATGGAGAAG
>JAVVFD010000097.1:0-9829 GCA_032250935.1 bacterium
GCCTTAAATCCGGCCCTTACAGGTGCAAAAAATATCAAGAAAAAAGATAGTAAAGATATAGTAAGAGCAAAGATATCGCCATAGCTGGTATAGATTGTCCTTTTATCGGCAAGGCCTATCTTCCCGGTCAGGAAAGCCTCCTTAAATATCTCCGTTTCACCCTCTATCCGCCCCAAAGGATCAATGATGGCCGTAACTCCCGTATTGGCAGCCCTTAGCGTATAAACGCCGTTTTCAACAGACCTGAAGGCTATGGCAGAAAGATGCTGATAAGGCGCCGAACTCCTCCCATACCATGCGTCATTTGTAATGTTGACCAGAACGTTGGCCCCCTTTTTAACAAAGCGGCGGACCAGATCGGGAAAAATCCCTTCATAGCATATTAAGGGGCCATATGATACATGGGGCCCACCTGGCTCCCTTCCTGCCATGTCGAGGGTCATGACCCCTTTGCCGGGTACAAAGTCTCCGATTCCTGCGGTGATTTTATTCATAAAAAAAAGATATTTGCCAAGCGGCACATATTCACCAAAAGGAACCAGGTGATATTTGTCATACCTTCCTATAGTTTCTATACTTCTTTTATCAGCGGTGGGCGCAATAAGAAATGCACTGTTTAAATAACCTACCTTCCTGTTTTCATATTTATAGGCCGGGCTGCCAAAAAGGATCGGGGTATCAAGATCCTTGCTGAGAGCCATCACCTTACGTGTCAAGCTCCCGGTTTGCTGATAATAGAAAGGGACCGCCGTTTCCGGCCAGACTATTATGTCAAGCCCCCCAGCCTCATCATGCGCCTTTTCGGAAAGAGTCCGGTATATATCTACAGTTTTTTCTTTATATTCCTCATTCCACTTAACCCCCTGTTCGATATTTCCCTGAATAAGTGCAGCTCTTAAAACCCGCCTGGGCTCTTTATAGTTGGATATCTTGATGGAACCGTAAGATAGCGGGATAAGCAGCGCGGCAAGAAGGAGCGCCGCCTCTTTAAGGGGAAAAGAGTTCTTGAGTCTATGTCTCCTTACAAATTCGTAAACAGCGGCGGAGAAGAGCGCAAGAATAAAGGATATGCCATAAACCCCTGTAATATCTGATAATTGTATTATCGATATGTTTTTATACTGCGTATATCCAAGCAGGGCCCAGGGGTGCCCCGTAAAGAGGTAGGTGCGAAGATATTCCAGAGATGCCCATAGTGAAGGCGCTGCAATTAATACAGAGACGCCCTGAAGCGAGGCGCGCTTCAAGAGATATGCAAAGAGCGCCCAGTAAAGGGCCATATAGGCAGCGAGAAAAAGGAAAAATAAGAGACTGACGGCAAAAGACATGCCGCCAAAACTCATCATGGTGCCTATAAACCAGTAACAAAGACCTGAATAAGCCAGCATACCCGCTGCCATGCCCGCTTTAAATGCGTCTTTCGGCATAAGACACTTGTCTACCGCATAGATAAGCGGCGTTAGTGCAATCCAGCCGAGCGGCTCAAGGTTAAGCGGGGGTGAAGCAAGAATATAAAGGAGAGCTGAAAGGAGAGACAAAAGGAGTATAGCTATTCTCATCTAGTCAACCGCAGGAGGGTCCAGTTTACCATCGCTTGCAGATTCGGATATTATCTTAATGCCTACCTTTGAAACCTTCCTCTCATCGGCATCTATAACGGTAAAAAGTATGTTCTTATAAGCGATTTCATCCCTGACAGAGGGTATATTATTGCTCATGTGAACGAGGAACCCGCCAAGCGTATCAAAGTCTTCCTTTGGTATCTCTACATTGATCTTTTCAGAGAGGTCATCTATATCAATTTTTGCATCTGCAATATAGCTATCCTCTCCGACTTTGGCAAACTCCTCTTCCTCTGCGTCGTGTTCATCCTGAATATCGCCGACTATTTCCTCAATAAGGTCCTCTATCGTTACAAGCCCTGAGGTTCCTCCATATTCATCGACGACAATCGCTATATGTATATGTTTATTTTTAAGCTCTTTAAAGAGTTCATCAATGTTTTTTGTCTCCGGCACGAAAAGGGGCTTCCTCATAATATCAATGATCTTCTGACTTTTTTTATTGCCTATGAGGTGCTTAAGGAGATCTTTGGCATATACAATTCCTACAATCTTGTCTATCGTTTCATCGTATACCGGCACCCTTGAATGCCCCTCATTAACTACGAGTTTTATTACGTCCTCTATGGAAGAGTTAACTTCAAGGGCCAGGATATCCGTTCTGGGCACCATCACCTCTCTAACGACAACATCCTTCATCTCCAGGATACGATGAATCATCTCATTGCCATCTTCATCTATAAGACCGGTTTTCTGACCGGAATCGATAATCGTCTCTATATCTTCCTGTGTGACGCCTCTTTTCCACCTCTTGGGGATAAGCTGCTGCCAGAATGAAAAGGAACCTTTATTATTGCTGCTGTCCAAGCCTTACTCCTTTATTATCCGAATATTTGAAAGAAAAAAACCGTTATCAAAAAACCGGTCAATGCCCCTATTATGACCTCTGTTTTTGTATGAATGCCGAGCAACAGCCTGCTATGACTTACCATTGAAGCCAGAAGAAAGCTGAGAAGTGAAATAAAGGGGTCCATTGAAATAAGAGCAACAGAGGTAGCTATAGAAAAGGATATTGCTGAGTGACCGCTTGGCATGCCTCCGTGAAGCGGCTCTCCCTTGCCTGTAAGTGATTTCATTATGACAACGGCGATAAGAACGACAATAAGCGCTATGATGGTAATATGATGGGGAGCCCTTTTAATGGCTGAAAGCGAAGCAGCCGTATATGCAAAGACAGGCTTTGACAAAACAATATATCCCATAACAACGGCGCCTGCCGATGCGACAAGAACTCCGCCCGCTGCAACATCCTTGGCTGCCTTAGCCAGGGGGTCATATTCCTCCTTAACGAGATCTACGGTATGTTCAATGGCCGTATTAACAAGTTCGGCAAATATAACAAGAGTAATAGATAGAATAAGGAGAACAAACTCCTGCCCGTTTATACCAAGGAAAAGACTTAAAGACAATACAATGGCGGCGATGAAAAAATGGACCTTCATATGCCTTTCATTTTTGACGGCGTAAATTATGCCATCTATGGCGCAATTAAGCGTCTCAAACCAGTTTACCGGTTTCATATCAAACCTTGCTCCAGCTCCTCAATCAGCTCCCGTTCCTTTTTCTCCATTTTCAACCTTGCGGGCTCACTCCTTTCGTGATCATAGCCGCTCAGGTGCAGTATGCCGTGGATGAGAAGGAAATTAACCTCCTCCATAATAGTCACCCCCCGTTCAACAGCCTGTCTTTTGGCAGTATCAAGAGAGATAACCACATCTCCAAGTATATCTTTATTAAGACCGGGGAATTCGCCATCAGACATGGCAAAGGAGATAACATCGGTGGGCCTGTCCTTGCCCCTGTATTCTGAGTTAATACACCTCATTTCCTCGTCACCCACAAGCAGAATACTGAGTTCAGCACCATCCAAATTCAAGAGGTGGAGAACCTTTTTTGCCGCTTTGTTTATCTCCCGCCTCCTTACCCCCCTCAAGCTCTTTGTTCCCTCTATGAGAACCTTCATTGGCCTTTTCTCCATTTTTATCATTTTTATCTAAATCAGGATAATCAATCCTTGCATGGAAAATACCGTTCAATATGCGATTAAAGCTGTTTGCAATCTGATTTAGATCTTTAAGCGTCAGTTCGCATTCATCCAGCTGGCCATCTACAAAGATCTCCCCGATTATTTTTTTTACAACCGCCTGAATCCTTGCGGGGGTTGGATCCTGAATGGTTCTTGAAACGGCCTCAACGGCATCTGCCAGCATGACAAGGCCGGCCTCTTTAGTTTGGGGCTTTGGTCCCGGGTATCTGAAGTCCTTCTCATTAACCGAATGAACATCGGGGTCTTCCTGGTCCTTGGCCTTCTGATAGAAAAATCTAATCAATCTCGTCCCGTGATGCTGTGGAATGATATCGGTAATCTCTTTTCCAAGGTTGTATTCCCTGGCAAGCTCCATGCCATCTTTTACGTGACCTATAAGGATAAGGGCGCTAAGACTAGGGGCAAGCTTGTCATGGGGATTCTTGCCTCCTTTCTGATTTTCAAAAAAGTATTGAGGTTTTTTCATCTTTCCAATGTCATGATAAAGAGCGCTAACCCTTGCAAGCAGTGAATTGGCATTTATGCTTTCCGCAGCCGTTTCAACAAGGTTGCCTATGATCCAGCTATGGTGGTAGGTTCCGGGAGACTGCGTAATAAGCTCTTTTAAAAGCGGATGATCAAGGCTTGCAAGTTCAAGCAGTTTAAAATTGGTTGTATAGCTGAACACCCCTTCTACAATCGGGGTTAAACCTGTCACGACAACACCGCTGATAACGCCGCCTAAAAAAGCGAACAAAAGAGAAAAGCCAAGAAGATCGACTTCGGTGATATTGCCTGACATAATCATGAAAATTAAAACCATAAGGCAGTTAGTCATACCGACGTAAAAGCCTGCCTTGATCAAGGTAACTCTATATTTGCAGTATCTAACCGCTTGTGCGCCGGCAATGCAGCCAACAAGAGAATAAGCTGCAAAAAAAAGACTGTTGTTCATAATTATAGCCGCCATAAGGCTTATAATCATTGAAAAGATGATAGCCACTTCGGAATTCAAAACAACCCTTATAAGTATGACGCCGGCGGCTGCGGTAAAAAGGTATTGATAGGCATGCGAAGGTATTACCGGAAATGCATTTGAGAGCGCCGTTGCAACAGGGAGGGCAAAACTAAAGACAAACAGGGTAAATAAAAAGATTACGCCCAGAAAAAGCTGGTCTTTGGGCAAAAGAGCCGCCTTCCTTATATTCTTTGATGAAAAGTAATAGAAGGAGTAAATTAAAAGAGCTATAAGGAAAAATATTCCAAGGGCGTTAAGGTAGTTCGCTTTTCCCTCTTTTTTACCGGTCAGGGCATCTAGCTTTGATAAATGATTCTTATCAACCCTCTCTCCCTCTCTGAGGATCATTTCACCTTCCTTGACCTGAAAGAAGACCGGATTTACCGCCTCTACGGCAATAGCCTTTCTTTTTTCCGTTTCGTCTCTATTAAGGGAAAGGTTGGGCTTAATCAGAAGATTAAGCAGATTGGAAGTGGCATTTTTTTCGCTTTTTTTCCTGCCTTCCATGAGAGACAGCAGCTTCTTTGTTCCCTCTTTTCTGGCCTCGTCAAGGGCCATGAATTTTGAAACCTCTTGAACAACCTGCTCTTTCTGGCTTCTGAGTCTCCTGATAACCACGCCCTTCCCCGTCTCCTGGAGAATCAATTCCTTGCTGCCTACAATGCCTCTGTCAAGCAGAGGAAGGAGCGCCTTGAGAAGAAGCTGTTCATCTTCAAACAAAAAGCCATTACTTTCAAGGGAAACGAAATCATTGATATCAAGCTTAACTAAAAGTTCTCTTTCAAATGCCTGCAACCTTTCTTCTCTCGACGCCAGAAGAAAGGCCGATCTGAGCTCTCTTGATTTTTGATTTGAATTCATCGCCATATCCTGCTTGCCGGAGTCCGATGAAGCGTTAAGGACATTTTTCTCGATCTCAGCCAGATACTGTCGCATAAGCGAAAAGGTCCGTGAAAGCCTTCCCTGAACATCCTTTGAAGTGCCGTCGTCGAAATCATACACAGTCAAGGATGTCAGCGAAGCCTCTTCCCTTTTTACAGCGGTTGAGGCCGCATCCTCAACAAGAAAATCACGGGGAGCTTTAATGTTCTTTCTCGCTATATCTCCGACAACATAGTTATATGTCAGCGATGTAATCCTGGGAGAGATAATCAAGGCGGCAAGCAAACTAACCACAAGTAAAAGCATCCTTTTTTGCCAGATGGCTCTTTGGGCCAAAAATTCAACAAGATTGAGGCCTATAGGAGCATTATCTTTTTGGGCTGAAGCGTCTTTCTTGGGGGGCTGCAGGGGCGTAACTTTCTTCTTTTCTTCCATGCCTGATTTTATCATTTTTTTGCAGCGCTCCTTCTATCATAGGCATTCACAATATCCCGCACAAGCCTGTGCCTGACCACATCCTTTGCCTCAAAATCTATGAAAGAGATCCCTTTTATCTTATTTAGTATCTGCCTGCACTCGACAAGCCCTGAGATTTTCTCCAGAGGAAGGTCTATTTGTGACACGTCCCCCGTAATTATAGCCTTTGAACCTATACCAAGCCTTGTGAGAAGCATTTTCATCTGTTCTGATGTTGTATTCTGGGCCTCATCCAATATAACGAATGAATCATTGAGCGTTCTTCCTCTCATAAAGGCGAGAGGGGCCACCTCAATTACGTCCCTTTCAAGCATCTCCCTTACATTTTCAAATTCCATCATGTCATGAAGCGCGTCATAGAGAGGTCTCAGGTATGGATTAACCTTTTCCATGAGATCGCCGGGAAGAAAGCCCAGCTTTTCGCCGGCCTCAACGGCTGGACGGGTAAGAATGATCCTTTTCACATCCCCTTTAAGCAGTGACGCAACTGCCATAGCCATAGCGAGATATGTCTTTCCCGTTCCGGCAGGCCCGATACCGAAGACAATGTCATACTGCCTGATGGCATCCACATATTTTTTCTGATTAATGCTTTTAGGTGAGATTATTCTTTTTTTAGGAGAGACGTATATCTTCTCAAGGAATATTTCCGCAAGAGACGTTTCAGGCTTTTCTCTTAATATGCTTGCCGCCCTTTCAACATCAAAAGGGCTGATTTTATAGCCGCTTAACTGGAGTTCATGAAGAGACTTCAAGAGATGTCGGGCGGCATGGACATTCTCAGCCAGTCCATGAACCCTAAGGTGCGAACCAGCGGAACTGATTTCGACTGAAAAAACCTTTTCAATCAACCTTAGATTTGAATTGTGCTCACCGAAAAGTGATTGAGCCAGACTGTTATCCTGAAAAGAGATTTCCAGATCCGGCTTCCCAGTATCAGCGTCCAATAAGGTTGTCTCTTTTAGTTAAACAAATAAACTTCATAGGGCCTAATTTTAGCATCAATAAAAGGGCTGTGCAAGGCTTTAAAGTTTAGGCCATTAAGTATTGACTTGGTTCGATCCCAAACTTTATAGACTATATATTATTTTCCTAAACAGCAAGATTAAAGACCAGACCCTATTTACTTTCTAAAGGGTGAATGTGAAACTACTTTACTTGAATCCCATTTTCTCCGCTTTTTTATAATAAATAAGAGCTTCTTTATGATTCCCTAATTCTGAAAAAACTAGCCCTAAATTGTAGTATACAGTAAGGCTTTCTGACGCTGGAAGAAGGCTGATAGCTTTAAAGTAGTCTTTTTTGGCTTGATGATAGTTACCCAACTTTAGGAATGTGTTGCCACGATTATTATATATTCTTCCTTCAGTAGGATTGATTTCAATGGCTTTATTGAAACTTTTTAATGCTAATCTATAATTAGCTAAATCATAATAAGCTGTGCCTCTATGGTAAAAGTATTTTTCATTTTCAGGGTCAATTATAATTGCTCTATTGTAGTTTTTCAGAGCTTTTTGAAAATCTCCTAGCTTTTGATAAATAATTCCACGACCATTGAAATAATCTGCATCAAAAGGATTATATTTAATAGCTTCATTATAATTTTTTATTGCTAGTTCATAATTCTTTAACATATCATACGAAACTGCCAGATTGTAATAAGCAACGTCTCCTTGAGAATTAATCTCAATTGCAATATTAAAGTCTTTTATAGCATCACGATATTTACCCAAGTTCATTAAAATAAGTCCTCGGTTGGTATATGCTGTAGAATTAGACTTGGGATATAATTTTATTTGATGATTCCAAAGATTTGTAGAATCAGTCCATATTGAAATTTGTGTAACAGACTTGTATGTAAAGATTGCAAAACAAGATAGAAATAAAATAAAAAATGTTATTCTATAAAGTTTTTGCGAATTGCCAAAAAAAATGTTCCTAACGTATATCCCTACCAGTAGAAAAGGCATAAAGCTTGGCAAATACATATATCTGTCAGATGCCTGAAGTATATTACTTTGAACTATTCCTACTACTGGGATAAGAGTTGTTACAAAGTAAAGCCAAACAATGGGAAGAAACTTTTTTTTGGCAAAAATATAAAAAAACATAGTTAGCAACATAAATAGGAGAGTACCTATAGTTAAGTAATTTGTTACAGTATGTTGTGGATAAAGAGGAGCCAACCCCACAGAAAATATCATCTTCAATAAATAAAAGAGGTATGCTTCACTCACAAGCAGAACACGAGTGAAAAAGGATATTTCGTTCAGTGAAATAATATGCCCTGCTGATCCATATGTAAATAATGTGATTATTGAAACTAATATACTTAATATTAAAAAAGGTAGCTTTTCAATCAGGACTTTTTTTGCGCTTTTCTTTGTGAATCTCTGAAGGGGATAAAAATCGAAAATCAACAATACTATTGGTAACGATACGGCCATTGGCTTGCTTTCGAGTGCTAAAAAGAAGAAACCAATGCTCGACCAAAAGTGGATGTTCTTTTTTAAAGGCCGTAGTTCTACATATTTAAGGTAGCTTAACAAGCTTAGAAAATAAAAAAAAGAGTAGAGTAATTCTTTTCTGGCTGATATCCATGCAACGGCTTCTACATGTATTGGATGCATGCCGAAAATAAGAGAAGTTATAAATCCAGCAAATAATATCTCGTTATATGATGTGGAGTTGTTAATATGTTTTTGAAGTTTAATGGCAAGAATAAAAACCAGAAGAGTATTGATAGCATGAAATATTAAGCTTGTAAGGTGGTGACCCCAAGGATTTTCTTCCCAAATGGAATAATCTATTGCGTGAGATACTATAGTTATGGGATGCCATCTATTAAATTCCTCTATAAAAAGTGATTTAATAAACTCAAAATCAATTGTTCGAATATTCTGATTTTTGTAAATATAAATATCATCATCCCAGTTTACAAATTGAAATTCTAGGATGGGAGAATAAAGGATAAAAACAATAAAAACTGGAAAAAAATATACCAAAAAAACTATCCAGCTTTTTAAAGAAAATCGATTATTTTCTATTGTTTCAGTCATTTTTTTACTAATCAATTGTTGCGTAATTGAGTAATCGGTGCCATTGACCTGTTTTTTAAGCTAGAAAAAGGATTACATTTGTCCTTTGTCGATCCTGCTACGGTGAATCATATCATAAAGGATAGAAGGGGCAAACAGGAAATGCGTACTGGAGAATATTCATCCACAAGGAGAAAAAAATGTTCCTATTTTACTGTCCATATTTGTTCAATACTCGTGGGCCCTAGTTAGCAAAAAAGGGACGTCGGCATTACCGACGTCCCAGTTTCATCATTACTACACCTGTTTCCTATTCAACCGTAACGGGTCCTATTTCCGAACCTTCTATCCCCGAGACGGTAACTGTAGCAGGTGGAGTAGTTATATTCTGAACATTAATACTCCATTTACTCTTATTTGTGCTATAAGTCATAGCGCTATATCCCACAAGTTCAAGAACAGCATCCGGGCCAAGAGTGCTCGTCGCTTCAACCCTGAGGGATTGTTCAGCAGCAATATATGTGGCCTTTATAATATCGATTGTTAAATCGTAGCCGTTGCAATCCTGATCTACAGTATCGTGTTTTATCTCGGCAGCACCCGGATGGATTGTTGCATCATCATCATGAACGTTAGATATACTACAGTCATTTGCAAGTGTATAACCATCCAAATCAAGATCGTCGTCATCCTGCATAATCTCCTCCATCGTTTCCACCAAATCTCCTGAAGTGTTTCCAGTTAGTCTCCTCCAAAGTTTCCAGTA
>JAVVFD010000098.1:0-9797 GCA_032250935.1 bacterium
CAAGGCAGGCCTCACCTCGGTGGAGTGGCCGAGAGGCGAGGCAACGGCCTGCAAAGCCGTCTACACGGGTTCAAATCCCGTCTCCACCTCGCTGATGCAACACCAGCCGACACCGGCAACGGGCGATTAGCTCAGTGGGAGAGCGCTACCTTGACACGGTAGAGGTCGGCGGTTCGAAACCGCCCGCGCCTACCATGAATCACAAGAGGCATTGCGTACACGTGTTTGCGGTGCCTTTTTATGTTTTGATTGTTTTAACGCGGGAATATTTTGGATACTGTTAAACTTACACTGCCCGACGGTTCATCAAGGGATGTCCCTTGCAGGACTACTATCGGTGAGTTTGCCTTTATGATAGGCGCCGGACTCGGCAAGGCTGCCGTTGCGGGGAAGATCAACGGCGTATTGGTTGATCTTGCTTTTGCCATTGAAGCCGATTCTTCTGTCGAGATCGTAACGCTTAAGAGCGATGAAGGGCTCGAGATATACAGGCATACCACATCGCATATTATGGCTCAGGCGGTGCAGGAGCTTTATGATGATATCAAGGTAACTATCGGACCGGTAATAGAAAACGGTTTCTATTACGATTTTGATTATGATGGTCACTTCAGCCCTGAGGATTTTGAGAAGATAGAGGCGAAAATGGCCGAGATCGTCAAGAGTAACCTGCCCATTGAAAGAGAGGTCCTCTCCAGGAAGGATGCCATTAAGCTTTTTGAGAAGATGGGAGAGCCATATAAGGTTGAGCTTGTGGAGGCTGTTAAAGACGATGTTGTGTCGCTGTACCGTCAGGGCGATTGGTTTGACCTTTGTCGTGGACCTCACCTCCCCACAACGGGAAAGGCTGGGGTATTTAAGCTTCTTAGCGTTGCCGGCGCTTACTGGAGAGGGGATGAAAACAGGCCTATGCTCCAGAGGATCTATGCCACCGCATTCCCTGACAAGAATGAACTTAAGGACCACCTCTACAGGCTGGAAGAAGCCAAAAAGAGAGACCACCGCAAGCTCGGAAAAGAGCTTGATCTATACGATATAAATGACGTTGCCGGCGCCGGCCTTGTTATTTATCATCCTAAGGGCGCAATGCTTAAATATCTTCTCGAAGAATTTGAGCGGAAAGAGCATATAAAGCGCGGTTATCATATGGTTCAGGGCCCTCAGCTTCTAAAGACCGATCTCTGGAAAAAGTCGGGCCACTTCGATAACTACCGTGAGAACATGTACTTTACCGATGTTGAAGGGGTAGGGTATGGTGTTAAGCCGATGAATTGCCTTGCCCATATGCTGGTTTATGCTTCGAAGGTGAGGAGTTATAGAGATCTTCCCTTGAGATATTTTGAGCTTGGCACCGTTCACCGTCATGAAAAATCAGGTGTTCTGCACGGCCTGATGAGGGTTAGGGGCTTTACTCAGGACGACGCACACCTTCTTTGTACGCCTGATCAGCTTGTTGACGAGATAAAAGGGGTAGTTGAGTTTATAAGATACGTCATGGACGTATTTGATTTCACATTCAGGATGGAGATCAGCACAAGGCCGGAAAAATCTATCGGTTCAGATGAAGACTGGGAGAGGGCTACATCGGCATTGACGGGAGCCCTTGACAGCCTTGAGCTTGAGTATGACATAAATGAGGGCGACGGCGCATTTTACGGGCCGAAGATAGACGTAAAACTTAGGGATTGTCTTGACAGGGAGTGGCAGTGCGCCACAATACAGTGCGACTTTACCCTGCCTGAAAGGTTTGATCTCGCCTACATAGGAACTGATGGAGAAAAGCACAGGCCCGTTATGATACACAGGGTTATACTCGGATCCATTGAGAGGTTTATAGGCGTTTTAACAGAACATTTTGCAGGCGCTTTTCCGATATGGCTTGCCCCCGTGCAGGCTATTGTGATAAATATAACGGACAGTCAGCGTGAATACGCAGAAAAAGTGGAAAATGACCTGAAACAACTCGGAATAAGAGTTGAGGGTGATTACCGGAATGAAAAACTGGGATTCAAGATAAGGGAAGCCCAGCTTCAAAAGATACCTTATATGCTGGTTATCGGTGATAAGGAACGTGATGAAGGCAAGATAGCGCCGAGGTCAAGGAGTGGTGATTCTTTGGAAGCGATGTCTATTGATGATTTTGTTGCGCTTGTAAATGAAGAATCTAAAATAACACAATGATGGATAGGAGGTAGGGCCATAATTAAAAGAGGTAGAGTACCTGAAAACAAAGACAAGGTAAATATCAACGAGAATATTAGAGCTCGCGAGGTGAGGGCCATAGATGAAGATGGTAATCAGCTCGGAGTTATATCGCTTCAAACAGCACTTGAAAAATCAAGAGAAGCGGGCCTTGATCTAGTTGAGGTTGCCTCCAGCGCCGATCCTCCTGTCTGCAAGATAATGGACTATGGTAAGTATAAGTATGAGATGAGTAAAAAAGCTCATGAGGCAAAAAAGAAACAGACCGTTGTTGTGCTTAAGGAGATAAAGATAAGGCCTAAGATTGACGAGCATGATTATCAGTTTAAACTAAAGCATGCAAAGCAGTTTTTAGGTGAAGGGAATAAAGTAAAGATAAGCGTTGTCTTCAGGGGCAGGGAGATGGCCTATATGGGTAAGGGCAGAGAAATCCTAAGCAGGGTGGCCGAAGAGGTCAAGGACGAGGCTGTAGTTGAATTCCTTCCCAAGGTTGAGGGGCGAAACATGTTTATGATTATTGCCCCTAGTAAAAAACAAAAAAAATAAATAATAATCAAGCTGGAGGTTTTAAAACAGATGCCAAAGATTAAGACTAAAAAAGGCGCAGCCAAGAGATTTCAGTTGACTGCAAGCGGAAAGATAAAAAGAAAGAAGGCCTTTACAAGCCATATACTTACCAAGAAATCAGCTACTAGAAAGAGAAACTTGAGGCAGGACGGGCTTATTGCTGATTCTGACAAGAAGTTAATTTCAGTTTTGATCCCTTACGCTTGATTTTAGACTTCATTCTTAAAGGTAAGTGGTAAGATCGGGTTTTATATTAAATTAGGAACAGGAGTAATTTTAAGATGGCAAGAGTAAAAAGAGGGTTTAAAGCTAGAAGAAGAAGAAATAAGGTTCTAAAGCTGGCTAAAGGATTTACCGGAGCGAGAAGTAAGTTGTTCAGGACGGCAACAGAGGCCGTAGACAGGGCGCTTAACTATGCATACGTCGGCAGAAAGCTCAAAAAGAGGGATTTTAGAGGTCTGTGGATTACCAGGATCAATGCTGCTGCAAGGATGAACGGACTTTCCTATAGTAGGCTTATCAATGGCCTTAAAAAGGCGGCTATTAACCTTGATCGTAAAATCCTTGCTGATCTTGCAGTATCCGACCCAAAAGGGTTCTCGGCTGTATCGGATATAGCAAAGGGTGCTCTTAAAGCCTGATATATTAATGCTTAGTGAGCTGTTAAAAAGCTTAGATTCATTTAAGCTCGAATCGGAAAATGCTTTTTTAAACGCCGCTTCTAAGGAAGAGCTTGAAAAGGCCAGGGTGGCCTACCTTGGTAAAAAAGGGAAGATCAGTGAAATCCTGAAAAGGGTAGGCACTCTGTCGCCTGAGCAGCGTCCACTGCTTGGAAAAAGATCGAATGAAATAAAGGCAGCGCTGGAGAGCACTATTTCTTCAAAGACGGCCGAGCTGCTTGAGGCTTCAAGAGCCGAGAGGTTCAGAACGGAAACTCTCGACCTTTCGCTGCCTGGCAGGCGCGTGGCCATAGGCAGCCTGCATCCAGTAACAACCATAATGCAGGAGATTACCGCAGCCTTGGTCCCTCTCGGTTTCGTCATCGAAGAGGGGCCCGATATTGAGAGCGATTATTATAATTTTGAAGCTCTCAATATTCCAAAAGATCATCCTGCAAGAGAGATGCAGGATACCTTCTACCTCTCTCAAGATTTATTACTAAGAACTCATACCTCACCTGTACAGATCAGGACGATGGAGAAATATTCTCCGCCGATGAGGGTGATAGCGCCGGGAACTGTCTACAGGTGTGATTCCGATGTAACCCATACCCCCATGTTTCACCAGGTTGAAGGCTTTGTTGTTGATAAAAAAGTCTCATTTGCTCAGCTCAAAGGCCTTCTTACAACTTTTGTTCATAAAATTTTTGGCGCCCATGTCGCCTTAAGATTCAGACCGAGTTTCTTCCCCTTCACCGAACCCAGCGCTGAGGTAGATATCCGCTGCGTCATCTGTAAGGGAGAGGGCTGCCGCGTATGCAAGGATACGGGATGGCTTGAGATACTCGGTGCAGGCATGATTGATCCCGAGGTGTTTAAGTCGGTCGGTTATGATCCTGATAAATATTCAGGCTTTGCCTTTGGCATGGGTGTTGAGAGGATAGCGATGCTAAAGTACGGCATTAAAGATTTGAGAATGTTTTTTGAAAATGACATTAGATTCCTGCAGCAATTCTAGCAAAGGGCCTATTAAGAAATCATGAATATAAGCCTTGAATGGTTAAGTGAATATATAGATATAGAGTTGGGGCTTGATGAACTTTCCTCGCTTTTAACTAATGCAGGACTTGAAATTGAAGGCCTGGAATATAAAAAACCTGCCATAGAGGGAATTCTGACGGCAAGGATAGAAAAGGTCAGTAACCACCCGGACAGCGAAAAGTTAAAACTCTGCAATGTTTCAGTCGGCGCCGATGAATATAAGCTTGTCTGCGGAGATTCAAGTATAAAAGTAGGCGAAATAGTGCCTATAGCCCTGCCCGGTTATAAGTTGCCCGATGGCTCTGTTATAAAAAAGACGAAAGTAAGGGGCGCTGACTCAGAGGGCATGCTTTGTTCTGAAAAAGAACTTGGTCTTTCTGAAGAGAATGCCGGAGTTATGCGACTGCCTGAAGGGACTGAATCGGGCAAGGAAATAGGACAGGTCATAACAGGGCTGTCTCCCATGTTCGGCCTTAACGCATCAGGCGCGCCTAAAAAAAGCGTTTCTCTTGCAGGGTATAGTGATTCTGTCTTTGAAGTCGGGCTCACCCCTAACAGGTCGGATTGCCTCAGCATCTTAGGGGTTGCCAGGGAACTTTCCGCACTTACAGGCTTCAAGGTTCATTCTCATGAGATTTCATTTGATGAATCAACAAGGTCCGTAAATGAAGATATTGATGTTATTATTGAAGAAAAGACTACATGCAGCAGGTATACAGCCAGGGTTATAAAGAGGATCAAGGTTGCCAAATCACCTTTATGGCTCAGGCAAAGGCTGGAATCTGCCGGTGTCAGGCCAATAAATAACGTAGTTGATGTAACTAACTACGTCTTGATGGAGATGGGGCAGCCCCTTCACGCCTTCGATCTTGCAAGGATTGAAGGCGGTAAAATTACAGTCCGAAAGGCCAGGAAAAAAGAGTTTCTTAAGACCCTTGACGGAATTGAGAGGACTTTTTGCGGAGATGAGCTGCTTATTGCCGATAATAAGGGCCCCCTTGCCCTTGCCGGTATTATGGGAGGACTTGACTCGTCAGTCACTGACGGGACGACAGATATTGTCATTGAAAGCGCCCACTTTATCCCAGAAACGGTCAGGAAAACTTCCAGAAAACAAGGCATACACAGCGAATCGTCTCACCGCTTCGAAAGGGGCGTTGATCTTGTTGCCGTTCCTGATGCACTTGACAGGGCGGCAATGCTGATAAGTCAGCTTGCCGGCGGAAAGATATCAAAGGGGATGATAGACAGCTACCCTATGCCTTATGAAAACAAGGAGATAAGGTTTAGAACTCAGAGTTGCAGCGATGTCCTTGGTATTGAAATGTCGGCTGACGAGTCTCTGGCTTATCTTAGAAAGCTTAATATGGAAGTTACCTTAAATGGAGAGGAATATTTAGTTGTCCCGCCTCCATACAGGGTCGATATTGAGAGAGAGATTGACCTTATAGAGGAGGTGGCAAGGCTGAAGGGTTACTCTGAGATACCTGTTGAAAATCTATCGGGAGTCATGCCCGATAGAATCAGCGAAAATTCCGGCAGCCTTATATTGCTTATAAAGAGATTCATGGCTGATTCGGGTTTTAATGAGCTTATTAACTATACCTTTCAGGCGCCCGGCGATATGGATATGCTGGGTCTTGGAGATATCGACCCTTTAAGAGACAGGCCTAAGCTCATTAATCCGATTTCTGAAGAGCTCTCGCTTATGAGATCCACACTTATTTCAGGGATGCTCAATAGCGCCTCTTTCAACCTGAAGAAACAGAACAGGGCCTTGAATCTGTTTGAACTTGGCAAGGTTTTCAGGGATGATGGGGGTCAAATTACGGAGTCTAGGAGGCTTTCTGCCCTTATTACGGGCGATAAAGGCACTCTTTTGTGGAAAAGGGAGGGAGATATCTATGATATTAAGGGGGTTCTTGAAAATCTCCTTGATTTGCTGAATATCAAGGAATATAATTTTGTTAATTGCTCGGATATTTCATATTTACATCCCGGGAGAGGGGCAAGAGTCTTTGTCTGCGGCAAGGAAATAGCCCTTATCGGGGAAATTCATCCATCTGTAACAGAAAATTTTGATCTTCGCCAGAAGGCCTGCATATTCGACCTCAATATTGATGCGGTAAGTCTGCTCAGCAAGGAAAACAATATTAAATTCAGTGATGTGCCGCCTTTTCCTTTTGTTGAAAGAGATATGGCGCTCATGCTTGACAAGTCGCTTCCTTCAAATGATATTATGCAGCTCATAGGCGGTCTTCATATTGACTTGATAGAAAATATTGACATCTTCGACCAGTTTGAGGGGGAGGGGATAGAGGATGGTAAAAAGAGCCTCGCTATCAGGTTCAGATACAGGTCTTCAAAGGAGACCCTTACCGATGAGAAGGTCAATGAAGTGCACAATGCTATAGTTGCCCATCTTGTTGATAAGACCGGCGCTATACTTAGATGATAATTAACACAAGGAGGTTGGGGGATGACTAAAGCCGATATCATTGAAAACACATATGAGAAGGTAGGTATTTCAAAAAAGGAGACGGCAGCGATCGTGCAGTCGGTGTTTGATATAATTAAGGACAACCTTGAAGAGGGGGAAAATATCAAAATATCCGGTTTCGGCAATTTTACCGTGCGGCAGAAAAATACCAGGAGGGGCAGAAATCCTCAGACCGGTGAAGAGATTGAGATTTCAGCAAGAAAGGTAATTACCTTTAAGCCTAGCAACGTACTGAAGGATCTTATTAATTCCTAGCTTGCTGTTATATTCATTTTCCCGCGCCATCGGGCTTTGCCCTTTCCCCAAAATTTAACTGGTGAGTTGTTAATATTCCTATGACTTCTCAAATGAATTTCTTAATACCGGAAAAAAAATATTTCAAGATAGGAGAGGCCAGCAGGCTCGCCGGCCTTGAGCCTCACGTTCTAAGGTTCTGGGAGACTGAATTCAGCAGGCTCTCGCCAAAAAAAGATAGCGGCAAGCAGAGACTTTATACCAAAGAGGACCTGCAATTAATCCTGGATATAAAAAAACTTCTTTACGATGAAAATTATACCATTGCAGGCGCCAAAAAAAAGATTGATGAAACGGAATTGGCCGATAGGGAAGCAGGTAGTAAAGCCCCGGCGATTCTCGATGACGACCTTAGAAAGAAATTGATATCAATTAAGAATGGACTTGAAGAAATCAGGAATATGCTTTAACCCCTGATTTATTAAATTATAAGCTTGGTTTTCGTCATATAACCCCTTGAAAGGTAATTAAAAAATGATTGATGATAAAATAAAAACAGGTTTGACCTTTGATGATGTGCTACTTTTGCCCGCTAAATCCGACGTGTTACCCAAGGATGCCGATACATCCACATATCTGACAAAAGATATAAAACTCAATATCCCTCTCATAAGCGCAGCTATGGATTCCGTCACGGAGGCGTCAACGGCCATTGCCCTTGCGCAGGAAGGGGGACTCGGCATCATACACAAGAACCTGACTATCGAGGCGCAGGCTCTTGAGGTGGATAAGGTAAAGAAATCAGAAAGCGGTATGATTGTCGACCCCATAACAATCGGGCCGGGACAGCACATATACGAAGCCCTGGATATCATGAAAAAATATAAGATATCCGGCATTCCCGTTACGGAAAAGGGCAAGCTCGTCGGCATTCTTACCAACAGGGATTTAAGGTTTGAAAAAAACCTTTATCTTAAAGTCGCCGATGTTATGACCAAGGATGGCCTCATTACCGTTGCTGAAGGCACGACGCTTGAGGAATCAAAAGCCCTGCTTCATAAACATAGAATTGAAAAGCTCCTCGTTGTTGATTCAGATTATAAGCTCAAAGGGCTCATAACGATAAAGGATATTGAAAAGAGCATAAAATATCCTAACGCCTGTAAAGATTCCCTCGGGCGCTTGAGGGTAGGGGCTGCTGTTGGCGTAGGCGAGGATAGAGATGCCAGGGTGGAGGCTCTTTTAAAGGCTGGCGTCGACGTTATTGCCGTAGATACGGCGCATGGCCACTCAAAGGGCGTTGTCGATTCAGTTAAAGAGATTAAAGAGAGGTTTCCCGATTGTCGTGTCATCGCCGGCAATATCGCTACGGCTGAGGCTGCTGAAGATCTGATCAAGGCGGGAGCCGATGCTATCAAGGTTGGCATAGGGCCGGGGTCGATCTGTACGACCAGGATCGTTGCAGGAGTTGGCGTGCCTCAACTGACCGCCATAAGCGATTGTGCCAAGGTAGGCAGAAAGCACGGCATTCCGGTTATAGCCGATGGCGGGATTAAGTATTCCGGTGATATTGCAAAGGCTCTGGCAGGTGGCGCAAATATTGTTATGATAGGCAGCCTCTTTGCCGGAACAGATGAAAGCCCCGGTGAGACCGTGCTTTTCCAGGGAAGGACATATAAGGTCTACAGGGGAATGGGTTCGGTCGGCGCTATGAAGGCGGGAAGCAAGGACCGTTATTTCCAGGATGAGGTTGACAGCGAAATAAAGCTCGTGCCCGAAGGCATAGAGGGCAGGGTGCCATACAGAGGACCCATATCCTCCACCATTCATCAAATGATAGGCGGCCTGAGGGCCGGTATGGGTTATACCGGTTGCAAGGACATAGAGGAGCTCAGGACCAAGGCGACATTCGTTAGGATATCGCCTGCCGGTCTCAAGGAAAGCCACGTCCATGATGTGACCATCACTAAAGAGGCTCCCAACTACAGGATGGATTAAAGTAATATTTTGGTAACGTAGAAAAAAAGAGACCTTGGGCATGAGATAACAAAAATTGCCCTCCATTTTATGGTAAAAATAGTTTTGGCAAACAACCATAAACAAGGAGGGCAATATGGGAAATATCCCACAGTGCGAAGGTATCACCATTGATTTTGATTGTCAATTCGAGGTGCATTTAAAAGACAGCCGTATTTCTACGATACTTGCGGGATTCGCCGCACTTTTGCCGCAGTTGTTGACAGATTTTTTTCAAAAAGTTCTTGTTGGTTTTGGTGAATATGCGATGGCTCTTCAACAAAAACCATTTACCTGCAAGTGCGGCAATGATGCAGATTTCATATGGAAAACACGGCATGGAAAAAAAACGAAGATTCATGGTTTTTATCGTTGGCTCACATTGCAACAGCTGCAGGTGCAGTGCAAGTGCTGCGGGAGTAAAATGTATATAACCCGGAAGCTGCTTGGGATGGAGCCGAAGAAGAGAATCGCTCCCGAAATCTATCGTAAGCTTGGCCTGTTAGGATCTCTGACGACTTTCCGGGTGGCTGAGAAGATCGGAGGGATGTTTGGCTGGGCCGTGGATAAAATGACAA
>JAVVFD010000099.1:0-9786 GCA_032250935.1 bacterium
TCATATAAGGGGGTTTAAATGAGTAACGATAAGAGAACTTGCGATATTACAGGTCTTAGCATAGATAAGACCACAGAGGGTATGATCAAGCTGAATATTACTACAGCGATCATCTTTCTTGCTATAGGGGGCGCAGCGGCGCTTTTAGTTTTGTTAACAAGATGGCCTGCAATCCATCTTCTTCCAGTTGAATGGTACTACCGTTGGCTGACTGCTCACGGTCTGGTTGCCCTCATCGTTTGGATCTTCTTCTTTGAGGTCGCCCTCGTTTATCTGGGCTCGGTGGTCCTGCTAGGCGGGAGAATGGCTGTTCCGGTCTTATCCAAGGTCATTTTTGCCCTTATGATCGGTGGTGTTGCCCTGGTTGTAGTTATGGTTCTGGGTGGACAGGCTGACGTTCTCTTTACGTCATATGTTCCTCTTCAGGCGCATCCTGTCTACTACCTCGGTATTATACTTGCCGCAGTCGGTATGCTTCTTTCTTTCATTCACTTCTTCATCAATATAGTGGTAGCGAAGAAAGAAGGTCATTTCAAGAAGACCCTTCCTCTTGTATCTTTCGGCATAATGGCCGGTTCCATCATCGGAATCATGACGCTGCTTCATGGCGCGGCAATCTACATACCAACGCTTCTCTGGTCGCTTGGTGTCCTTGAGACGGTAGATCCTTCGGCATACAGGCTTGTATGGTGGGGACTTGGACATTCATCCCAGCAGGTCAATGTTTGCCTCATGGTTTCCATGTGGTACATGACAGCTGCCTTTATGTTCAAGGCGAAGCCTGTTAGTGAAAAGCTTTGCAGAACTGCCTTTGTTCTCTACATTCTTTTCATCAACGTTGCTTCCGAGCATCATCTCCTTGTTGACCCTACCTTCAGCACATGGCACAAGATCGTTAATACCAGCTACGTTCTGCACCTCGCGGTTCTTGCCAGTATGATCCACGCATTTGCTGTTCCTGCGGCTATGGAAGCAGCGCTCAGGAAGCAGGGTTATACTAACGGTCTTTTCGAGTGGCTCAAGAAGGCGCCATGGGGAAATCCGGGATTCTCAGCAATATTTATCTCTATAGTCCTTTTTGGATTCCTTGGCGGAATTACCGGTGTTATCTTCGGTACTGAGCAGTTCAGTATCATCAGGCATAACACATGGGCTATTACGGGTCATTTCCACGGAACTGTTGTTGCCGGAACTACCATCGCTTTCATGGGCGCTGCATACCAGTTTATCCCGATCTTCTTTAAGCGCGATCTCATAATGACCGGCGTTGCGAAACTTCAGCCTTATGTTTATGGCGGTGGTATTATGATCATGTCGATATCTATGATGTCGGCCGGTTCGTTCGGCGTGCCTAGAAGACATTGGGATTACAATTTTTCCGATGCGCCTTTCGGCTACCAGTTCGACTCTACAGTTGATATATTCATGGGACTGACAGGCCTTGGTGGCGTGATTGCAGTTGTCGGCGGCGCAATGTTTATAGTTGTTACCCTCGGCTCCATATTTGCCGGTCCAAAAAGAGCTTAATAAAAAAGGAGGCTGAAAATGTCTGACGAAGATTACAGCAAGTTCGAGGCGCCGGGAGTATTTACTCTGGCGATTATATTTCTTGTAACATTTATACTTATATGGCTGGCCCACGCAAAGTGGCTCTCTGATCTCTGGGAGCTCAACTAAGCTGGAATAAAGTTATTAAAAAGGCCCCGACTTTTCGTCGGGGCCTTTTTTTTGTTAATTTTCCAAGGTAAGGTATATCTGACCTAATCCAGAAATATGGCTACATGGATTCCTCTCGTATTAATTACTGGATTAAGGTTCAAGCCGGGAATGACGAGCTAAAATTATTGGGAACCTCTAAAAATTCAACTTTTGTCATTCTCGTGAAAACGGGAATCCAGTCATATCAGGCATCTTCATGCCTCCCGTAGCACGGGATAAACTTTCAAGTCGAGCATGGCATATTTTTAGAGATACCCTATTATGATGTGAAAAGGATTCCAGGCTAAAGATTCTATGATTAGCATAGGGGAGTTCTAAAATAACATCGTTAAAATTGAGGCGTTGTTATTGGCACCATTTACGGATAGATATCATGAACCCGGCAGCGTAAAATCTGTGCCGGTCATGGTTCTTTTAGTGTCAATCTTGTGTCAAGCTGCAATGTTGGAAAAGCCCAGGTTCGAGACCATCTTCAGTTGATACATAGCGTTAAGCTAAAAGTTATATCTTACCCTGAAATAGATATTGTCATTTCTCGTCAGCTGGCCGAAGAATGTGTAATCCTTTTCTCCTTGGAATATATTTGCGCCCAAAGTAGCGCTTAGATTATCAGTAAATTTGTAGCTCACCTTTGGCCTTAAATGGTAGTCTTTGTCGTAGGGAGCGTAGAAGGCAAAAAAGCCCAGCGTCAGGTTTTGATTCATGGCCAGCTTATTAAGTCTCAATGTCCATTGGTGCCGGTCTTCATCACGGTTGGCAGGTCCTCCGGCTGCGATAAATTCATCGTAGTCAAGCATATGTTCATATTGGTATTGTATGCCGGCCTTAAGGTCGCTGCCAAGATCTTTTTCAAAACCGGCAAAGGCCTTGATAGCAGAGTTCTCAACCCGATTGTTGTCTCCATGCCTGTCTTCTGTGGAGTCATAATATCCAGCCTCCAGGTTAGCAATACCTCCGGCAAGAGGGCCTCTAAGGCTGAATCCAAGAACTGTAAGTTCTGGATAATAGGCGTTTGATGTGACAGAATCAACACCTAAAGGATTCTTGTAAAAGCCATCAAAGTAGTAAAGAGCGGCCTCTGTGCGGCCTATGGTGCCATAGATCCTTGCGGCCTTCTCTCGGATTTCGGACCCTCGCTCGGGCTCATCAACAGCCATGACTCCCTCTTCACCGACTATGCTGTTAAAAGAAGGGTTATAATAGGATAGTCTCTTGCCGCTGATAGAGTTGTTTGGTTCAAACTCCGGGAGCAGCACGATGTCAGCGCTTACTCTGTTAAAGAAAATTGAGGCTTTAAGCGCATCGGAAGGGAGTTTCAGGTATTCATCATCGCGACCTATAAAAAATGAAACGTAGTCCTTTGGAAAGAGGTCGTTGATAAAAAGCAGGTCGCCCGTTCCCCATGTAAGAACCTGGCGTCCTATCTTCAGGTCTATCATGTCGTGTGGGGTGAGGGAAAGATAGCCTTCACGCAAGTTTCCCCTGGTAAGCTCTTGATAGCGGTCGTATATGAGGTCTCCCTTGAAGACAAGTTCGGGCTCTAAATCATCCGCTATATCCGGGGCATAGGCCCCTCTTAGCTGTATCCGTCCCTCCATGAGGTTATAGTCGTCATGGCTTGTCGTATCGTCCTCAAATCTTTTGCCGTAGGCGCCTTCTGCAAACCCGTGGAAGGTTAAAGCATGGGCGTTACCTGAATTTACTATAAACCAAAGAGTCAGATAGACAGAGAGGTAAAGTATAGATTTATGTCTTTTTTGATCCATATCTGTGCTGATTGAACTTTTTTTGTAAAAAATCCTTATCACTTTTCAACTTCCCTCGGAGCCTTTCTAAGATACCTTTCCTGAAATATCTTTTCCTTAAGGCCAACATTGTATTTTACGTCAACAAATTCAATGGTAGTTGTAAGGCCCGTATCAAGGTTCTTGCCAACGCCCTTTATAGAGGTAGGGTAGCCGTCGATTACAGCAGTCTTTTCGACCTCTATGGTTCTATATAGCTTTCCTTTGTCATTATAATATTCGCCTTTTATAGGCAGAAATGTCTCCTTGTCTATCCATGATATGTAGTGGTCAAATTCGACAAGAGCGGCATCTTTGGGCACATTCTTAATTACATAGGCATCCTTCCCGGCGAACTTCTCATCTCTTAAAAGGGTATGTGTGTCATCTCCTGTACGCCTTCCGGAGACGTCTTCATAGGTGAAAACTCCGCCGGCAAAGCTGGATCGCTTGTCGCTTGTGGCAATCCTTTTAACCAGATCAATGGCGGGGAGATAGAGCCAACGGTCGTCGTCCCCTTCGGCCTGTTTCCAGACCATAAAAACCATTTTGCTGACATCTGCAGGTTCATGAAAATAAATATAGAAATTCTGCTTGCCACCATCTTTTATATCTTTTCTCAAGATAGTCATCTCTCTATAGCGCTCTCTGCCGCGGCTGTCTTTTATATACATCTTGGCCCTCGCCTTGCCGTCATTTGCGGCATAATAGTAGGCAAGATTAGACTTGTCGATAATCTCGTCAGCCGTGAGCGCTAGAGAAAGAGACGGAGTTGCCAGTATAAGTAACAATAGTAGTATCGGTTTTCTCATTTTTAAACCTCCATTTTTAGTTTCTGGATAAATCAGCTTTATGCTTCAGGTCTTCATCACACCCTTTAGAAGAGTCATGATTGAAGGGATGACGATGAGGGTGATTGCTCCGCTAACCGCCATTATAAGCGCCATAAACAGACCTACCGTCTTGTATGGCATTAAAGGCGCAACAAAGAGCGGCGTAAAGCCGACGGCTATAACAACGGCATTCCTGACAATCGCCCTTACGGGCTCGTCAAAAAGCTTATCTATGGTGCGCCCCCAATCTTTTTCTTCAGCGAGTATCTGTCTGGCTCTCTGGACAAGATGGATGGCAAAGTCGACAGAGAGTCCGAGGGTCAGTGATGACAAAACTGCCACCGGCATGTCGTAAAATTTACCGGAAAAACCAACAACACCGTAGATAAAAGCGATGGTAACCGTGAGCGGCACCATTGAGATCAGTCCGAATAGCAAGGACCTGAAAAGGAAGGTCATAATAAAGAGCACCATTACAAAACTACCGATCAGGGCCTTAAGCATTCCTGCGACCATTTTTTCCTGCCACACGACATTTATATAGGTAAGCCCGGCCCATTTAGTGTTAATCCCTTCAGGCAGCGGGTTGGTCTTTATATATGAAGCAACCGAATTAATGACCTCCTTCATGTACATGTTGTCACCTTTTTTCAAATGAACCCATATGTTTGCCTTTTTATATTCAGGGTCTACCAGGTGATATAGATCGTCAGGGTCTCCACTCATTTCATAGAGGAACAGGTATTGCGCGATTGCGTCTGAGCTGTCAGGTATTTTGTCGGAACCTTCTGCCCTGTCTCTCAGCTCAAAGCCGACTTTCTTTATGACGTCCACAAGGGAGGTTGTCTTTCCGACCATCTTTATGGAATCTATATGAGACTGTAAGTCTTCAATATAGTGCATCATTGCTGGTGATTTCATTGCGTCTTTTTCGTCACCGTCAAGGACCAGGTATGACATATAGGTTCCCCCGAAGTGTGAGTTAAGAACCTTGTCAGCAATCCTGATGCGATGCTGTTTTTCAAACCAGTAGACGGGGTTATCGTTAACGATTGTAAGGCTGATGCCGTAGCTTGAAATGGCGACTACCAATAAAGTAAGGCTTATTACCCACTTGCTGCGCTTTGTGGCAAAGTGACCGACCATCTCCTGTATCTTGATCATATTGCTTGTTGATCCATCACCGGAGGAACCAAAATTTTTCATCAGCCTTTCAGGCACAAGCATAACGAATGCAGGAATAAGGGTGATCGTTAGAAACCAGGCAGACATGATACCGAATGCTACATGAAGGCCGAAGACCTTTACAGGCGGTATAGGGGTAAGGGCAAGAGATGCAAATCCTACGGCCGAGGTGACGGAGGTATAGAACATTGGAGTCATGAGATTATGCATCACCTTGGCAAATGTTATCCTCCTGTCGCCGGTTTTTTGATACTCATCATAAAATTCACTGAGAATATGTATGGAATCGACTACGGCTATAGGCATGAGAAATATAGGTATCATGGAACTCATAATGTGCAGGGTATATCCGGAACCTATAAGCAGTCCCATAGTCCAGACTATGGAAACCATGGCAACGATCATAGGCGCAATGATGAGGGTAAAGCTTCTGAAGAAGTAATACATGAGCAGGAATATGATGAGTCCTGCAAGAGGCGCGGAAATAGCCATCTGCTTGAACATTTCCACTCCGAATGTATCCTCTGCAACGGGCAGGCCAGTAATGTGGTATTCTTCGCTCCCCTTATATTTATCGGTGATAGCCTGGATTTCCCGGGAAATGCGATAGCTCTGGTCCTTTTCCTTTATAGGGACGGCAATGGCAATAGCCTTGCCATCGGCCGATATGAGCATGTCTTTTAGTATGGGGTTGGCAAGAGCGGAATCTCTCATTTTGAGCGCTTCTTCAGAGCTGACCGCCCCTTTTTTGAGAAGAGGCTCTATGATAAGCGAACCTCCCCCCCCGCGGATATCATCGGTTGTTATGGGGCTGACAAGATCTTTTGCAATTATCCCCTCAATCTTTAGAATCTCTTCGGATATATTTGATATGTTGTGAAGAGTCTTGGGTGTAAAGACACCGAGCTCATTTGCATCGTCCACCACTCCAACTACGATGGCATCATGGAGTGCAAATTCCCCCTTGAATTCCCTGTGAGCAACTCTGGCCGGGTCTTCCTTTGAAAGCATGTTTTCGGGGTCAGTATCGACCTTTATTTTAACAAATTGGGTGAGAAAGAGAATTGAGATAATTGCATAGATAAGCAGAGTAGTCTTGGGCCTATCGAGTGTCTTTTTAATTATGGTATCGAGTATCATCTGAATTCTCCCCTGTTTCTAAAGTGTTGAAAATTAATAGCGTTAATCTCAAGTATAGATGTTTAAATTTAAGCTGCAAGTTTGTTTAATATGTTTGGATCAGTCGTAAATCCAGCCTGATAAATTTTTATGCTCTTTCAACATGCAACGGTCCATGATAATGTCCAGTCCAGCTGATTCTGCAATCCGGGTAGCCTCTTCATTGACAACCCCTTCCTGCATCCATATTGTTTTGGCCCCTAAGCTAATGGCCGATTTCACTATAGGGAGAACATCTTCAGCTCTTCTGAATATGTCAACAACGTCAATCCTGTCTGGTACAGAATCAAGATCGCTATAGCATTTTTCGCCCAGCGCCTCTTTGATCCTCGGATTGACGGGGATTATCCTGTATCCATGCTCTTTTAGATATTTTGCCACCCTGTAGCTGGGGCGCTCCACCTTATCGGATATGCCGACGACGGCAATGGTTCTGGATTGGGCAAATATTTTTTCTATTACTGTTTTCATAGTATCCTCCCATAGTATCCTTCTGGCCCGCATCTTTATTTACATGTTACGCAGGCAAGCATGCATGCATGCTTGCCTGCAGATAAAAAATCATACCATTTTAGAAAGCTTGCCCTGCGCCTCCAGGAGTTCTGTCATTACCTCCTTCATGAGACAGCATGCCTTTATCACCTTAGGGTTGGCAATACGGTAGTATATGTGGACTCCATCCCTTCTCGACGTCAGTATCCCCTTGTTTTTCATAATGGAGAGATGCTGAGAAAGGTTGGATATCTTTACGTCCATTTTATCTGCCAGATCACCTACTGCCAGCTCTATCTCGCCAAGGGTGTTGATAATTTCCAGTCGCTTCGCGTTTGCCATGGTCTGGCATATGCTCGCCTGTAGCTCAAATATCTCTTTATTTAGTGTTTTCATAGTTTCGATAATACTAAAATATAAATTCAAAGTCAAACTTGTCTAATCTTTTTGTTTGATTAGAGAATGTTTTTGCGGAAAGGATTCAAAAAACGGAAATTTGGCTATAGCTTATGACATCTGACGCAAAACATCGTTTCGGGTATGAGCATAAGTTTTGTTATCTGAATCGGCTTGTCGCACTCGATACAGATACCGAAACCGGGTGCATCTACGCGCTTGAGGGCTACCTCGTAGTCGGAGAGTTTTTTCATCGATTTGCGAATATCGGCCTCACATCTTCTTTTATAATTAATAGCCTCGCTTCTTGAAGCCTTATCTAGTTCATCAAGCTGAGGTATCTGCATAACTGAAAACTCCAGAGAGGCGATATGTTCATTTATCGCCTCGATATTTGCCTTGATTTTATGCCTTATGGTCAGTCTCTCTTCTTCCGTCACCTGTTCCTCCTTCGCCAAGCCACTTTTTGTTTCTTACATAGAGGGTCTTTATAACTGAGGCAACAACCTCGCCGGATTCGTCCAAAACCTCTACCTTCTTATCAAATATATATTTACCCTGCCTATCGGCGGTAGATTTAATATGCTCTATATCGTCTTCAGTGAGGGTGAAAAGGGCATTTACCGTGCCGCGTCCCGGTTTTATGAAATCGATCTTTGCAGCCTTATCCCAGACTATATAATCGCAGCCAAGATTGTTTATAAGCATCATCATATAAAAGGGATCGGTCAAGGCGTAAAGCGATCCGCCGAAGTGGGTCCCAACATAGTTACGATTAAACCATGTAAGACGCATTTTAACCTCAACCCTGCGGTAGTCCGAGCTGGCATAAGCTATCTTAATCCCGGCACCCCTGAAGGGAAACCAGAGGTTAGCCATCAGTATGAGCAGCCTTGCCGGAAGCCTTCCCCTGTTTTTTCTAATTAATTCGGCAAACATTATTCATATTAAGCATCTGGAATATTGATGATTCAGATTAAAAGCCTCTCTCATTTCTGATCGCCTGATAGCTGTCGTTGATTTCCTGGAATTTCTGTTTAGCGAACTGCACCAGTTCTCCCCCAAGATGGGACACCTTGTCGGGGTGATATTGCTTGGCCAGCGCCTTGTAAGCCTTTTTAATATCTTCAACGCTGGCTGAGGAGTCTATGCCAAGAACATTATAGTGATCACTCCGTTTCGCAATGGCATGTCTGTTCCTTATCCTGACATGTTCTTCCTCGCTTATGCCAAGGGCTGCTATTAGCTCCCTTAGGGCCTGTTCCTCTCCTTCCGTTATTACGTGGTCTACGGTTGCAATATTGTAGGCAAGGTCGAGCAGGATGAGGCTCTGCTCGTGTTTTGCGAATCTTCTGAAAGAGGCGCAGACCTGCTCGAGATCAGGATTCCTCCTGTCAGTCTCGTCAATCATGGCATCTATGATCTTGAGTTCATTCCCTCCGTAGCCCAGAGATTTTTGAAAAAAGTTGTGTATCAATCCCCTCTCTTCCCGGCTGATATGGCCGTCAGCCATGCATATCTTGGTCATAATGGCGACGAGGTTTGCAACAAAGATGGTCTCTTCATTCGTTGCGCTGCTATTTTGACCGATCTTTGTGTATTCCCCTTGCGAGAGTGCGCTTTGAAGGGCAGCCCCTACAATAGCGCCAAGAGGCCCTCCCATAAACCATCCCAATCCAGCACCAAATAACCAGCCCATATATTTCTCCTTTGATTTGAAAGTAGCAAGTACCGCTCTAATAAATGTGCAGCAACTTATGAGTTATTAACAAATATTATTCATTAAAATGTCATTTGGATTCTAACCTGTAGAGGGAGTCGAATTCAACCATAACCTGAACTGAAAAATTTATAGAGGGAAGGAGGCAGGTTTTTTTCTTATTTATGGGGCCTTTTTTGTGTGTTTAAGGCTCACCCGTATATTTTTTAGTTCTCACAAGATCCATCTACAGTTTTAGTAAGCTAAGTGGCATCAAAGCAGTCCTGTCAGGAATGACCATCAGGGGCAAATACTCTCCTTAGGGACTCGTCCATTAGGCTCTCGACTAAGATCACACGGGAGCATGCCATTTAGGGATTGCTTATAGCTCTTATATGGATGCTGATATAGAGTATAACAAAAATTGCATAATCTCCTCCATCGTTTCCACCAAATCTCCTGAAGTGTTTCCAGTTAGTCTCCTCCAAAGTTTCCAGTA
>JAVVFD010000009.1:0-44206 GCA_032250935.1 bacterium
CTCGTCTGCACAAACGAAACTTATGCCCCGTGGGTGTAAACCATTGCTGAAAGCTTTGCACTGAAAGTGCATAGTTTTAAACTAGCATTCTGCGACAACAAATCAAGTCTTTCCTTAAAATCACGAAGGCGATGCGCCTCGTCAAGCGATTTATTGACGCCTACGGAGGCTGCATAGAGGTCTCTTCAAAGGAGCAGGCGGAAGGTGTAGGCTGGCCATGCCGCCGCCATTGCACTGAGCCTTAAAGAGGCGACACCGGTTTCATAGTGTCACAAAATGTGACGTGAACATTTTTATTGTACGTTAGCGTTCCTCGTCCGGCTGAAACAGTCAATTTGCGCTTGCTGCAACAACCGGCTATCCGGATTAATGATCAATATTAATGATACTTGCAATCCCATTTCTTATGATCTAAACTCTGTTTGTCTCTAATTAAGTCCTCTTTCTCTTTTTTGGAGCAGTTCCAATTTTTAGAGATCTTCACTTAACTCAGCAAATGATAATAGAGGAATGATATGAATAAAAATTTACATGAATTTTCGGAAGAGGAGATAATAACCGTTGTCAACCAGCTTCCCATTTATATAGGACAGTGGATGAGGGAGGTCGGGATAAGGCAGATTTCCGACTTTAATGAAGGGGAGCGTATCTACGAGTCGCTAAAGCAGGTTATGATGGAGCAGTGGGCCAAAGCAAGGGACTTGCACGGCGAGATTGCATAGTAAGCCTCCATGAAGAACAGTGAAGCTCCCCGCTTTCCAGGCGGGTAGCTTCACTATTTAGAGTTTTCTTTCAATCTGAAAGCTGTACAATAATGAGGGAAATAAGCTAAAATCCAACAGATACCGGTAAAGTTGGCGATGTCGGGTTTTCTAGTCAAAAACAAGGCTTTTCCAAAACCCTCCCGGCGACTATTAAAACGCGACCACTGGGGATAAAAATCATGGATAAACTTCAAATACTCAGCAAATACCTTCTGTCACTGGCCCTTATCTACTTTTCAACGTCACTTCTGCTCTTTGTCAATGAACTATCCGAGACCCGCAAGGCCCTTCCCGTCCTTATAGAAAAACTGGACTCCATAGAAAACAGCGATAACATACAGGAGGTACTCCGCCTGGCGGTGCAGGTCAGTAAAAATACGGCTCACGTTTCAGATGAGGTATCAGCCTTCCGCAAAGATCTGCCTGAGATCTACAGGGAAGTCGAAAAGACCCGTAAGGTTATCCCGGGCATACTGGAGGAGATAAAAGCCGTTCGGAGTGACCTTCCTCTACTCTACTCCGAAGTCGAGAAGACCCGCGCCATCGTCCCGGATATGGTAAATGAGGTAAGAGCTCTTAGGAAAGAGATGCCAAGGCTCATAGCCGAAACCGGAGCTCTTCTTGACAGGGCTGAAAAAGCTTCCGATAAAGCAGGTAAAGGGGCTGTTCACGGAGTGGTTAAAGGACTTATTACAACACCTCTTCACGTTATAGAGAGTGTCATTTCCGATGTAAAAGACAAAGTAATCGGTAAAAAAGACAAGACAACCGGCGAAAAAGACAAGACAACCGGCGAAAAAGACAAGACAACCGGCGAAAAAGATAAGGCAACCGGCGAAGAAGACAAAATTAGTGCTGAAGAAAAAATACAATAACGAGATCAGAAAAGCATGAAAAACCTTAAAAACAGGAGCTATCGGGAGAAATCAATAAGCCTGCACGGAATGATCTGCTCCAAGTGCGCCAGAGAGTTTGATTATAAAAACAAACATATGCTTACTGTTCACCATAAAGACGGGAACCCTCAAAACAATCCACCTGACGGCTCCAACTGGGAAAACTTATGTGTATACTGTCATGATGACGAACATAGCCGGGGGCTTCTGGCGGACTATTTAAATGGTGATCAAACAAAGTAGGGAAAGATCCTTTAAGTGAACAGTTCAATCCGGACAATCCCGCTGGGCAACCTGTCCTTCGCCTTCATCCCTGTCTTTATTGTCATAGGGCCCTTTAGATGACTGACCCGACAGACATATCCCGCGGCATCGCCTGCCGCTGCACTTCGCACAAGAGATGTAAAGAGGCAGCGCTTGTCCTGCAGTCCGTAGGAATCAATTCGGAAATCCTCCCCTGGGAGGGAGAGTTCTTGCTTGTAGTTCAAATTAAAGATGCCACGGAAGCGGCAAGGCAACTCTCAGAGTATGAGCATGAGAACCGCCCTGAAACTGTAAACGCTGAACCACAGATTAAGCTCTCAAAAGGGATGCACGGGGCGATGGTTTATGCGGCCATATTGCTCCTGGCTGACGGTCTCGTTCAAAGCGGGGCATTCAGCGGCCATATGGTGGACCTGGGGAGCACCAGGGCGGGACTTATAAGGGACGGACAGTGGTGGCGGGCAGTGACGGCTCTTACGCTGCATGCCGATTCGGCTCATCTTTGGGGAAACCTGAGCGTCGGCATAGTTTTCGGCCTTTTCGCATCGCAGTCTCTCGGCTCCGGACTGGCATGGTTTAGCATACTTCTGGCCGGAACGGTGGGAAACCTGCTTAGCGCATCTTTTCAAGACCCGGGCCACACCTCTATCGGCGCATCGACGGCAGTTTTTGCAGCCCTAGGCATTCAGGCTGCCCACACCTGGCGCAGCCGACACCTCTATCGTTACAAGGGGGTCCGCAGATGGTCTCCCCTCATCGGCGGCGTTATTCTGCTCGCCCTTTTAGGCGGCCCCGGTGAGAGGATAGACGTCTTATCTCACTTAACCGGATTTTTGTCGGGACTGCTGCTCGGCGCGCTGCTCGGCCACAAAGGAGAAATTCTGGCAAAGCGGGGAACTATACAGGGCCTCTTTAGCGGCGCCGGGGTTCTGCTTATCATCCTTGCCTGGTGGATGGCCCTTTTACCTACTGTAATTGAATGAGGAATTAATTATTTTTAAAAATTGACAAGGCCAACCCTTGACCTTTAATTCCTGATAAAATAAAAGCAAAAATATAATCATCGTTACCTCGACAAGGTGCAACTAAAGGGAAAAGTTCCTGATCTTATTATCCTTATTTTGCCTATTGGCCACATGAAAAAAAAGAGACGACACAGCAATCTAATTTCCTATTTATATCTCAGGCTCAAATACTCCTTCCTGAGCAAGTTCCTTTACTCTCCCGCCCCTGCGCCTGGAAGAAATAAAGGATTCATCCTCATACAGATAGACGGCATATCCTACTCCGCCTTCCTGCGCGCGATGGAAAAGGGTTACGTCCCAAGCATCAAAAGGCTGGTAAATAAAAAGGGGTTCAGCCTTTTTCCCTATTACTGTCCAATGCCGAGCAACACGCCATATATCCGGCCTCATGTACGGGAACAATTCAGGCGTTCTCGGCTTCAGGTGGATGGAGAAGAAAAAAGGGCTCACCGTGACCTTCAAGGAGGCCGCCTCTGCAGCGCGCGTTGAGGAGGAGGTTTCGGAAGGGAGAACGGGCATACTGAAAGGAGGAAGCAGCTACCTCAACCTCTTTACGGGCGGCGCCGAGCGTTCCGTATTCACCTTGAGCACCTTTGCCGCAAAAAATATATTCCAAAAGAAGAAGATCGGACAGCTTGACATATTCCTTCTCTTCATACTATACGTCACCAATCTATTAAGGACCGTTGCGTATATTTTTATAGATGCCTTTCTGGAGTTTGGCGAGTGGTTCACTCTTTCACTCTTCAACAAGAGGAGGCGAAGAGAGGGGATTTTCCCTCTGATCAGGCTCATAAACAACGTCATATTCAGGGAGATTGAGACTGCGGGGGCTATGACGGACATCGTAAGGGGAGTCCCTTCCATCCACCTGACCTTCAACGGTTACGACGAGATTTCCCATCACAGGGGCCCTGAATTTCCAGGCTCATTCAGGGTGCTCAGAGGTATCGACAGGAAGATCAGGAAGATACTTCGAGCCACCGACAGCTGCAAGACAAGGGAATATGACGTATACATATTTTCCGATCACGGCCAGACCCCTTCGACCCCCTTCACCTACAAATACGGCGAGACGCTCTCGGGCCTGATCCAGAGAGCAACGCCGGAGGACCTGGAGATAAGCGAGTTCAATGCGCCACAGGAGGCCGTACTTTATGAGGGTTGGAAATATATGGAAGAACTCAGACTTCTGACGCTCAACCTTCCGCGATACTTCTACAACCTCTTTGAAAAGATCAGGGGCTGGGCCCTTGAGCGAGAGCCTGAAAGGGTCCCATTTATCTGGAAGGAAGAAAAGGAACAGGTCTTTGTGAACGACTCGGGGCCACTTTCTCAGATATATTTCAACTTCAGGAGGGAAAAGATCGCCCTTGAGGAGATCGGCAATAAATATCCTGAATTGATGGATTCACTTATGGAGCATCCCGGCATAGGGGTGATAGCTGGCTGCTCTCATAACGGGAAGGCGGTGATAATGAAATGGGACGGCAACCTTGCTAAAAGTGACAAGGCGCTCTTCATAAGCCTTGCAGAGGCTGAAAACTCGGGAGATATCATAGTGCAGGGGGCCTACGACGGAGAAGAGATCATTAATTTCGAAGAGCAACTGAGCGGCCACGGGGGATTGGGGGGAGATCAGAACAGGCCCTTCTTCATCGTCCCTCCCGGGTGCAGTCTCGACCTCTCCACTATAACAAATCCGACAGATCTCTATACCTTCTTTTTCAATAATTATACAAGCCATGTGGGCCAGGAGCAAAGCGATGAGAGATAGAATCATCGAATCGATGGAACGGCACGAGAAACTGCTGCCCATTGCTGATTTTGATGTCAGCCTCAAGTACAAGGATAACTGCCTTGCCTGCCCCAATTATGGCAAGAACCTGTCATGCCCGCCATTTAGCCCTGCCTTTAGTGAATATTTGAGGAAGGCAAAGGAGGCGAAAGTCATCTGCCTGAGGCTCCCCCTTGAAACTCTTCACCACCTCCCCGCTGAAGAGCGGGCAAGGGCAGGCTATGAAAACCTGTCATCGCTCCTTATATCGGAGCTGCAGGAACAAAGGAAGAAAGGACATGTTGTGGCCGGCGCAGGTGAGTGCAAGGCATGTAAAGAGTGCCCCATCGTCGGAGAAGAAGGGATCTGCATAAAACCTGACAAACAGATATACAGCCTCGAATCTCTAGGCGCAAACCTTTCGACGCTCATAGAGAGATGCTTTGATTTCAGTCTTGAATGGGATAAAGAGCGGGGCGCGGCACGCCATGTATGCGCTGTTGGGGCTGTTTTTTTTACGAGAACCAGACATTAATAAAATTCAGGAAAGAAACATGTGGAGGAGAGGCGCCATTTAATAAACCGCATGAAACCGTAAGAGATAAAATTTATGTGGCCTAAGTCTCAACTATTGGCTACAATCCTCAAGCATGAAGCTTCTTCTTGCCGCCCTCCATTCTAAATATGCCCATTCTTCACTCGCCCTGCCCTGCCTGGCCTCTTATTGCAAAGAGATTAGCGGAATTGATATATCGATCAGGGAATTCACAATCAATGAAAACCCCAACATTGTACTTTCCTCAATAATCAAAGAAGATGCCCGGATTGTGGCCTTTTCCTGCTATATCTGGAACACCGGACAGATATTAAGCATAGCCTCGTCAATAAAAAAAAAGCATCCTCACACATTCATAATACTAGGCGGACCGGAGGTCTCCTTCGATGCAAGGGATATATTGAAAGCCAACCCATTCATCGACTGCATTGTAAAGGGAGAGGGGGAGTCAACTTTCAGGGGACTCGTAAAAGCCCTATCCGTCTCGGGCAATAAAATCTCGCTGAAAGAACTGAAGGGGGTAAGCCTTCGCCTGGGCGACAAAATAATCGACAACGGCCCGCCCATGCAGATTAGCGATCTGGACGAAATTCCGTCGCCCTTTGCATCAGGTCTCGTCAATATGAGCAAGCCGCTTATCTACTATGAGACCTCCAGGGGATGCCCCTTTACCTGCGCATTCTGCCTCTCAGCCATCGAGGGCAAGGTCCGCTCCTTTTCCATGGACCGGATCAGATGCGACCTTGGCTATCTGATAAAAAACGGGACAGGCACGATCAAGTTTGTCGACCGAACTTTCAACTATAATGCGAAAAGGGCTAATGAAATATGGAGCTTTATAATTGAAAAGGGGATCTCGCGAAAATACCACTTTGAGATTGCGGCAGACCTGCTCACCGATGAAAATATTGAGCTGCTGAAATATGTGCCGGAAGGCGCATTCCGCTTTGAGATAGGGGTGCAATCCATTGCCGAGGAGACACTCCATTCCGTAGGCAGGGACTCTGACCTTGAAAGACTATTTGCAAACGTTAAGAGACTCATAGATGAAACGAAGGTGAAAATCCACCTCGATCTCGTTGCAGGTCTGCCGGGTGAAAATTTCAAGGGATTTCTTCAGTCTCTCGAAAGGCTTTTCCTGCTCAAACCCCATCATATACAGGTGGAACCGCTAAAGGTTCTAAAGGGCGCTCCAATGATGGCGATCGCTGCAAAAGATGGATACAGATGGGCCCACCTTCCTCCCTACAGGATAATCTCGAGCCCCTCGCTTAATGAAGGGGAGATAGAGCAGATAGAGGCTATAGGCCGCCTGCTGGAACTGCTATACAACAGCGGCAGGTTCAGGGCATCCCTTGAAGCTCTGTCAAGTGTAATGCCCCTGTCTGAATTTTTTGCCCATTTTGCCCTCTTCTGGGGAAAAGAAGGAATTACAACCCTGCCTATGGAGGGCCTTTTTGATTTACTCTGGCGCTTTGTGGGCGGACTGATTGACATGGTGGCGCAGGAACTCCTTGCTGAAGCCCTGACTTTTGATCGTCTAAGGGCCGGCTATCCCGATCTAAAAAAGATGCCTTCCTATTTCACCTGTTTCAGCGAGCGCAAAGGGGATGACTACAAGGTATCAAAGAATGAAGTTATGGAGTTTCGTAAAAAGCTTGGTATCTCACCTAAAAGCAAGGCAAGGGCCATCAAGTGGCATTTCGGAAGGGACTACAGGGACGGCATAAAGGAAGAAGCGGTGAGACTGACCTTTGTCTACATCTCGACAAGCGGACTCAAGCAGGAGATCAGGGTCGTCACATAAATAAGGGCTGTTATCATTCAAGTATCTTGCGTTTGGTGGTTTCAGGCAATGAGCCTCCACAAAATTCAACGAAGGCGTCTATAACGGCATATTCTTCACTTTTATATATATGTTTTCCCCTTCGTTTGGGCATCTCCTGCTCCTTCTGCTTAACGTCCCTGATATAATCTGAAATCAACCTTTTCGACTCAGTCGATATCTTTAAAAACTGAATACCCATACCGGGAATATTATCAATGCTGCATTTTGCAGGATCGTCTATACCCCATCTGACTTCACCCTGAGCTTTAATCAATTTATCATTACCAGGAACTGTAAATTCGATATCCAGAGTCGTGCCTGCCTCCAGAGTCTCCCTGCTTTCCACGAAAATGCCGCCATCAGACAGGTCATGGATATAGCCCTTTATAAGCTTATTATCATACCTGAGTAAAGCCTTGGTATAAATTGACACCCTCGTATATTCCCTTACGATGATGTCCAGATGGCTGGCTACCTTCTGCATCAAGTCGCTGCTATGATAAGGTTTCTCAATAAAGTTATCGCACCCGGCTTTATAGCATCTATCTTCATCCGCCACCCTGGCGCCTGCCGCAACCATAAATATGGGGATGTGGCTGAGCTCAGCATCTTCTTTTATAAGCCTGCAACACTCATCACCATCCATCTCGGGCATGAAAAGGTCTAAAATAATCAGGTCAGGCCTGATCCTCTTTGTCATTTCGAGGGCTTCCAAACCGTTTTTTGCTGTATATAATTTACAATCAACCCTTGAGAAAACAGATATACAAACGTCAAGGTTCATCTCCAGATCATCAACTATAAGTATCTTCTTCATATTGGCCTCGCTAGGGTTTCAATGAATATGTCACAAAAAATGCGATGTTTTTTTCCTGAATGCAAGCTACATATTAAACTTACATATTTGCATAAAAAATCATGGATTTATTACAGTCTGGAAATTAACGATTAAAGAGCTCTCTCTATGGGCCGCCTCTTTTCTCAAGCTTTTTCAAAGCTATTATACATATCCTCTATTTCCCCCTGACAAAGGGGCAGATAATGGGGGTATTTTTCTTCAAGATCGGGCAGGTCAGCATAGTATGTAAGCAAGGTCTTGTGCATCCCAGGCGCAAGAAGGTAGGTCTTTTTATCCTGCCAGTCAGGCGTAAAGGTTATATCGGGCTTGAAGACGCCTACACCATACTTTTCCCTGTCGCCCATCGTTGTCGGGACACCTTCACAATGATCCACAACAAGGACCGTCCTTTCATACAGCTGACCCTTTTTCTCATAGGCGATTTCATAAAGCCTGTCTTCAAAGCTGCTTATTGTAATATTTGTTTTTTCCTGTACAGCCTCGACGAGAAAGCTTTCAATATCTATATTTCCATTAATTGTTTTCCCAGGAAGGCTGTAATCATTGAAGGCCATAGTTTTCACCGACAGTATAATCGATTTATCGCTTGGACGCGGGATTATACAGTTGGCTATTCTTATAATGTCGCTTTTTGAGACTATATCCATGATATTTATTTATGACAATTAAATATTGCTGTTAAGCCGCCACTAAATTACAAAGTTACCGAGGGCCATGCCTAGGCTAAAGGAAGCGTAAAGATAAACCTGCTCCCTTTCCCCTGTTCGCTTTCAGCGCGGATAGCGCCGCCGTTTTTCTCAATAAACTCCTTGCAAAGAAGCAGGCCCAGCCCCGTACCTGCCTCTTTTCTGGTTCCATAACTTGTATGTTTAACATCCAGCCTGAAGAGTTTTTCCAGATCTTCGGCGCTTATTCCCACCCCCGTATCGGAAACGATTATCTCTTGAAAATCATCCTGTTCCTTTGATGATATCTCTACCTCGCCCCCTTCTCCGGTAAATTTAATGGCGTTAGAAAGGAGATTGCGGACAACTGTATTCATCATATTGACATCTGCGATCACCCTTGCTTTATCATCTATCGATGAAACCAGCTTTATCTCCTTGTCGTCGGCGCTGATCCTTAGCAGTTCAATCGACTCATCAACAATTGCAGAGATATTTATTGGCTGGGTCTCGCAATCCATACCACCTGTCTGCATGACGGACCAAGTCAAGAGATTTTCAAGCAGATCATACATATGTTCCGAAGACTGGTGAATATCTCTTATAAATTCTTTCTTTGTCTTATCATCGAATTTTTCGTAGTCCTGAATAAGCATACCGGAAAAGCCGAGCAGTGTCGAAAAAGGATTCTTCAGGTCGTGGGCAATTATAGAAAAGAACTTATCTTTTGTATTGTTCGCCTCGGCAAGAGCCTCCTTTTTTTTCCTGATATCACGGAAGAGCAGGTCGTATGGTCTTGTAAGACCTGTCGCTATTACCGCTTCGTAGATAAACTTGAAGGATATGATCTTAAAGACATGGCCTATAAGATTTGAAAGACCGTAATTGCTGATGTAGAAAGTAAATGCCAGCTCGGCAAAAATGGTAAAAATCACAGACCAGAGCAGCAGTCTGAAAACCGCTTTATCAAAATGCTCTCTATTTTTATGTAGAAGGTAAATGGCAACAACAAGTATACATGATATGACATATTCACTCACCTTCTTGAATGGAGTCAGACCCTCCCCTTCCACAAAACATATGGGAAATGATTTCCAGTAAAAAACAGACGACACTATAAGAACTGAAGTCACGGTATAAACAAGAAAAACAGGCAAGGCATCGGCCTTTACTCTCCGATTCAGGAAGGCGAAGGCGACCACAAGAGAAATACTCTCCATATAACGCGCAGCTATCCAGAGTTGATTAGCGTAATAATCATAATCAGTGAAAATGGGCATCCCCTTGTAGGACAGGGTATGAAGGGTATCAAGCCCCCCTATAAAGAGGTAGGCGATCCCCAGAAAAATAAAATAGAAATTATCTATATATCGCCTGGAGTTCCATGCAAACATGAATATTGAAAAGGCGATGACGACGCTGAACAGCTCGACAATGCTATGAAAAAGGAGGTAGTTGTAAAGACTGGTCAGGTAGAGCCCGAACAGGAATATAATTGCCAAAAGGAGATTTAAAGCAGTTCCTTTTACGATGCCGGGCTCTTCAAGCATATTAGATGTTGGGTCCGCAAATGCCAATAAAATTTCCTCTAAAGATTCAATCTATAAAAACCAGTCTATGCTTAGATATTATTTGCTGCGATTTTTGTGCTGCACGGTAAAATTCAGTTTACTATTTTTCAGATTCATCACTCTTTGCAGCCGCCTTCTTGGTTGCCTTTCTGGTGGTAGTTTTTCTCTTAACAGTGGCACTCTTCTTTTCAGCGCTCGCCACAGTTTTTTCTGAAGACAGCCCTTCCGGCCATGGCGAGAAGGGGTATGGCTTTTCGTCACTATTGAAGGTGAAAAACTGAACTGTCTGATAAATATAAGTGCTCAAACTCTGGCCGAAATTAAGGAGCAGTTCATTAGGCCGTCCGGTAACAAGCGCCGTCAGGAACTGGAACACCGCTACGGCGGTAAAGACGATTTCTGCGATACTGTAGATAAGGGCAAAAAGCAGCATGTAAATGCCTCTTATCCATATACCTTGACTCATAATATTCCCCTTCATATTCTCATCCATATTAATTCCCCCTTAGTTTAGCTATCCTGTCACCTGACTTTTTTGCGAATTCGCTTCCGGGATAATCTCTTACAATCTCTTCGTAAAGCTGGATCGCATGTTTGTGATTATTCTGCAACTCTTCGAACTGCGCCGTCTCATAAAGTTCCTTTGCGCCGCTGCCGCCACAGGCCGTTATGGACAGCAGAAAGAAGCAAAAAAGTATAATCTTGAAATATTTCATAATCCTTCCGTTAATATTGCTATAATCTACCTCAACTGCGCCGGAATGGTAAAGAAAAATCCGGATTAAAGACGACTCTATTTAATCTGTCCCGAAGCTATACAGCTTGAGGGAAGAAAACAGGAAACTGTTTTAAAAAAAAACTATTGTTGATATACTTAATCTGCTTTAAAAGTAAATCAGGGAGAAATTTGGTATATGAAAAAAGCGATCACAAAGGATATGTTCATTCAGGATATAATCCACGCATATCCAGAAACGGTACAGGTCTTCAGGGACCACAAGCTTGACTGCATGAACTGCCAGATTGCTGAGTTTGAAGAGGTCTGTCACGGCGCGACTGTTCACCACCTTGATCCTGACGAACTTATAAAAAAGCTCAACCTGGCTATATCCAAAAAAGAAGAAGACAACTGATGCCTGACGGAGAAGTAGACCTCCACATACATACCAGCGCCAGTTCCGATGGACAGCACAGCCCCGAAGAAATATTCAAGATGGCAAAAGCTGAAGATCTAAGGGCAATAGCCTTTGCTGACCACAATAGCGTAGGAAATCTTGAAGAAGGCTTCCTATTGTCAGAGACATTTCAAATAGAATTAATCCCCTGCTTTGAACTGAACACCATGTATGAAGGGATGGACCTCCATCTTCTCGGCTATTTCATCGACTACAAGGAACCGGCATTTCATGAATGGCTTGCGGAAATAGAGGCAGCCAAGTGGATACAGGCAAAGAAAAGGTTAAAGGCGCTCAAATCTCTGGACTTCCGGATAGAAGAGGCAGACCTTGAAAGAGCGGCCCATGCAAAAATACCTTCTGGAAGCACATTTCTAAGGGCCCTGCTCGAAAAAGAGGGAACAACCGTTGACCCTCGTTTAAGACCTTATGTGGATGGAGACAGATCTGAATCCCCTTCCCTCAACTTCTACAGGGATTACTTCAGAAAAGGGAAACCAGCCTGCGTTCCCCTTGATGTATGCTCGACCCGGGAGGGGATAAGGAAGATCAAGCGCTTTGGCGGAGTCCCGGTGCAGGCCCACCCTTCCGATACGGGTGACGAGATAATAACAAAGCTTATTCATGCCGGCCTCATGGGCCTGGAGGCCTACTCCTCATATCATAACGATGAAGAGAGTGGGCACTTTTATGAGCTGGCGAAAAAGCACGACATACTCTTTACCGCCGGGTCGGATTTTCATGGAAAAAAGATAAAACCGAATGTAGAGCTCGCCTCGGTGGCAGGGAGCAGCTATGAGGTTGTGGAGAAATTAAAAGATGCCAGGAAAAAAATCTAAACATATTAAGGCCGTCATATTCGACCTCGACGGCACTCTCATAGACTCATTTCACGCCATAATGGAGGGGTTTAACTCAACCCTTCCCCGCTATGGGCTGAGCAAGTTGAATATTAGCGAAACGAAGGCGCTTGTGGGACTCTCACTTGAAGAGACCTTCTCGAACCTTTTAGGAAAAGAACATGCTCACATGGCCACGTCACTATTCAGAAAGAGATATAAAGATGTTTATCTTGAAAAAACATCCCCCATGCCATATGCCGATATAACCATCAAGACCTTAAATAAGGGTGGTTACAAAATAGGGGTTGCCACAAATAAGCATGGCGGCTTTTCCAGGAGCATAATAGACCACCTTGGATGGGGCGAATCCATGTTGACTGTTGTAGGCGATGGCGACATACCGAGCTGCAAACCAAGCCCTGACATGATTGAGAAAAACCTTAAAGACATGTCCGTTTCTAAAGATGAAGCGATTTTTGTTGGAGATTCTCCTGTTGATATGGAGACAGGGAAAAATGCCGGGGTCTTCACCGTCGCGGTGCCCACGGGACACCACTCCGGTGAAATACTTAAAGAGGCCGGAGCTATGGCGCTTATATCAGACCTTTCGGGCCTTGGAGCTATTCTTGAGCAATACGGCAAATGATCCTCTAATAGGCGCTCACATGTCTATTTCGGGCGGCGTGGACAAGGCGATAATACGCGGGGCCTCCGCCGGATGCAGGGCGGTGCAGATATTTACCAAAAGTTCAAACCAGTGGGCTGCAAAAGAACTGGACGCTGAGGTGGTGGCGGGGTTCAAAACCAGGATGACGGAAACAGGCATTAAAGATGTAGTAGCCCACGACTCATACCTTATTAACCTTGCATCTCCCGACAATGACCTGAGAGAAAAATCGTTCCGTGCATTTCTCGATGAAATGGATAGATGCCGCGTGCTTGGAATAAGGCAGCTCATCATGCATCCAGGCTCTCATACCGGCCAGGGCGAGGAGGAGGGGCTCAGGACGATATCGGCCCAGTTCAAAAAGCTGCTTTCCATGAGCGAAGGATGGGGCGTGAATATAGTTCTTGAGACTACCGCCGGTCAGGGGACCAACCTTGGCTATAGTTTTGAGCAGTTGGCGACTATTATAGAAAACACAGGTTCAAGCGATAGAATGAAGGTCTGCTTTGACACCTGTCACGTATTTGCGGCAGGTTATGATATCTCCACCGTTGACGGCTACCATGAAACGATGGAGATCTTCGACCGTATAATCGGTCTGGACCGGCTTGTCGCCTTCCACATAAATGACTCTAAAAAAGGGCTTGGCAGCAGGGTCGACAGGCATGAGCATCTTGGGCAGGGGGAGATTGGCGAGGTCGCCTTCAGGATGGTAATGAATGATGACCGCTTCAAATCCATTCCAAAAATACTTGAGACGCCAAAAGGGAAGGAGATGGATGAGGACAGGCAGAACCTCGCCTTTCTGAAAAAACTGCTGACTAAAGCTCCTGGAAATTAAGCTTGAAATCTGGCGTGTTAAAAACTGCGCAGTTTTTAAAGTCTTTGTTTTTACAATCATTGCCCAGGCAAAGGCGCCATCCCTGATTGCCGCAGGAATCGAATATTTCAGCCATCCGGTTTAAGGATATTGACGGGGCTGAAAGGGGATAAAAAGCATGGAAAAGGTGTCAAAAAAAGAGATATTTGGATGGGCCATGTTTGACTTTGCCAACTCATCCTTTACCACCGTTATCATTACGGTCGTCTTCTCGGCCTACTTTGTCTCACACGTCGTAGGAGATGACCTTCTTGGGGTCAAGTATTGGGGCTGGGGGCTTGCACTTTCGAATCTTGTCGTAATGACAGCCGGCCCTTTTATAGGGGCGGTAGCGGATTTTTCAGGTTCAAAAAAGCGCTTTCTTTTTATCTCCTACATCTTTTGCGTATTATTCACGGCGCTTCTCTTCCTTGTTGCCAGGGGGGATATTCTCCCGGCCCTGATTATCGTAATATTGGCCAATATAGCCTTTTCGGCCGGAGAAAACTTCTGCTCCGCCTTTCTTCCGGAAATAGCAAGACCTGAACAGATGGGAAAGATATCAGGCTATGGGTGGGCCCTAGGCTACATAGGCGGCCTCCTTTCCCTCGCTCTATGCCTCGCCATATTCCAGATTTTCGGCCAGGGAGAGATCCAGATAAGATTTACCTTTCTTTCGACCTCCCTCTTTTTCCTTTTGAGCGCCATTCCCACATTTCTCTGGCTAAGGGAGCGAAAGCAGCCAGAGGCCCTCCCTCAGGGCGAAACCTACATTAAAGTCGGATACAAGAGACTTGGGGAAACGTTCAAAGACCTTGCCCATTTCGGCGAACTGCTAAAATTTCTCTTCGTCTTCTTCCTCTTCAGCTGCGGCATATCTACAATTATAGCGTTCTCCTCCATATTTGCCGAATCGGTGGTCGGTTTCTCAAAGAGTGAAACGCTCATCTTCTTCATCGTTGTCCAGCTCTCCTCTTCCCTCGGCGCCTTCGCCTTCGGCTTTGTTGAAGACCGGATAGGGGCAAAAAGGACTATAACCATTACGCTCGTTTTATGGATAATCGTTGTCGCAGGCGTATGGTGGAGCCCCTCAAAGGCCTTCTTCTGGTTTGCAGGAAACCTTGCCGGGCTTGCCATAGGGTCGAGCCAGTCTTCAAGCAGGGCCATGGTGGCCTTATTTACCCCCAGGTCCAAGAGCGCTGAATTCTTCGGTCTGTGGGGGATGTCCGCCAAATTTGCGGCAACAGTGGGGATATTCTCTTACAGCCTCATGACCACCATGAGCGGCTCCATGAGATCGGCAATACTGCTTACGGGCCTCTTTTTTATTGCCGGTCTGATAGGAATATTCTTCATAGATGAAGAGAGAGGAAAAAAGGGGGCCGCCCTCTATGAAGAAAAAAACACTGATTGTTCGAACTGTCTTTTCTGATAAGGTAAGACCTGTTTATAATTTGACCATACTTAACTATGATTGTCCTGCAAAAAGCTATAATTCACCGCAGAGACGCAAAGAGCGCAAAGTTAATCTAATGTTTTCTTTGCGTCCTCTGCGCCGTTGCGGTTAAAAACAAGGTTTTTGGTGACTCTAATATCAGGTACGAGCCTCGAATCGACCGTATTCAGGAGCGATCATGCATCAAACTATCTCTCTTTGAGAGGCATACTCGGACGGGACAGGGAAAAGCTCCTTGCCCGCCTAAGGGAGGCGATAGATCACCCGGAAGAGGCAGGCCTTCGCGAGGAATGGCAGCGCGGGCTTTTGTATGCCCAAAACCCGATTTATGGTGCGGCCGGAAAAGAATTTGTGCTAATATAAAAAGTCTTAAATTTTATTACCCGGAATATATCAATGACAGATACCAAGATCGACCTTCCCGAAAGCGTCACCAGCCTTAACGTTGACGGCAAGGAAATATACATCATCGGCACGGCCCACGTCTCAAAGGAGAGCGTTAACGATGTAAAAAAGACCGTCGAGGCCGTAGGCCCCGATACGATCTGCGTAGAGCTGTGCACGGCAAGACACCGTGCCATCGTTGAAAAAGACAGCTGGAAGAAAATGAACATCTTCAAGGTGATAAAGGAGAAGAAATCTCTCTTCCTCCTTGCCCAACTTATAATGGGCTCTTTCTACCGGCGCATGGGTGAAAAGATGGACATACAGCCGGGGGCCGAGATGATCGAAGGGATCAGGCTTGCTGAAGATCACGGGGCTAACCTTGTCCTTGCCGACCGTGATATCGAGATAACGCTGAAGCGTGTATGGGGGCACCTGACCCTCTGGCACAAGATGAAGATGGCGGGCCAGCTCGTTACGAGTCTCTTTATCGACGAAGAGATCGACGACGAGACGATTGAGTCCATGAAGAACCAGGACCAGCTTGAGCATATCATGGAGACCTTTGCCAAGGAGTTCCCCGAGGTAAAAAGGCGTCTCATCGACGAAAGGGATATATACCTTGCGCAAAAGGTCCGCAAGGCTCCTGGAAAAAAGATAGTTGCCGTAGTCGGAGCCGGGCATGTCCCCGGAATGAAGGAATATATATACCGCGATATGCCGCTCGGGCCCATCATGGAGCTGCCGCCTAAATCGATATGGCCATCCATACTGAAATGGGCCATACCTTCACTCATAATCGGCCTTATCATCTTCGGAATGACGCAGGGCGGCATGGAGCGTTCCGTAGAATCGATATATATCTGGGTATTTGTAAACGGCATACTGGCGGCCCTCGGCGCGGCCCTCGCCTTCGGCCACCCCCTCACAATCGCCGCAGCATTCATCGCAGCGCCTCTTGCGAGCCTCAACCCCATGGTGGCAACAGGCTGGGTCTCGGGCCTCGTTCAGGCGGGGATAAAAAAGCCGACCGTGGCCGACCTTGAAGACCTGCCAAAGGCGACGGAATCGTTCAAAGGTTTCTGGATGAACCCGGTAAGCAGGATTCTCCTCGTAGTCGTATTGGCAAACATAGGCAGTTCACTTGGCACATTCATAGCCGGCAGCTGGATAGCGACGCGCGTCTTCTGAACGTATATATTTAACGCGGATAAAGACCTGCACAAACGACTAGGGGACTGTCTCCTGCTTTACAACTAATAAGTCTTGTAGGTTGGGCTGCAAAGCCCAACATCCTCAACCGTCCCAATTTGTGTTGGACTTTATTTTATTCCGCCCAACCTACACGACTACGCAACTGCGGAAAAGGCCTTTATCCTATCCATTATCCGTCAATTAGGGCAGTTCCGTAAGTTGGGTTAGCGGCAGCGTAACCCAACATTACCATATCAAACGCATAATAATCTAACTCCCCTTAAGCCCCTCTTGCTCCAAGAGGGGGGGATATTTCATCTAGCAGATGCCGCACCTCGTACAGGGGCCCAGATTACATGGCGGGGTGAATTTTCCCGCAAGGCCCCGCTCATACTCGCTCCAGAGATAATCCTTTTTCACCCCTATATCGATAAGGTCCCAGGGAAAGAGTTCCTCCTTTTTCCTTGCTCTCGTTGTATAAAAGGCGGGATCTATATCTGATCCCTTTATCGCCTTCCTCCAGTCACCGCCATTTTCATGCACCTTTACAAGGAGGCCGGAGAGCCTCCTGTCGCCCCTGCTCAACATCCCCTGAATATAGGCAAGTCTCGGGGCGTCTGTCGTCACCTCTATATTCGCCTCGGGGGCAAGCCCCTTTTTTATCCTCCTCAGCTTTGTCTTTAGGGATTTTTCATCTTCCATGGGATGCCACTGAAAGGGGGTGAACGGTTTGGGGACGTAGCAGTTTATGCTGAGGGTTATATTTCCGACCCTTCCGTGCACCCTGCTGCCGTCGATAAATATATTACGGCATTTCTTTGTTATCTCTATGATTCCTTCGATATCCGATTCCTCTTCCGTTGGCAGCCCTATCATAAAATAGAACCTTAAATTGGGAACGCCGAGCTTTGCAAGAAGAACTACAGACTCTTCTATATCTTCATCAGAGAGCCCCTTGTTGATTACATCTCTAAGCCGCTCCGTCCCAGCCTCCGGCGCAATCGTTACCGTTTTGAGCCCCCCTTTTTTTACATGCCCCATATAATCTTCCCTCAGGGCATCGGCCCTGACAGAAGAGAGAGAGCTCGTCCCGCCCGTGGCATCTATATATTCGCAGATCGCTCCTATCTCGCTATGGTCGGCAAGGGAGGGGCTTATGAGCCCTATCCTCTTATCTTTCTTTATACCTTTCTCAATATCCGCTTTCAGATCGTCGCTCTTTCTTTCTCTTGGCGGCAGGTTGATGAAACCTGCGGCGCAAAACCGGCAGCCCCGCCCGCAGCCCCTTCCCACCTCAAGAAGGTACATCTCCTTAAAAAATATATCTTCGCCTAAAACGGTGGACCCGCCAGAGCTTTTCTCAAAGCCTGACTGATCTATCCACTGTCTCCTTATTTTTTCGGGCGCGCCCTTGCAGCCGGAACTGCTCGAAATGGCGCCGTCTTCCTTATATCTGATCTCATAGAGTGAAGGAACATATATCCCCTCAAGTGCGGATAGCTTAAGAAGAACCTCTTTACGGTCAAGGCCTGAAAACCCTTTAAGGCTCTTTATTAATGAGGGGATGAGGACCTCACCTTCGCCAACTGCGAAGAGGTCCATAAAATCTGCTATAGGTTCGGGGTTCAGATGTGAAGTGACCCCGCCCGATATAATGATGGGATGGCTGTCGTCCCTTTCTGAAGAGTAGAAAGGGAATTCCGAGTCGGCCAGTATTTTTAGTATATTCGTATAGTCATGTTCAAAAGGCACGGAGAAGGCGATTACATCATAATCTATGAGCGGCCTATCCCTTTCAAGGGTGGTGATTAAATGACCGCTCATCTCAAAACCGGACATCTCGTCCCTGTCGGGAAGGAAGGCCCTGTCGCAAAGCACACCCTCCTCCTCGTTGATAAGCCTGTAGACAAGCTGAAAGCCGAGGTTGGACATGGCGACGCCGTAGCTGTTGGGATATATGAGGGCAACAGACAGATCCTGCCCCCAGGCCTTGACGCCGGGGCCATCCTCTGCAAGGAACCTCTTTCTGTTCTTCGCCGTTAAGTTATGCAACATCCATAATCATTTTTGCTCTCATAATATTTGCCTATCTTCCCCTTAAAACGCAGCCGGGTGAATCGGTTGCCCCGTAATGGATAGGGGGTTAAGGTTGGGAAGTCCGGCCTAAAAAACACCCCTCATCCCGGCCTTTTCTCCATGGAGGGGCGAAGGGGCTTTTATCAGTCAGCCTGCTTCCTCAAAAAAGTCGGGATATCATATTCATCTTCTTTGCTGTCACCAAAAATCGTTGCGCTTCCGGCCTGCCTTATATCTATACCTTCTGTCTTCCTGTCCTTCCTAATATAGGCGGGCAGATCCCTGTTCTCGGCTTTTACTATTCCAAGGGGTCTTCTGTCCTGAGCATCAGACTTGCCGAAACCTGTGGCGATGACCATTACGCTAAGTTCATCTCCCATGCTTTCGTTGATTATAACGCCGGAAATGATCTTCGCATCGGGATGGGCCTTTTCCTGTATCATAAGGTTCGCCTCTTCAATCTCATGCATTGTGAGAGATGGCCCTGCGCTTATATTAACAAGCACTCCTCTTGCGCCGTTGATATCGACATCATCCAGGAGGGGTGAGGAGATGGCAAGCTGGGCCGCCTCAAGGGCCCTGCTCTCTCCCGTTGCGGAACCTGCCCCCATAAGGGCGACGCCTTTTTCTGACATTATCGTCTTTACGTCGGCAAAGTCCACGTTGATAAATCCGTGATGGGTGATAAGGTCGGACACTCCCTTAACTGCATGCAGCAAGACGTCATCGGCCCTCTTGAAGGCGTCCAGCATGGAGGTGCTCTTGCTTGATATGCTGAGGAGTTTCTGATTAGGTATAGTTATGAGGGTATCTACCACCTTTTTAAGTTCCCTTACACCGGCGTCGGCCTGCTTGTTCCTCTGCCCACCCTCAAAAGAGAAAGGCTTGGTCACTACCCCTATGGTCAGGGCGCCAACCTCTTTGGCCGCCTCGGCTATTATCGGTGCAGCGCCCGTTCCTGTTCCGCCACCCATTCCAGCCGTTATAAAAACCATGTCGGCACCTTTGAGCATCTCCATGAGCTGCTCTTTATTTTCCACGGCGGCGTCCCTTCCAACATCAGGGTTGGCCCCTGCTCCCAGCCCCTTTGTCAGCTCAGAACCGAGCTGAACCTTTAAGGGCGCCAGATTTGCCCCCAGCGCTTGGGCGTCGGTATTTGCCACCACAAACTCGACACCTTCGAGCTTGGATCTGATCATTGTATTTACGGCATTTCCACCGCCGCCCCCTACACCTACCACCTTGATATTCGCTATACTGTCATCGCTTTCTACAAATTCAAACATGACATACCTCCTTAATTATTTAAACCGCCAATTTAAGATAAAAAAATAAACTAAAAATATTCATTAAACCAATCCCTCATCCTTCTGGTCACCTTGCTGAAAAGGTTTTCATCTCCCATTTTAAACCTGTTCTTACCGGGGTCTTTCCTGCCATGAAGTATCAAACCGACCCCTGTCGCATGGATCGGGGACTTGACCACATCAACGAGGCCGCCTATTCCGATCGGATTTCCCACTCTTACAGGAAGGTTGAATATCTGTTCTCCAAGTTCAGGCATACCTTCCATCATTGAAGAACCACCCGTTATAACTATCCCCGAGGCGAGAATATCCTCATACCCCGACCTTATAATCTCATTTTTTACAAGGGTAAATATCTCCTCCACCCTCGGCTCTATGATATCAGCCAGAAGCTGCCTGGACAGGGTCCTAGGCTCTCTTCCTCCCATACTTGGAACGCTCACCGTATCGTCCTTCCCCACCATTGAAGACATGGAGCAGCCATACTTCTTCTTTATTTTCTCGGCCTCCTCGGTTGGGGTTCTGAGCCCTATGGCGATATCGTTTGTCAGGTGATCTCCCCCGATGGAAAGTACCGCCGTATGCCTTATACTCCCGTCTACGAAGATCGCTATATCGGATGTTCCCCCTCCTATGTCGACTATGGCAACACCAAGTTCTTTTTCATCGGAACTAAGGACCGCCTCGGCAGATGCGAGCTGCTCAAGAACTATATCATTAACGTCAAGACCGGCCTGATTTGCGCACTTTACTATATTCTGGGCTGACGTAGCTGCTCCGGTTACAATATGCACCTTCGCCTCCAGCCTTACGCCCGACATCCCTATGGGCTGCTTTATACCGTCCTGATCATCGATAATAAACTCCTGGGGGAGGATATGGAGGACCTCTCTGTCCATGGGTATGGCAACGGCCCTTGCAGCGTCAATTACCCGCTTCACATCGGCCTCCCTTACCTCGCTGTCCTTCACGGCGATGACTCCGTGAGAGTTAAGACCCTTTATATGCCCCCCCGCTATCCCTGCATATACCGAGCTGATGCCGCATCCGGCCATGAGTTCAGCCTCTTCAACTGCCTTCTTTATGGAACTTACGGTGCTCTCTATATTTACAACAACACCCTTTCTAAGTCCGCGTGAAGGATGAGAACCGATGCCTATAATATCTATCCCCTCCGCCGTAAGTTCGCCAACAATACAGCATATCTTCGTGGTACCAATATCAAGACCTACTATCAGATTCTCTTTTTTCCCCATCCCTGTACCCTCCCTATGATAGATTCATCATAATTACTTGAATATGCGCCCTTAATCCAAGATAGAATAAATTTAAATAGCCTTTTTCACCAGAACCTTGTCCGCAAAGTCCGCGTCAATCAATCTCGCCCTTACACCTCTTTGCTTTAAATCGGTCAAAGTCTTTTCAGCGCGTACAAGTTTCTTTTCAAAACCGACATTCCCCAGATATACAGGGATACCTGACCCGATTGTATATACGGTGATCCCCCCCTTCTTATCAACGACAAGTTCGGACACACTGGCCCAGGAAAAGGTCCCTTCTCTATCCCTTATAGATTTAAGAAAGGCAAGACCCTTATCAAGCTTACTGAAGGTATCTTTGCTCCCCTTTAAAAGAGCTTTTTTATTGAGACCGGCAACTACGGGATAATCAAAACCTGTCTCCCTGTCCGCCTTCGCAAATATATTGCTCTCTTCGTCTACATAGTAAAGTTCTTCAAGTTTAATCAGCGCAAGAGGCTCTCTTTCTTCAATCCTGATCTTTAGTTTATTCGGGAACTCTCTTCCCATAGATACGGTCTTCACCCATGGCATATCACCGATACTCTTTCCCGCCTCCTTAATATCGAGGGAGAAAATATTACTATTATCGTCTATTCCGGCTTTTTTTAAGATCTCATTCCTGGAGACCTTTTTATTCCCTTCCAGTGAAACATGAGTTAGCTTAAAAAATTGAGTCGTCATTATAAAAGAACGGCTGAATTGAATAGCCAGCAGGCTTGCCGAGAAAAGAGACAGAAGTAGCGTCAGCTTAAACCCTTTTCTTAAAAAACCCTTCAGATTGAGGTTTAGAGCTTTCTTTTTCCTGCTCGCCCGCGGGGCCTTTCTTTTTCTTTTCATGCTGAAATCTTTCATATCTTCCTTATGCCTTATTAGCTGAGCCGAAAGCATCAAGGCTTGCGCCATTCATTATCCTTGCCACAAGTTCGCTGAATCCAATTCCGGCATCAAGGGCCGCCATCGGAAGAAGAGAGGTCTCCGTCATTCCCGGCACAGTGTTTATCTCAAGCACAAAAGGTCCGTCACCGTTAATGATAATGTCTACCCTTGCGGCCCCCTTGCAACGGAAGAGTTCATATACCGACAAGGCAATATCATTCATCTTCCTTACCTCATCGGCGTCAAAATCAGCGGGCACTATATATTCCGTCATCCCCTTTGTATATTTTGACTCATAATCATAAAAACCGCTCTTGGGCCTGACCTCAACTATGGGAAGTATCTCGCCATCAAGCACTCCCACAGTTACCTCTCTGCCTTCAATATATTTCTCTACAAGAACCTTGTTGTCATATTTAAAGGCCTCCTTCATGGCAGGCTCTATATCCTTATCATCGTCCACCCTGCAGATGCCGACGGTAGAACCTTCCGAGGCTGGCTTTACTATCAAGGGGCACTCAAGCCTAAGGTCAATGCCTGCATCCTTATCAAGGGGCGCATGAAAAACCTGGTAGTCGGCAGTCGGTATCCCCTTGCAGAGCATGAGGTCCTTTGCAAAGGCCTTATCCATGGCAGCCGCACTTGCAAGCACACCTGAGCCGGTATAGGGTATTTTCAATATTTCAAGCATGCCCTGCATACAACCATCCTCGCCCCCTGCGCCATGAAGGGCAATAAATGCGGCATCAAAACCGTCGGCAATAAGAGCGTCTATCCCATCTTTGGGATCAAGAGGATGGGCATCAAAGCCTGCCGACCTTAACCCTGCAAGCACTGCGCTGCCGCTTTTAAGAGATATCTCTCTTTCCGAGCCCGACCCTCCCATTAAAACAGCTATTTTCCCTTCCCTATTTATCGCCAACTATCTGCACCTCGGTCTCCAGCATTATTCCGCTATTTTTGAAGACCATATCCTTAATTATTTCAATTAGAGCGAGTATATCGGCAGCACTTGCCCCGCCCACATTTTCTATGAAATTTGCGTGCTTTTCGGAGACCATGGCCCCGCCGACAAGCTTCCCCTTGAGCCCCGCCTCCTCTATCAACCTGCCGGCAAAATCACCGGGAGGATTTTTAAACACCGAACCTGCCGTTGCTCTCCCCAGTGGTTGTCTGATCGCCCTTTCCTCGGCAAAATGTCTAATTCTTTTTCTTACAGCTTCCTCATTATCAGTTTCAAGGGCAAGCGTTGCCGAAAGGATGATAGACCCATCATCTATATGGAGATTTCGATATTCAAATTCGAGATTCTCCTTGCCTCGCTTTATGATCTCCCCATCCTTATTCATGAAGGTTACCGTTTCAATGATATCTTTCATCTCACTGCCGAAGGCTCCGGCATTCATTCTTACCGCCCCGCCGAGCGTGCCCGGTATTCCAGAAAGGAATTCAGCGCCCTTAAGCCCATGTTTTGCGCTTTTACTGACTACAAGGCCAAGGGATGCGCCGGCGCTGCAATCGAGCATATTATCATTCATAACTCTTATCCCCTTAAATCCCCTTGCAAGATTAAGGACTATCCCTCTAATCCCTCTATCCCCGACAAGAAGGTTGGAGCCGAATCCAAGTATAAACAGGTCAAGGCCTTCTTTTTTTGCATAAAGGACGGTCTCTTTCATATCCTCAATATTCTCCGGATAGACGAGCATATCGGCCACGCCGCCCACCTTAAAGCTCGTGCATGAATCCATGGGCACATCCGTTTCAAGCGCACCTTTCAGCCTTGATCTCAGCATGTGGGTCCGCACTTCTATTTTTTCTCCTTTGCGCCAGGCGAGGCAGAACCGGGTATCCCCTGCCCTTCATGCAATTCATCTAAAAAGAGGCTCCCTGTCTCCCAGATATTCCCGGCGCCCATGGTTATTACCATATCGCCTACCCTTGCCTTTTCATGTAGAAAGGCAGGCAGTTTATTTCTGTCCGGAACAAAGCTTACGTCCCTATGCCCGTGTCTTTCCACCTCTTCAAAGAGTCTTTCTCCGGTAATCCCCTCAATCGCCTCTTCTCCGGCCGGGTATATATCGGTTAGAATCAGTGTATCGGCATCATTAAATGCCGTCACAAAATCGTTAAAGAGGTCTCTTGTTCTTGTATACCTGTGGGGCTGAAACACGACTACCACCCTTCTATCCCATCCTCCCTTTGCGGCCGACAAAGTCGCTTTTATCTCTTCGGGATGATGTCCATAATCATCTACCACCATTATTCCGGCAGTCTCTCCCTTAACCTGAAACCTTCTCTGGATCCCGCCGAAATCACTTATTGAGTCCCTTATTACATCAAAGGGGATATCCATCTCCATCGCTATGGCGATAGCTGCAAGTGCATTATTGACATTGTGAATGCCCGGCATCCCTATGCCAAACCTTCCGACAGCTTCTCCTTTAAATCTCAGCGAAAAGGAGGTCTTCATTCCCTTAAACTCAACATCCGTCGCCTGAAGATCTGCCTGTGCGCTCATCCCGTATGTTATAAAGCGTTTTTTAATCTTCGGCAGAAGGAGCTGAACATTCTTGTTATCGATATAAAGAACGGCAAGGCCATAAAAAGGGAGCTTATTTATAAAATCGAGATAAGCCTTCAGCATCTTATCCATATCGCCGTAATAATCAAGATGGTCGGGATCTATATTCGTCACCACAGATATGGTCGGCGAAAGATAGAGGAATGACCCGTCGCTCTCATCCGCTTCTGCAACAAGATAATCGCCCTGTCCCAGCTTTGCATTGCTCTTTATTAAATCAAGCTTTCCACCTATGACGACAGTCGGATCCACACCTGCCGCAGCGAGTATGGTTGCAACCATAGATGTTGTTGTTGTCTTTCCGTGAGTACCTGCAACGGCAATACCCTTTTTAAGGCGCATTAGTTCGGCCAGCATTTCAGCCCTAGGTATGACCGGAACAAGCCTGCGGTTCGCCTCGACCACTTCAGGATTACCTGCCTTTACGGCGGATGAGATCACCACCACGTCAACATCCTTTAGATTCTCACGGCTGTGCCCGTATGATATCAGTCCGCCAAGCTCCACGAGCCTTCTTGTGGTATCACTTTCCTTCAGGTCTGAGCCGCTGACGGAGAACCCGAGGTTTATGAGGACCTCGGCAATACCGCTCATGCCGATGCCGCCTATACCTACAAAATGGATATGTTTTGTTTTTCCGAACAACTTTCCCTCCACTTATTCTTTACTCCCCACTACGCCGCTAAGGAGATCAACTCTTTGCATATGAGCTTCGCCGCATCTTCGCTTCTCATCATCTTCGCCTTTTTTCCCATAGCGCCAAGAGCCTCAGGATGCTCTAAAAGCGTTGCTATCTCCTCGCTTAATCTGCTCCCGTCCAGCTTTCCATCGTCCATCATGATGGCCGCCCCCGCATCGACCATAGCCTTTGCATTAAGCCTTTGATGATCATCAGAGGCAAAGGGATAGGGGACAAGTATTGAGGGCCTTCCGGCTGCAACGAGTTCGGCTATGGTGGTTGCGCCGGCCCTGCAAACTACGAGATCGGCCTTCCTGTAGGCCGAAGTCATATCCTTTATAAAGGGAACAGCCTTCACCCTGATATCTGGATTGTCAGCGCTGTCTTTATATATCTGCCTTATCCTTTCAAAATCATCAAGGCCTGTCTGATGTACGATATTCATCTTATTCAGCATTTTCCCCGCATGCCCTGTAAATGCCTCGGAAACGGCCCTGTTTATGCTGGCAGCCCCCCTGCTTCCTCCGAATATGAGCAGGTTAAAAGCATCTCCACTCTTTTTGTCCCCTTCCTCTTTCTGAAAGGCATCCTTAATTTCTCTCCGTACCGGGTTTCCCGTCACAAGCACCTTAAGTGAGGGAAAGAACCTCTTCGACTCGGGGTATGTAATAAAGATCTTGTTGACAATTTTTCCCAAAATCCTGTTCGTCAGCCCCGGCATGGCGTTTTGTTCATGGATGGCGGTCTTTACCCCCGACAACCTTCCGGCCAGAACAAGGGGAGCCGATACATAACCGCCGACTCCCAGTATGATATCGGGTCCAAAGCGCCTGATTAGCGAAAGTGACTCCATGAGGCCATAGGCCGCTTTAAGTAATCCTATTATCATTCCGAAAAGACCTCGCCCCTTTAATGCTCCGGCAGTAATAAATTTAACAGGCCATCCTTCATCCGGCAGGACCCTCGACTCTATCCCGTTTTTTGTGCCCACAAAGAGCACATCGTTTTCACCGTTAATATACTTAAGCTCCCCTGCCACTGCGATTGCGGGAAACAGGTGTCCCCCTGTTCCACCTCCGGCAATGATCACCTTCAAGACCTTCCTCTTTCAGTAATGCTCAACAAAATCCCAACACCTGTCATATTGACGATGAGAGATGTTCCGCCGTAACTTATAAAGGGCAGCGGAAGACCTTTTGTAGGAAGAAGTCCCATAACTACGCCCATATTTATAATCGCCTGCAAGGCTATCATGGAAGTTATACCGATAGCCAGATATCTACCGAATTCATCTTCAGCCTTTAAAGCCGCCCTTATACCGATCATTACTATAAGGACAAAGAGCAGTATTACCGCAACCAGGCCTATAAAGCCTATCTCCTCTCCGATAACCGGAAGAACGAAATCGGTATGCGGCTCAGGAAGGTAAAAAAGTTTCTGCCTTCCCTCGCCAAGCCCCCTTCCCATCCAGCCTCCCGACCCGAAGGCGAGAAAAGATTGGATTATCTGAAAACCTGTGTCCTGCGGATCACTCCATGGATCTATAAAGGAAAGTATCCTCTTTCGCCTGTATTCCGAACCTGCAATCAGCATAGATGAGGCAACCGTCATTATGACCGCAAGGCCGCCAAGATGAATTAGCCTTGCGCCGGCTACAAATAGCATCACAAAAATGATGCCGGCTAGAGTCATGGCTGTACCGAAATCAGGCTGCATCAGCATGAGCGATAAAAACAGCGCCATAACTGCAATGTATGGCAGAAAACCTGTCTTAAAATCTGTCATATCCTTCTTCCTTGAAAAAGAAAGGGCCATAAAAAATATAACCGCCAGCTTTGCAGGTTCAGATGGCTGAAGTGAAAAGGGGCCTACCCTGAGCCATCTTGTAGCCCCGCCAACCTCAGTTCCAACCCCCGGAATAAGGAGCATAAAAAGCAAAAACAGGGAAAAAGCCAACAGGGGGTAGACCAGCCTCTCAATGCGGCGATAATCAACTCTTGCGACTGCAATCATGGCAGCTATAGACAGCATGGCGTAAACGGTGTGCCTCTTTAAAAAGAAGAAACTGTCTCCGAATCTCTTGTCGGCCATAATCGAACTCGCGCTATAGACCATGACAACGCCCGTCAGGACGAGGAATATGGTGGAGAAAAAAAGTATTCTTTCCGGCCAGATTTTACCCTGCAAGAGCCGCCTCCCCGTCTTCTCCGCTGACATCTTTCTCTTCAGACATAAGCTCCCTTACGGCCTCTTGGAAGGCGATGCCCCTCTCCATGTAATTCTTATACATATCAAAGCTGGAGCAGGCAGGTGACAAAATTATGGAGTCACCCTTTGATGCGATCTTAAATGCCTGCATAACCGCCTCTTTCATTCCTTCAGCAAAGTGAATATCCGCAGACCCGGCCAGGGCCGAGCTTATTGTGGAGGCCGCCTCTCCAAGCAAAACAACTCCCTTCGCCTTTTCACGGACTATCTCCTTAAGCGGCTCATAGCTGCCGCCCTTGTCTTTTCCTCCGGCGATGAGCACAACCCTTCCCCTGGCGTTTTCAAGGCTGTTTACCGCTGCGCCTACATTTGTAGCCTTTGAGTCGTCATAAAATCCTATCCCCATATATTCGCCTACAAGCTGCATCCTGTGCGGAAGCGGCTCAAATCCTTCAAGGCCTGTGCAAAACTCCTTTTCAGTGAGACCACACAACATGGCTGCGGCAAAAACGGCCATTGCATTTTCAATATTATGGATGCCATTTTTTTCAAAAAGAGCTATATCCATCCCCCCCTTAAGACCTTCAATATCGGATTCAATCCTATCGCCATTTATAAATACTCCGCCTTTTTGACTCCGTGTTACTCCGAAAGGAATGATCCTTGCTTTTTTTATGGATGAGGCAAAACCGGCCACCCTTTCATCATCCATGTTGAGGATTGCAAAATCTTCCGCAGTCTGATTCATGAATATACGTTTTTTGGCATCCACATAATCATCCATTAAGGCGTATCTGTCGAGATGATCGGCCGTCACATTCAGCATTATAGATATAAAGGGCCTGAAGGCCTTGATCCTTTCCAGTTGAAAGCTGCTCACTTCAAGGACAGCTATTTCGGCCCTTTCTCCATCCATCAGATACTCGGTGAGCGGAGTCCCGAGATTGCCTCCTGCAAAGACCTTTTTTCCAGCCTTTGCAAGGACGGTCTCAAGAAGCGTCGTTACCGTACTTTTGCCGTTTGTTCCCGTCACAGCTATAAGCCTGGCATCAAGGAACCTGTAGCCGAGCTCCAGCTCGCTTATCACCTCGGCGCCTTTTTTTTCTGCATCGATAAGCAAAGAGCAGATCGGACCCTCAGAGGCCGGCACCCCGGGCGACAGCACAATCAGCTCCCTGTCTGAGAACAGTTCAGGCAGGTGGCCGCCCCCTGCAATAGCCACCCCCTCTTCTTCGAGCTTCAGCATCTCCGGTGAAGCTGCAAGATCCGCCTTATCATTCAAAATGACCCCGGCGCCAAGGCTCGCAAGAAATCTGGCTGCGGAAATGCCACTCTTTCCCGCCCCCACAACTATGCATTTTTTTCCCTTAAGTTCCAACCCTACCTCAGTTTCAAGGTACTAAGACCTATAAGCGCCAAAATTATGGATATTATCCAGAACCTGACTATTATTTTAGGCTCGGCCCATCCCTTTAATTCAAAATGGTGATGTATGGGAGCCATAAGAAATATCCTTTTTTTTCTCATCTTGTAGGAGCCGACCTGAAATATAACGGAGAGTGTCTCAATTACAAAGATGCCGCCCACTATTGAGAGAAGTATCTCGTGCTTTGTAATCACCGCTATTATTCCCAGCGCCGCGCCGAGAGGAAGAGAACCGACATCCCCCATAAATACCTGCGCCGGGTAGGTGTTATACCAGAGAAAGCCGAGACTGGCTCCAACCATTGCCCCGCAAAATATGGCAAGTTCTCCACTCCCTGCGATATAGGGTATCTGCAGATAACCGGCAATGATCTTGTGACCTGCAAAATATGCAACAAGCAGGTATGCCCCGGCAGACACTGTAACCGGCCCTATGGCCAGACCATCAAGACCATCTGTAAGATTCACGGCATTTGAGGCGCCGACTATGACAAGAATGCAAAAAGGAATGAACAACATTCCAAGATCAAAGTGTAGATCTTTAAAGAAGGGCAAGTAGAGGTCCGTTTTAAAACCTGTCTTTAAAAGCAGTATAGCTGCAATAAGCGTAATCACTACCTGCATGCCGAACTTATACCTCGCCTTCATCCCTCCCGACTTCCTCCTCACCTTGGAGATATCATCTAAATAGCCCACTATACCGAACAAGGTCGTTGTCAGGGTCACTATCCATATAAGGCTGTTTGTAAGATCAGCCCAGAGCAAGGTTGGGACAATCAATGAAAAGAGTATGAGAGAACCGCCCATAGTCGGGGTTCCTTCCTTTTCACTGTGCCTCTCCGGTCCGTCATCCCTCACCCTTTCGGATATCTGGTGACGTGCAAGTTTCCTTATGAACCATGGCCCTAAAATAAAGCTCATGACGAGCGCCGTAAGGGTCGCATATATAGTCCTGAATGTTATGTATTGAAATACATTAAAAAAGGAATACTGAGTGTGCAGGGGATAAAGGAGATAATAAAGCATCAGTCTTCCTCCCCAGGCCGGCCCAGTTCTTCCTTAAGCGCTTTTGTAACTTCTTCCATCTTCATTCCCCTGGAACCTTTAATAAGTATGAGATCACTCTCTCTAGCCTCAGCGATCAGTGCATTGCCAAGTTCTTTCCTGTCGTCAAATGAAAAGATATTTGCCGCAGCCATTCCTGCCTCAGCCGCGCCCAGTGCAACACTTTTGGCTAAAGGGCCGAGTGTAAAGAGCATATCCATTCCTTTTTCGGCTATAAAGCGTCCCAGTTCGAAGTGTATACTTTCCTCATCTTCGCCCATCTCCAGCATATCTCCAATCACCGCTATCTTTCTGGAGTCTAAAGAACAGATCATGGCCTCTATGGCGCTCCTTACCGACGAAGGGTTGGCATTATAGCTGTCATTAATTATTGTTATGCCGCCCCGGGATAGAATTTCCATCCGGCCCGAACATGTCTCGAACTCTTCCAGCGCCTCTCTTATTTCAGCAAGCTTAAAACCCATGCTGTAGGCGACTGCGGCTGCGGCAAGGGCGTTATAGAGCTGATGTATGCCGTAAAGCGGCAGCATAACGGGCAGAGTATCATCCCCTGCAGAGAGTGAAAAAAGAGTCCCCTTTCCCCAATCAACCTCGGCGTCAGAGGCCCTTACGTCGGCCTTACTGCTAAAACCGAATGTCATAACATCAGATTTAGCTTGCAGGGCCAGCTCCATCACCGCAGGGTCATCGGCATTAAGAACAACAGTTCCTTCTTCCCGCATCATTTCTACAAGCTCGCCCTTTGCCCTTTTGATATTCTCAAGACTGCCGAGGCCTTCAAGATGAGCCTCCCCAATATTTGTTATAACCCCTATATCGGGCATCGCCATCTTTGTGAGCTGAGCTATCTCTCCACTTGAGTTCATGCCCATCTCCACTACGGCAACCTCATGGTCTGTGTGAAGTTTCAGTAGTGTGAGAGGAACACCTATGAGATTGTTAAGGTTCCCTTCATTTTTAAGGACATCAAACCTTTTCTTCAATATAGAGGCCAGAATCTCCTTGGTTGTCGTCTTTCCGTTGCTCCCCGTAATCGCCACAAGGGGAACGGGGTGTCTTTTCCTGTTATATGCCGCAAGCTGCTGTAAGCCTTCAAGAGATGAGCCTACCTTTATTTTCGCTATATCATCGGGAAGAGAAATATGGGCAATTCCATTTTCCGATACCACACCGGATGCGCCCCTTTCTGCAGCCTCCCTGATAAAACTGCTGCCGTCAAAACGCTCCCCCTTTATCGCCCAGAACAGCTCCCCCGGCCCTATCTTCCTTGAATCTATGGAAACACCTTCAAACAGAGTCCCTTTTGGGCCGCCCTGAAGTACGGCTCCAGTTGCATCGAGTATATCCTTGACTTCGAATAAGGGGCTCATAATGGTATCTCCTTGAGCAGCTCTTCAGGGCATGAGGCACGGCTAAGCGCAGCAAAGGCCTTTTGGGCCTCTTCCGCGTCGTCAAAATGCAGGCGCTTTCCCTTCACTATCTGATAATCCTCATGTCCCTTACCGGCCAGGAGAAGGGTGTCGCCACTTTTAATCATCGCCGCTGCATCATTAATCGCCTTTCTTCTATCAACGATGATCGTATAATCAGCCCCTTGACGTCCGCCTGCCTTAAGCGCCCCTTTTTCTATCTCGGCTATTATGGATATCGGATCCTCAGACCTTGGATTGTCGGAAGTTATAATTGCAAAATCAGAGTTTGACATAGCTATGTTACCCATAAGCGGTCTTTTATCTTTGTCTCTGTCCCCGCCACAGCCAAAAAGGGTAATAATACGCCCCTTTGTTGTCGGCCTTATCGCCTTTATGACCCTTTCAAGGGCATCGGGGGTATGGGCATAATCTACAAAGACGCGGCAATCACTATATGCCTTTGGAAGGGAGACCCTCTCTGTTCGGCCAGGGACATTTTTAAAATTCTTTATCCCTTTTTCTATGGAAGAAGCGCATATCCCCGAAGATAGGGCAGCGCCGGCTGCCGCCATAATATTACTGAGGTTATAGCTCCCTATAAGGGTGGAATCTATAGATATCCTGCCTGCCGGAGATTTGAGCGTGCCTTTCATGCCGTCGGCTGTTTCATTCATCTGCAAAGGAAATATATCTCCCCCGGCCCGGGAATATGCCAAGGAGTAAGTCAGAACATTTGTGAGCTTCTTTGCCATTTTCATCCCGAATGCATCGTCAATGTTAATAATTGAACCGGTCACTTTACCGGCACCAGATTCAGATCCATTAGCAGATCTATTGATAAAGAAACCTTCTTTGACCCTTCCATACTCTTCCATAGTGCCGTGATAGTCGAGGTGATCCATCGTCAGATTAGTAAAGATAGTGGTATCAAAAGAGCATCCTGAAATTCTTTCCTGATCTATGGCGTGTGAGGAAACCTCCATAATGCAATCCGTAGTTCCCGCATCAAGCATCTCTGCAAGTATCCTCTGAAGCTCAGATGGTTCGGGAGTCGTGTTAGGAGCCGGAATGGTTTTCCCGGCAAACCTGTAATTAACCGTCCCTATGACCCCCGGAGATCTGCCTTCAGCCCTGACAATAGACTCCAGAATGTAACTTGTAGTCGTCTTGCCGTTTGTTCCCGTAATACCGACCAGCCTCAGTTTATCTGAAGGGTTTCCATAGTACCTTGCCGATATGAGGCCAAGCGCCTTTCTTCCATTAGGCACTAAAACTGTTGAAACGGTGGAAGGTATACAACTTAGCTTCTCAGAGCCGTCTTCAAGCAAGATAACCGTGGCACCCTTTGCTATGGCCTCGCCAATAAAGCTGCCTCCATCAATATTTACCCCCTTCAGGGCGGCAAACAGATACCCCTTTTCAATCTTTCTTGAATCAGAGCTAATCCCTTTTACATCAACCGCCGGGCCGCAAAGTTTTGCACCCTCACAGTCGCATATTAGAGATTCTATATTCACAGTAAAACCACCCTGTTTTTAAGCCCCCATTCTCCAAGCTCAACCCTGTAAGGCTCACCCTCTTTGATCGGCTTGCCTGGCAGCGGAAACTGCTGCACCGCAACTCCGCTCCCGCTCATCTCGGAAGGAGAGGAACCCATAATAACGAGTATCTCTCTCAGAGTAAGCCCCTTCAGGTCGGGCATCGTTCCTTTCTCAGCCCCCGTCGGCCGGCTCACAACAGGTTTTTTGCCTGCACTGGCCATTGAATCGGTGGTCGCTTGAATCAACATGGATGATGCGCCTTCTTCCTTAACGGGAGTAACCATCATATAGGCAAGCGTCTGCTCAGCTATTTTCTTAAAAACAGGCGCGGCAACAGTGCCTCCGTAATATGATTTTTTTGGTTCATCCAGTATAACCAGTATGGATAATTTCGGATTATCGGCAGGCAGAAAGCCGATGAAAGAGCTTGTATACTTTTCGTTGGAATAAGCTGCCAGCTTATTGTCATATTTTTGTGAGGTTCCCGTCTTTCCCGCCACCCTGTATTTTTCAAGGGCGCCCTTTATTCCGGTTCCCTCTGAGGAGACCACCCTCTCAAGCATTAAAGATATCTCTTTAGCGGTAGCATCGGAAATAACCCTTCTTACCCGTAATGGATAATTAGATAGCTGGGTTATTCCTTCCCTGTCGACGATCTTTTTAACTACATGTGGTTTCATGATATGACCGCCATTAGCTACCGCAGAAATTGCGCTCACAAGCTGAAGCGCCGTCACTGATATCCCCTGCCCGAAGGAAAGGTTTGCATAACCGACCGGAGACAGGCTTTTCGAAGGCCTGAGATTGCCCGACGCCTCACCGGGCAGAGATATGCCGGTCTTTTCTCCGAAGCCAAAGCCCGAAATATACCGGTAATATTCATCTTTACCTACTTTTTCACCGATCTTATATGCCCCTATATTGCTGGATACCCTGAGGATATTTTCCATAGAGAGCCAGCCATATTTCTTCGTATCATGTATATATTTATTATAGACCCTCACCCTGCCATTCTCGCAGTAGAAGATATCTTTAGAGTTTACCCTGCCGCTATCTATAGCCGCCGCGGCAAGAAAGATTTTAAAAGTTGAACCCGGCTCAAAGGTATCTGTCAGCGCCCTGTTTCTCCAGCTCCCCGGATTATAACTTTCAAAGGAGTTGGGATTAAAGGCGGGCTGAACCGCCATGGACAGGACCTCACCGGTCTTGGGGTCCATAACGATGGCAAGACCACCCTTTGCATCAAATTTATCTACAGCTGCGCCAAGCTCCCTCTCTGTAATATGCTGGACAGTCCTGTCAATCGTAAGGATTACATCGCTACCGCTTGATGAATCCTTTATATTCACTCCCTCGGGATAGATATTCCTGCCAAGGGCATCCCTTTCAGCAAGAAAATAGCCGGAAGTTCCTTTTATATAGTCATTATACTGTAGCTCTATACCTTCAAGCCCTTGAGAATCAACACCGGCAAAACCTATGAGCTGTCCTGCAAGCTCCATATTAGGGTAATACCTTCTGGTCTCCTTTATAATACCGACACCCTTTATATCAAGGGCGGAAATTATATCGCCCTGTTCCACGGAGAGGCTTCTCCTGATCCAGACAAAAGAGCTTTTATCGGCGAGCTTCGCCCTTATACTTCCGGAATCTTCCCCGATAATCTTGCTGAGCGCCTTTGCAACCGCTCCGACATCGCTTATCCTTGATGGCTGGGCATATATGGAAGCCACATCGCGATTGGTGGCAAGTTCAAATCCATTTCTATCAAGTATCTTTCCCCTTATAGGAGGAAAGCTTATCTTCTTCGTAAGCTGTCTTTCGGCCCTGTTCGCAAGTTCCTCGCCATTAAAGAGATGGAGCTGATATCCCCGTGCGGTCATTACGGTAAAAAGTCCAAGATAAAACAGCGCAACCAGAGCTATTCTCATCTTGACCTTAACAGATTGTGACCGGCTGGCACTCATCGCATAAGAACTATTTGATCGCTTTTGGGAGGCAGAAGCTTAAGTTTCTCTTTCGCTATAGGCTCTATACGTCCCGGAGCCTTAAGCATTGCGACCTCGGCCCTTAGTTTCTCGTTTATCACCCTTACTTCATAAAGATGGCGGCTCTGGGTCGATATTTCATAGCCAAGACCGACTACCATTGCGCGCGACCACACGCATACAATAGCTATAACAAAAAAAACAGCGGCAAAGGACCAGAAAAGATATCTCCTCTTGCCGCGGCTTGCAGCGCGGGTGGAGACCACATTCGGCCTTACCATAGCGCCTCTTTTTATTGCAACATTATACAAGATTTGAGCTCCCTGATTTCATATGATTTGCAAATATCTTAAGCTTCAACACTAAATCTTTTCCGCCACTCTAAGCCTTGCAGACCTCGCCCTGGGATTCAGATCAACCTCATCGGGAGAAGCCACAACAGACCTTTTGGTTACTATCTTCAAAGACGCCTTGGCATCACAGCGACAATAGGGAAGATCGGGAGGACAAATACAGCTTTTTGCAAGGGCCTTAAATGTCTGTTTAACAACCCTGTCTTCCAGGGAATGAAAGGAAATGATTGCAATCCTTCCACCCTTTTTCAACTTCCCTGCGGCATCAGATATAAATTTATCGAGCCCCGCAAGCTCCTCATTAACTGCAATCCTTAGGGCCTGAAACGTTTTAGTCGCCACATTTATTCTGGCTGGATGAAAGCGCTTCGGCACGACTCCTGCCACTATTCCAGCCAGTTGCAGCGTCGTCTCTATCCTTCCGGCTTCCTTTATAGCTCCGGCAATCGCCCTGGCCCACTTTTCCTCTCCGTACTTCCTGATGATATGCTCTATCTCTCCGGCAGTGAATCTCATCAGCAGCTCCGAGGCGGTCTCACCTGACTGACTATCCATCCTCATATCAAGTGGACCATCTTTCATGAAAGAAAAGCCCCTCTCGGCACAGTCTATCTGATGAGAAGATATTCCAAGATCTGCCAATATGCCGTCAAGCCCGGCGAAGCCTTCTGCTTCAAGGACCGATTCAAACTCTTTATAATCGCTTTGCACAAGCGTCAGCCTGGCTTTGTATTGCTTTAAGGCCTCCCCCGTCTCTGCTATGGCATCGGGGTCCCTATCGAGGGCGATTACCCTACCGTCGGGAGATGATGCTTCTAGAATCCCGGCGCTGTGCCCCCCTCCGCCTGCGGTGCAATCGAGGTAAACCCCGCCCGGCTTACATCCGATAAGGTCCACCACCTCTTTGACCATTATAGGGATATGATAGAATGACAAGTATCAACTTTCCGCTTAAGCGGAAACTTCCCAATCGTAATCAATTGAAAAACTTGTCAAAGCTTCCTCCTCTGAATCAAAGCAGTCAAAAAAATCCGTGGCCCCTACAGAGGTCAATATGTTTTTAAGATACTGGCTCAAGCCGACAAGCTTTAGATCGCCGCCAAAACTGCGAAGCCGTTTTAAGCGCTCCAGAAGGACGCCTATACTTAGATAATTTATATGCTCAACCTCTTTCATACTGACTATCAACTTGGCGTGCCCCTCGCCAATGAGATCAGATATACTGTTTCTTACATCTACCATCTCCATATGATCAACATCTCCTCTTAAATGCAAAGTAAAGATATCCCCCGAACTGCTCACCCTGATCATATCCCCTCCTTAAAATAAGCTTATATGCCAAGTTCAGAAAGCACCTCAGACATCTCGTCAAAATTATCCTTGGATATCTGCAGCTCTTCCTCCCATTGCTGCTTGCCCCATATCTCTATCTTATTTAGCATTCCTGCAACAACAATATCTTTCTCAAGCCCTGCATACTCCCTTAAAACGGGGGGGATTAAAATCCTGCCCTGTTTATCCAGAGAGCACTCTGTAGCGCCGGAGACAAAGAACCTCAAGAAGGCCTTGGCCTCCTTCCTTACCATAGAAAGTTTGCTGGCTTTCTTTTCAAGTTCCACCCATTCCGAAAAGGGATAGGCAACAAGGCAATTATCAAAATTCGTGATAATAAGACGCTCGTCATACCTCTCCTTGAAGGTATCACGGAACCTGGAAGGGACATTGATCCTGCCCTTACCATCTATAGCTATCTCGAAACGGCCTCTAAACATAACAACCCACTTTAACCCACAATTTACCACTTTCAAGCAAAATATACTAAGAGACAAGTGTCTTGTCAAGCTATTTTTCCTTTTTTTTCTAGGCTTTAGGTCCCTTTAACAGGGGGTGGGGAGAAATTTAAAATAGGGTAAAACAGGGGAAAGTAAATGACGTAAATAAAAACGTGGAGAACGGGTAAAAAAGCCGGGCAGATTACAGATGGGTTAAGTCAATCAACCACATGATTTAAAAGGGATTTAAACATTAGGACAAATAAACCATTTTTGGAATTTTTTCAAACGAACAGGGATGGAGAAGGAAAAGGTATAATTCAAATCAATCTTTGAGGGAGGTGCGCTATGATTATTACTCTGGTTCCCATGCTCCTGCGTGGGAACCTTGTCGCGGGGTGCCCGCTAAGTGCGGGATATGCAAATAGGGCGACCAAGGTCCCCCCCACGCAAACCTATTGTTGTTTTCCCGTGTAGGGGCAGGCTTGTCTGCCCTAGCGTTCCCACGCGGAAGCGTGGGAACGCTCCCGTCTCTCCCCGGCGTACACTTAAGTTAAGCACTGTGTGACACGGTGATATTCTCCCAGCGTAACACCGCAGACAATCTGCGGGAGTGATATGAGGAGTTTCCGCGAAAGCGAGTGGGAGGCCCCTCCACAGCCCCGCAGGGCGCAATAACCGAAGGGCATTGCGCCGGATGATTGATATTTCTGGCAGGAACCTTGATCACGAATGGTGTGTTATATTTTGTTGGGGTTCAACATCTTAAACCCTTACCCCTTTCCTCAGCCGCCTATCTGGGTCATAGGAAGTGATCGCCCGTCACTTTCAGGCTCACCTTCATCAAGAAGGTGCCCCGATGGTTTTAGCATGACGGCGCTTGAAATGAGACTCCGGATCTCTTCATCATCGGCCCCGTTTCGCATGGCCGACTTTATATCCACCTCCCCTTTTCTAAGGAGGCACGACTTTATATGTCCATCGGAAGTAAGACGTATTCTGTTGCAGGAATCACAAAAATGCCTGGACACGGGGGAGATAAATCCCACCATTCCAGCATAACCGTCTATGTTGTAATTTCTTGAAGGAGATCCCTTTTCTGTGAGTGCGTCCGGCCTTAGAGGGAGCATATCGCTTACCATCTTCTCTATATCCCCCGAAGGGATAAATTTTTCCCTGCCCCAGTCGTTGTCACCTACGGGCATAAACTCTATAAAACGGGCGTGATAAGGCCTCAATTTGACCATCCCTATATAATCGAGGAGCTCATCATCATTGACCCCTTTCATAACCACAAAGTTAAGCTTTATAGGATTAAAGCCAACACTATATGCCTTCTCAATCCCTCTCATAACCTTGTCGAGAGATCCGCCTCCTGTAATATCCCTGAACCTGTCCTCTCTCATGGAGTCAATGCTGATATTCAGCCTCTTTACACCTGCCGCCTTGAGCTCCCCGGCATACTCTTCAAGGAGAAGACCGTTGGTGGTAAATGTGGTTTCAACCCCTTCAATACTGTTTATATCGCCGATGAGTTTAATGATACCCTTTCTTACAAGCGGCTCCCCGCCTGTAATCCTGAACTTGTTGACTCCAAGGCCGCTTGCAAGGCGCACTATCTTAAGGATCTCTTCATAACTTAGTATATCGGCATGGGAAATCGCCTGAAAACCATTCCCTGGCACACAATATTTACAACGCATATTGCATCTATCCGTTACAGATATACGCATATAGCTTATTATTCGTCCGTGTGTGTCTTTTAAGATCTTCATTTTTACCTGTTTTCAAGTCATAAATCACCACAAAGACACAAAAAGCACAAAGTTAATCTACTATGATTCTTCGTGACCTTTGTGGCTTTGTGGTTAAAACCGGGATTTGCAGTAAAACTATTTAGAATACACAAGCGGCATAAATCATAATCTAAACAGGTATATTTCGGTTTATTTGTATGGATAATTCTGTGATAATGTTGGTCTGAAATATAATTTGATTTACGGCTAAAGATAAGATGTCATGCCCCCACCGGATACACCCGATATAATAAACCTGTGGCGTTTTTTAATCAATATCTTATTTAAATCCGGCTTCAAAATCTACTTTTTAAATATATGACAAAGCTGAAATATCTGGATAAATACAAAGAAGACGTAAGCCGATGCGTAAGATGCGGTGGATGCCAGGCCACCTGCCCCACATACGCCTATTCGGGGGACGAATCCATGGTGGCAAGGGGAAGGATGGCCCTTGTCGAGGCTGTCATAGATAAAAGACTGGGACTGACAGGAGGCTTTTCAAAGGCTATAGACAGCTGCCTTGATTGCAGGGCGTGCATGAAATCATGTCCAAGTTCAGTAAAGGTGGACGAAATCATCTATGCCGCAAAGGCCGAAGTCAAGGCTGCAAAGGGATGCTCACCATTCAAAGACCTGGTAGCGGGTCCTCTTTTCATAAAGCTGCAAGGCTACCCCTTAATTATAAGGCTTGCAGGACTGCTTAAAAAGATCCTTTACGATCCACTCCCCAACTTCACCCCCCTTCCTTCATCGATGAAGCTTAAGGGGCGAAAGAGACTGCTCCCAGATATAGGCGGGATGCCGCTAAAAAGCTGGAAAAAGCTGACCAGGGAGATCAAGAACCCGGCGGGCAGGGTCGCCTTTTATATAGGCTGCGCAACCAACATCATACATCAGCATATAGGCAAGGCAGTTATTGAGGTACTGGAACACAACAATATAGAGGTTATAATTGCTAAAAGGGAGAGCTGCTGCGGGATCCCGTTCCTCTCAAGTGGAGACAGGAAAAGAGCCGCCACTCTTGCCGGAAAAAATATAGAGGCATTCACGTCACTAAATGTCGATGCCGTCGTTACATGCTGCGCCACATGCGGGGCGACGCTGAAAGACTACCCTAAGTGGCTAGCAGGCCAGGGGGCTAAGGATCTGTCAGAAAAGGTCATGGATATCCATTACTACCTTGTCCATCACACTGACTACAAAAAGGGGATGGGGGAAATAAGCAGATCTGTCACATGGCACGACCCCTGCCACCTGAGCCGCGGGCAGGGGATCATGGATGAGCCCAGGGAGATACTGGCTGCCATACCAGGTCTGAATTTCAAGGAGATGAAAAAGCCATGTTACTGCTGCGGCTTCGGGGGGGAGGCATCACTTCACAATTATGAAATGAGCATAGGGGTGGCGGCCGGAAAGGTAGAGCATATAAAGGATTCCGGAGCTAGTGAACTTGCCACAGGCTGCCCCGCATGCAAGATACATATGGAAGATGCGCTCAATCATTTCAGCCATAACACCCCGGTCCGGCACGCCGTCGAATACCTGGCCGAATCTTACCGGTCAGGCATTTAAAAGCGCCGCCTGTTAAGAAATTTACAAATATGTATTATATGCTAAACTCCAGATTATGAAAAACCTGATAACATATAAGGCTAAAAAGTGGCGTTATGTCATTGCCTCAGTGACGCCATTCCTGATGTTAATCATTTCCCTTTACCTTATTTTTAGCGATATCACGGGGGATATTGCCTCTACAAAAAGCGAAATTCATGGCATGGATGATATACAATTAATTCATGAGGCCACATTGACACTACAAAAGATAAGAGATCTAACAAATATCAAACTCCATGGCGGCAGTTATGATAAGAGGAAAATAGAATTACTCAGCAAAAAGGCAGATCAGGTCATCAGGGAAATTATAGAAGATGAGCATAGTTCCCTGTTTAGCTTCCGCAGCCAACTTAAAAATCTAACAACGCAGATTGAAACAACCCTTCAAAAAAAAGATGAGAATGTCAGCCCCCATATTGTTTTTGATTTATATTCAAGGTTAATCAAGGTAATGATTCAACTTAACGTTAAGGTTGCCAGCAGATCCAGGCTTATCCTGGATCCGGAAGCAAACTCATATCATCTTGTAAATCTGCTTATAAACCATCTCCCCAACCTTACCGAATCTGTAGCCAGATCGCGCGGCATCGCGGTCGGCATCACCTTGGATAGCAGTTTAACAAAAGAAAACTCTAAAAAACTGGCAGAAAGCATCCTGCTTATGAAGCACGAACTGGATACATACAAAGGCGCAACAGACATTATCTTTGAAACGTCAAAGGATATGCGCCCCAAGATGGAGAGTCATTATGCTGAAGTTGAAAAAGCCTCCAAACAGTATATATCCCTTATAGAGAAGATTTCAAAGGAACATCTGTTGGTAGCAACATCATTAAATGTTTTCGACCAGGGAACGGCTATAATCGAAAAAAGCAACGCCCTATTTAAAGAAATATCCGAGCTTTTAATAACAATTCTTGAGCAAAGAATATCCAGATTCAACAATATTATACTCTATACAATAACAGGCATCTTGCTGACAGTAACATTAGTAGCCTGCTTCATTTTCGGTTTCTACTTATCAGACCGGAAGTCACGAAACTTGCTTAAACAACAGAGCAAAGAAAAGCTGAAGGCAAAAGAAGAGCTTAAGGTTAAGGAAGAAAGCAACAGGGCAAAAGATACCATTATAGTTTTGTCACAGATAGGTTTTGAGAGCATGGATTATAATCTCTCTCTTATCACCGAACAGGCTGCGGCGACTATCAGGGCCGGGCGTCTTGGAATATGGCTTTTCAACGATGACAGGAGATCAATAGTCTGCCACGATCTTTTCATAGCTGAGAATGAAATTCATGAAAAAGGCGTAATTCTCAAAGCAGATGACTATCCAGCCTATTTCGATGCAATAAAACACAACGAGACTATAAAGGCGGATGACGCAGAAACAGACTTGCGCAGCTGTGAATTTACCGAGGCTTATCTAAGGCCCCTGGGCATAAAATCTATGCTGGTCGTTCCGATCTGGCATGATGGAAAGATTAAAGGGGTAATCTGTTGTGAGAATGTCGGTAAAATGAGAGTATGGACCTGTGAGGAGGTTGACTTTATAAGCAAACTTTCTTTGATTATTGCGCAAATATTAGAGGCAGATGAACTGAGAAAGGTTGAAGGGGAGCGGCTCAGGGTCATTGAAGACCTCAATTTTGCCAACAAGGAATTAAATGATTTCGCCTATATCGTCTCCCACGACCTTAAGGCGCCGCTCAGGGCCATAGGGTCACTGACTAGCTGGCTCCGGGAGGATTATTCCGACAAACTTGGTGAGGAAGGGAAAGGGCAACTCGACCTGCTTTCGGGGAGGGTCAAGCGTATGAACGCGCTCATCGACGGTATCCTGAGCTATTCCAGGGCGGGAAAGATTAATGAGGACAAGAGCGATGTAGACCTCAATGACACGATGCGCGAGATAATTGAAACAATCGTTCCCCCTGAGGGGATAAGCGTCTCCGTATCAGACACGCTCCCTGGAATACACTGCGAGAAGACGCGCATATTCCAGGTCTTCCAGAACCTTGTCTCCAATGGGATCAAATATATGGATAAGCCCAATGGAAAGATAAGGATCGGCTATAGTGAAGGAAAGGGGGATATGGTCTTCTCCGTTTCCGACAACGGCCCCGGCATCGAGGAAAAATATTTTGAAAAGATATTCACCATATTCCAGACACTAAGTCCGCGCGATGACGTGGAAGGGACTGGCATCGGACTTTCTCTTGTCAAAAAGATAGTTGAAATGTATGATGGTAAAGTCTGGATCGAATCGGAACCAGGCAAGGGAAGCACCTTTTACTTCAGTCTTCCAACAAGTATGTTGTTACAGTCGCCTTTCTAAAAGCGATCAATTTTATCCGGGGAAAAAGGGTCTAATGAAAAGCAAAAAGCCAATTCTGCTGCTGGAAGATGATGCCGTCGATATAATGACGGTAAAGCGCGCCATTAAAGATATAAATATAGTTAACAAGCTTTATGTAGCAAGCAACGGCGAGGAGGGACTGGAAATCCTCAGAGATGAAACGACTGAAAGACCCTGCATAATATTCCTGGACATCAATATGCCAAAAATGAACGGTATCGAATTCCTAAGGGAACTAAGGACTGACGAAGCGCTCAGGGATACCCCTGTCGTAATGATGACAACATCTAAAGAAGAACAGGACAAACTGGAAACGTTCAAACTCGGCATTGCAGGGTATATAATTAAACCGGTCGACTATGTCAAATTCGTCGAAATAATGAAGACCATCGATTTTTACTGGACTCTAAGCGAGATGCCCCATTAAAAAAATGAACCCGTCTGATAACAAATATAAATTTTTGCTCATAGAAGACGATATCGTCGATCAGATGGCATTTGAACGCTACGTAAAGAAGGAGGCCCTTCCCTACGACTACGAAATTGCAGGCTCCGTCCTGGAGGCGAAGGATATATTGGCATCTACCTCCTTCGATATAATTGTAACCGACTTTAACCTGGGTGACGGCACCGCCTTTGATCTTCTGAAACTGGAAATTGACTGCCCCGTAGTCATGATGACCGGTGAAGGAGATGAGGAAACGGCAAAGGAGGCCTACCGAAAAGGTATTAACGGCTTTCTGGTTAAAACCACGACGGGCAGCCATCTTAAATATCTGTCCGTAGAGGTTGAAAATGCAATAAACCACTCCAGGACAAAAAAAGAGCTTATTGAGGCAAAAAATGTGGCCGAGGCTGCAACACGGGCAAAATCGGAATTCCTGGCCAATATGTCACATGAACTGAGGACCCCCCTGAATGCAATAATCGGTTTTTCAGATATGATCAGGGCAGGACTAAGTGGCGATGTTTCGGAGAAGCAGGCCGAATTTATCGAAGACATCTACTCAAGCGGCGAGCACCTGCTGTCACTCATAAACGATATACTTGATCTTAGTAAAATCGAAT